>PIXT01000143.1 GCA_003096235.1 Candidatus Bathyarchaeum sp. | reverse complement strand
AAGTTTTTGCCGGTCCAAGACGTCAAGCCACATTCAACATTCTGTCCAGAGCCTTTTTCGCTCTGACCCTTATATCTTCTGGAACCGTGACTTTAAACTGCTCCTTTTCTAAAGAGTCTAAAACAAGGTCCAAAGTAATTTTTTTCATCTGAAGACAGGTTCCTCCTGGTGGTGCTTGATAAAAGATTTTTTCTGGAAACATGAGCCTTAACCGTTCTACTACGCCGATTTCTGTTGCAATAATGAATGTGTTGTTGGGGCTTTGTTTTACGTAGGTTATCATTCCAGTTGTGCTAAAAACTTCGTCAGCCAAGTCCACAACGTCGGGTTTGCATTCAGGATGAACTAACACTTTGGCGTTAAGGTGCAGTGTTTTTGCTTGGGCAAGTCCTTTTGCAGAAAATTTGTTGTGAACATAACACCATCCATTCCAAGGAATAATCTTCTTTTTTGTGTGCCTCATCACGTAATTTGCCAAGTTAGAATCTGGAACAAAAATTACTTCGTCCTCATCTAAAGAATTAACAACTTGTACTGCGTTTGCGCTTGTGCAACAGATATCTGATTCAGCTTTAACAGCTGCAGTGGTGTTAACATAACTTACAACAGCCGCTTTGGGATGTTTTTTCTTTAGTTTTCGTAAACCTTCAACATCAACCATGGCTGCCATTGGGCAGTTCGCTAGTTTGGTTGGAATCAAAACGGTTTTTGTTGGGTTTAAAATATAAGCTGACTCAGCCATGAAGTCAACGCCACAAAAAACGATGATTTCTGTGGTTGTTTGTGTGGCTTTTTTGCTTAAGCCGTACGAGTCGCCAATAAAATCTGCAACTTTGTATATTTCTGGCCGTTGGTAGACATGTGACAAAATAACGGCGTTTTTTTCTTTTTTGAGTTTGTTTATTTTGTCGATTAATTCCTTTTCTTCCATTCTGCCACACTACTTTGAAAGGCTTAACCGTTCCATAATTTAAACATATTACGGAAGTTTTGGCATAACAAGGTCAGCTATATCTAAACTGTTGTCGTAGATTCGACGTATAGAAGACGCAACCGCAAGAAGATGGCGCCCAACTTCTGCAGGAAGGTCAAGAATGGCAGTTTCAATTTCATGAAACACAGCTTCAATATTTACGCGCTCGGAGCGCACTGATTCGGCAACAGATACATCATGCGAGAACACTGAGCTTATTGCGTTTTCGTGAGAATCATAAGCAATTTTGTGCAACTTCATAATAAGTTTCGAAACTTTGTCATCAATTTTTATGCCTTTTAGGGTTATCACGGTCTCTCCGATAGAAGCAGAATGGTCACCAATAGATTCTACCAGATTTGCGGCTAAGCGGTAATCTAGACAATCTATTGGTAAAATTCCAAGTTTTTCGCTCAGTCCAGGGTTTTGGATAACTGTTCGTAGAATTCGCACTAAAAGGAAGTACAGGCGATTTACTTCATTGTCTCTTGCAACTACGTTTTTGGCTAATTCCACATCACCTTCGATAAGAGCGGTTATGGCGTCTCGGTGTATTCCAGAAACGATAGAATATTCTCGTCGAAGAATTTTTTGTGGAGGAAAAGTAGAAGGCTCCAAAAGGGATTGCATCACAATTTTTGAGTGATTTTCTTCAACAATTTCAAGTCCAATCAAACGGCTTGACGCCTGTTTTACTCGTTCACGGTCGAGAGGACTTATTCTGTCTTTTGCTTGAACGTGTATAACGTCGTAGCCCAACAAATATTTCTCAATAATCACCCGATCAAGCAACGAAGACGGAGTAATAGTAGCAACCTGAGGAGTGTGTTCTACATTATATTTGGGATTAATTAAAAGTGAGCCGTCAGCAGTCTCGTTTACTGAAACAACAGCCCCTCGGTTAAGGCCGTTTCGTTCAGCCCAAGACTTGGGAAGGCACACAAAAAAGGTTCCACCACTAGTTTTTTGAATTTTGCGGAGGTCCATCTTTGAATCCTCATGCAATTATTAAATTAGTTTAAAGTAGGGCACATTATTAAGAGTTGAGCAAAAAATTCTAAAATAAAAGAAAAAATCCTAACAGGTATAGATATTTACATGCAGTAGACCAGAGCAAAAATATTCTTTTAGACAGGATTAATAGCCACCAAACACATAATACGTTTTCAACAGAGGGAAGCAAACGAGGAAAACAGTATGAGTGAAGGCGAAAGGCTACAAAAAGCTGTTTCCTTCACAATAGAATCAGGATACCAACTGGACAAAGAGGCTTTCGAATTCTTAAACACATTATCCAAAACAGAGGACCCTCTCTTTATAGTACAAGAGGCTGTAAAAAAAATCAAAGACTTGCCTCAAAAACCGTTGTTTATAGATCGTGGGTTTCTGGAAGAGATGAAAAAAGAGCCCTGTGTCCAAGAAGAAACGGAGTTCAGGTCCAACTCGTCTTTAACCAGTTCTGCATCAAGAAAGACTTTCCGACCTTACGCCAAAGATGTTGATGACGATTTGAAAGTAATTTTGGATCCAACCAAAAAAATATGCACAACAGGTACAATTAACGAATATTTAGAGTATTTTCAAGATCGCTTTGAGAGGTTAACAAAAGTTCTTAGAAAAAGGTTAGATGTCAAAGATGCAGTGTCGATATCATCGGCATTGAAGTTGCCAGTTAAAACAAAAGTCAACATCATCGGAATGGTTACAGAAAAAATCGAATCTAAAGATAGACTCTTCGTGAGAGTTGAAGATTTAGAAGCAACTGCGACCGTGCTTGTGTCTTCAAACGTAGAAAACGAAATCATTGAAAAAGCGCGATCAATACTCTCAGACCAAGTTGTCTGTATAAAGGGCATAAAAGGAAACAACGATCTAATTATAGCAAAAGATTTTATTTTACCAGAAATACCACAAAAAACGCCCCACAGAGCACCAATCCCAGTTTATGCAGCACTGATGTCAGATATTCATGTTGGCAGCGACAAATTTATGGAAAAAGAATTCAACAGATTTTTGCTTTGGCTACAAGGAAAATACGGCAACGATAAAATAAGAGAAATCGCAGGGCATATCAAATATTTGGTAGTAGCAGGAGACATCGTAGACGGTATAGGAATTTATCCAGATCAATTGGAAAGCCTAAAAATTGCAGATATATACGAACAATATCAAGAAGCTGCAAAGCTACTTGAACAAGTCCCCGAACATATAGAAGTAATAATCATTCCAGGCAACCACGATGCATCAAGAAAAGCGTTACCTCAACCTGCGATACCTAAAGAATACGCAGAACCCCTACACGAAGCCCGAAAAATACATTCACTGGGAAACCCATCCACATTGAGCCTCCACGGAGTTGAATTACTTGTTTTTCACGGACGCAGTTTAGACGACGTAGCAGGTGTTGCGCCAAACGTCAGCTTTGATACTCCAGATAAATCGATGAAACTTTTGCTGCAGGGCAGGCATCTAGCACCAATTTATGGTGAAAGAACTCCAATCGCACCAGAAAAACGGGATTTCATGGTTATAGAACGAGTCCCAGATATACTACATGCGGGGCATGTTCACATTTTAAAATGTAATAGTTACAGGGGAACATTAATAGTGAATTCTGGGGCATGGCAAGACCAAACAGATTTTCAACAAAAAATGGGATTGGTTCCCACTCCAGGAATCTTACCAATAGTTAATCTTCAAACGTCAAAAATTTCGTCAATAGATTTCACAGATAATTGGTGAAAAAGTTCGAAAGGAATTAAGCTTCTGCAAAACAGTGTGGAACATAACCTAACAGATCCCGAAAACGGTCACTGTTATTAAACACGTTTCTAACAAGACTACGACCAATCCCCAAACGAATCTTCTTTGTCCGACCGTGTCTACCCATGCTCACAACTCGTGCATTTAATAAACCAACCATATCTAATTCACTAATTAAACCGCTTACTCGTCGTTGAGTTAGACTAGAAACACCAGATTGTTCACAAAGTTCACAGTATATTCCGTATATGTCACCGGTTATTGTGTAACTAACTTTTGTTTTACCCAGAAGATAAACGCTACACAGCACTAGTTTGGAGTGCACTGGAAGGTTTTCTAAAACTTCTACAATGCGGTCATGTTCTACACGTTTTTCGGCCTGACGAACGTTTTCTTCGCTAACACAGTCTGCACCATCACGTTCCGCGAGTTCGCCAGCCACTCGAAGAAGGTCCAAAGCGCGTCTTGCATCACCGTGTTCAGCAGCGGCTAACGCAGCACACAAAGCTACTGCACTGTCAAGAAGTGCACCCTGTGAAAAAGCAATTTGCGCCCGTCTCCACAGTATATCTTGAAGCTCTGCTGCATCGTACGGTCTGAAAACTATTTCTTCTTCACTGAGTGAACTTAAAACACGGGGGTCTAAAAATTCTTTGAATCTAAGGTCGTTTGAAATTCCTATTATGGATGTTCTACCGTGACGAAGAGTCTCATTAACTCGGGTCAGTTCGTAAAGAAGGGTATCGCCTCGAACTTTTATCAAAGCATCTATCTCGTCAAGTACAACAATGAAAATTTTCTTTTGTGAATCTAATCCAGCTTTGAACCGGTCAAAAACTTCTCCAAGAGCCAAACCAGTAAAAGGAACTTTAACGTCTAAAGCTTCACATAAACTTGAAAGAACGCGGTATTCTGTTCCAGCTAACCGACAGTTTACATAACATACTCCGATAGATGCGCCTAATTGCTCTGCTTTGGACGAAAGTTTTTTTAAAACATATTTAGTTACGGCTGTTTTTCCTGTTCCAGTTTTTCCATAAATAAACGCGTTTGAGCATGGAGAGCCTCGAAGTACAGGAGCAACAATTCCACCTAAACAGTGTATTTGCTTATCTCTGTGTGGAAGTTTTTCGGGAATGTAATCGTGTCGTAGGACTTCTCTGTTTTTAAAAATGTGGGTGCTACTAAGAAACCGGTCGAAAACATCGTCAAGGGTGTTTATTTTGTTCAGTTTGGTAGGCTCCTCTAAAGACAGTGAAGATATTGCCTCGATTGGTTTTCCAGTAGATAAGAACTATCATAAAAAAAAATAGACAAATTGCAAAAAAAGCTAAAGGGAAATAGAACTTTCAGTATAAAAATTGTTTTAAGGTGTTTGTTGTTACGAAAGATTGTTTTTTTAGGGCGCTCACCCCTGTATTTCTGGTGGAGAAAGTAAGGTGTTTGTGGGGTTTAGTTAAAAAAAGAATCAATATTTTCGAAGGAAATATTATTGTTGAAAAGAATCCCGTTGAAATTATGTTAGAAGTTAGTATTTAGTATTAGTCATCAAAAAAACTAGACTTAATTCTACAATTTTTTTACTTTAAGGCTGAATATGAATTCTCACTTCACTTCTTTGTTACAATGGAAACTAAGGGGTCGGAGACCTGTCTGTCTTTCAAAATACGTACAACTTGTTAATTCACGAAGAGTCTTTCTTATTTTACCCAATAGCCCATTTGTTAACTCGGCTGTGAACATCTGTGAAATTTATTACCAAATTGTACGTTTTTCAGTCATTGTTTTCAAAAATAACCTGAATTGTGCCACTTAACACGTAACGGTTGAACCCCTTGGTTTCTACTGGAAAATTAAGTTCATGGAATACTTGTTTAGCTTTTTGGAAATAACAAGTATTGTGAAGCTTGTGAAGCTAAATAATTGCAAAAAACAAATCTTTAGCGTTTTAAAGCTATTTTTATTGTTTTTCACTTCACAAAACCTACCGAAATACCTATAACTTGTGAATATGTTAATAGTGAACACCATTTACTAACTGGTGTACGTATGCCTACCAAAAAAATGCGTGTAGAGATATTCAATGGTGGAGATCGATACACAATAACCTTTGAAGGTCAAGTTACTAGAGATAAGGCTCTTCGCCTACTTGACCTTGTGGAACTTTTGGGTGGTACACCGAGCGTAAATGATGGAACAAAACGTCCAGCTTCTGAAATACCTAAAATCGAAAAAGTTCGTATAGTTGCAGAGAAAAATTTTCCTGTGGGCTGGTTTTCTTCAAAAGAACTTCAGGAGTCTTATGAAAAACAGTTTAATGAACCAATTCAACTAAGTACTGTTTCAACCTATCTTTCGCGCTTGGTTGATAGAGGTTTTTTCATTAAAAAAGGCACTTCAAATCAACTGCGTTACAGAATCATGACTGCAATATCAAACTATCAACTTAACAAAAGATAATAAATAAACCAGTTTTTAATATAGTTAATTTAACCTAATTTCCTAGTAAGACTCTTCGTGTGAGGAGAACGCAGTCTATGAGCAAAATCAATAAAGATTTGGCCGAGTT
>PIXT01000142.1 GCA_003096235.1 Candidatus Bathyarchaeum sp. | reverse complement strand
GATTGAAGAAAACTCAGACATCTTTGTTGCAGACATGATAAATGATGAAGCGTTATCTGGGTCCAGTTGGCCTGTAAAACTAACAGGACATGACCTATCAAAGAAAGAGTCAATCAAAGGCGTTGCACAAATTGAAATAATGCCCCTTTCGGCGGAGACAAGTCTAACTATTGTAGCTGCTAATGGCACTGAAGTTGTTTTGCGTTCAACGGACATAGCGGGTCTGTCTTCTTATACGGCGGATGGGGGAACTCGATCAAACAGTGGGTCAATCAAAAACTTTGGCACGTACACGGGTGTTCCCATCTTGACTCTTTGTGATTTGGTTGGCGGTGTTTCAAGTGGTGATACAGTTAAGGTTACTGCTTCCGACGATTACACTTCAACCATCATGTATGAGCAAATGAATGGGCAAAGCATAGCTACCTATGACATGAATGGAAATCCTGTGGAGGCTAATCAAACGTTGACCATGATTGTTGCTTACCATCTGAACGGAACAGTTCTGCCCGAAGACACTGGACTGCTAAGGATTGCGGTGGTTGGACCTGAAGGCGTTATTACCTCTGGAAATGTGTGGGCAAAGTTTGCAGTTAAAATCGAAATCATCTCACAAGCTACAGAAACATAAAGGACAATGAGCCAACATTGAAGCGAATACACATTGCAGTTGCAGTAATCGCCGTAGTGGTTCTGCTCGCATCCACCTATTTTTTTGTGGTAAACTACGTTTTTGTGAATCAGCCTAAGCAAACTCTTAGAATTCATTGTGCGACAAGTCTTCAGTTTCCGTTTGCGAGTGTGGAGGAAGATTTTGAGACTGCTTATCCTAATGTTGACGTGCAAATTGAGGGGCATGGAACAATACAGGTCATACGGCATGTTACAGAGCTGGGTCAAAACAACGATTTGCTTTTCGTTGCAGATTACGGGTTGATACCTGTTATGATGTATGATACGAAAATCCCTGACAGTGACGAAAGTTTTGCTGATTATTATATCCGTTTTGCAACTAACCGTCTTGTTTTGGCGTACACCGACAACAGCATGTACGCTGATGAAATTAACGCGGATAATTGGTACTCGGTTTTGGTTCGACCTGAAGTAACGTTGGGGTTGGGCAATCCGCAGGTGGCTTCAATTGGCTATCGTGCAATAACTGCGATTCAGTTAGCCGAAAACTATTATGATGCTCCACATCTGTTTCATGACCTGATTAGTGCAAACTTGAGTCCGCCCATAAACTCGATTGCTAATGGGGAAGCTTACACAATTATTGTGCCGGAAGTGCAGAATCCAAAAGGAGACAAACTGAAGTTGCGGACAAGTGAAGTAGACTTGACGGCTTTGCTGGATTCTGGTCACCTTGACTATTGTTTGATTTATCTTAGTAATGCACTTCAGTATGGCTTTAATTACATTGAACTTCCTGACGAAGTTAACATGGGTTCGCCTCAACACCAAAATGTCTACGAGAAAGTTGAAGTGATATATGAGCATCAGCGGTTTGCAACAATTTCACTTGACAGGACAGGCGAAAACATATACTATGGGGTAACAATACCCAAAAATGCGCCTCATCCAGATTTAGCAGAGAAGTTTCTTGAATTCTTGTTAGATGGAACTGGAAAACATGACTTTGAGTTGGCGCATCACCCTGTTTTCAGTCCATCGTTCACAGACAATCTTGGAGCGGTTCCAGAAAGCCTGAAGTCGCTGGTTGTTCTAGAGCCTTAAGGGGTTAACAGGTTTCAGAGTTAATCAGATGAGGGGGCGAAAAGTTTGGTTTGGCTAAAAGAAAAATCGCCATTCATCGTGGCATCTTTTGTTTTAGGTGCAACTCTGGTTCTGTTTTTGGTGGTTCCCATATTCAGCGCGTTGGGGAGCTCGGCTTCTGGCATGTTAGATGTTTTAATGGACGGCAGAACACTTAATTCGATATGGATGAGTTTTTACTGTGCCTTTTTGGCAACAGGGTTCATGTTTGTTTTAGGGGTTCCTTTTGCTTACCTGTTTGTTCGCAACACATTTCCAGGCAAGAACGTTCTTGATTCGCTTATTGATGTACCCATTCTGATTCCCCACAACACTGCAGGTATAGCGTTACTGTTTGTCTTTAGACCAGACAATCCCATTGGCGCAGCGTTTTCGATGTTAGGAATCTCATTTGTTGACACAGTGTGGGGCATAGTTATAGCTATGGCTTTTGTCAGTGCACCATTCATGGTTAGAAGTGCCCAAGAAGCATTCATGTCTATAGACCCCGAGATGGAAAAAATTGGCAGAAGTTTAGGAGCAACCAGATTCAAAGTTTTTGCGAACATAACTTTTCCGTTGGCATCCAGAGGAATATTAACGGGTTGCCTGCTTACATGGGCACGCGCAGTAAGCGAGTTCGGGGCAGTTGTGTTAATTGCGTACTTTCCAAAAACGGCTCCTGTCCATCTGTATGATGTTTTTGTTAGTCAAGGCTTGACCGCTGCGCTGCCAATTAATGGGCTGTTGATTTTGCTTGCAATAATAATTCTTGTAGTTTTCAGAGTTACAGTTGCTAAACCTACAAAGCCTGTGTATCGAAGTTAGAGGTGAAAAATGGTGATTGAACTTGAAAGGGTCTCAAAAACTTGGGGTAAATTCGAGCTGAAAAATGTTGAATTGAAGATTGAGAATGGCGATTATTTCATCATTGTTGGTCCTACAGGAGCAGGCAAAACTCTTCTTCTTGAAACAATAATGGGTTTTCATAGACCAGATGAAGGAAAAATTTTTCTAGACGGCGTAAACATAACAGACGCTCCCCCAGAAAAACGGAACATTGGCTATGTTTCACAAAAATGTGTTCTTTTTCCTCACATGAATATTCGCCAAAACATCGAGTTTGGTCTTAAAATGAGAGGAACCGAAAAAACTGAACGCAATCAGATAATCAATCAGATTCTTGAGTTTACAGGGCTTGAAGCAATACAACACCGCAGACCTGCGACTTTGAGTGGTGGAGAAAAACAAAAAGTTGCCCTTGCACGAGTACTTGCAACAAAACCCAAAACGATACTACTTGATGAGCCTTTAACTGCGATAGACCCAGAAACAGCTCGTGAAGTCAAAAGAGAATTGAAACGAATTAGCAGAAATGGAATAACAATAATTCATGTAACCCACAATCAAGTTGAAGGTTTTAGTTTAGGCAATAAAATGGCAGTGATAAGGTCTGGAGAAATCGTGCAAGTTGGAAAGCCGAAAGAGATTTTTGCAAACCCTAAAACCGAGTTTGTGGCAAAGTTTCTGGGTTATGAAAATGTTTTCAAGGCTCAAGTTGTGGAGAAACAGGGTTCTTTTTCGGTTGTAAGTGTAGAAGGGGTTAGAATTAAAGTCTCAGAAGATGTGAACACGTCTGAATGTATTGTTGCCATCAGACCTGAGGAAATCAACATACACTTTTCGCAGATACGAGATAACGCCATTAATGTTTTGAAGGGAACTATTATCGAATTTGTGGATCAAGGACCTAATGTTTCGTTACTGGTGGATGCTGGATTACCGTTTCAAGCTCTTATGACTAAACGTTTTTTTGTTGAAAAAAATCTTGAAATTGGTCAAAACGTGTGGCTTACATTTGAAAGTGAGTCGGTTAAAGTAATACAACACAAATGGGCAACTGCTTAGTTTTCTGAAGACAAAATCTGAAAAAAGCCTAATTTTCAACAATATTCTGTTATTAGTCTCCTAATATG
>PIXT01000141.1 GCA_003096235.1 Candidatus Bathyarchaeum sp. | reverse complement strand
GCGCAGTGCTTAGGAACTCCTATCTCTTCATGCTCTTCGCAAACCAGCACTTCAGCACCTAATTTGGCGGCTGTATATGCTGAGTATGAGCCGCAGGGTCCTCCTCCGACTACAACGATGTCAGGTTTTTTCTTCACGTCTCTTCCTCTTTTGTTCAGCCAATGATTTTACTATAGCACTGGAAAAGAATTAAAAGATAGCATATATAAGAGGCAGTGGTTATATCCAAGTTTCCCTGAGGTGTTGCTGTGAGCGAGAGAGTAAACATCGTTATGCCCAAGTGTATGTCATGTAACCGAACTATTCCTCCGGGAGAAGATGCAACAAAATCTAATTGCCCCAACTGCGGAGAAATACTTATCTGGCGTTGCGCCAAATGCCGGCAGTTCGGAAGAAATTATCGCTGTCCAAAATGCGGATTCACTGGACCGTAGCAAAGTTAACAAAAAAACCAAACAATTTTTCTATTCTATTTTCTTTTAATTTTTGAATCTTCTAGCGAAGCCTATTGAGTATCAGGTTTAGGTTTTTGATTCAAAAAATGCGCAATACACAAGGCACTTAACGCGGCAAAGAATTCTATTGAAAAGGCGTTGAAAATAACCACTTGAATTGTTGCGTTGATGTAGTCAGCAGAAGTTATGAGTAAAAACAGCGGTGCACCGGGGTACAAAAGGCGCATTACAAGGTAAGCAACTGAATGCCCAATCCAGCTTGCAAAGAAAAGGGGACCAACAACAGGTAAGAAGTCGGTAGTAAGGTCAATTCTTTTGCCAAGGTAATAAAAGAACACAAAAACCAGCAGTGGGCTGACACACAGAATAATCAAACCATGAACTGAAGAAAGATAGTCACTGAAGGCGACCCATTGCCCAAACGTCGTGCTCTGTTGCAAAACGTACTCGATAATGGGGTCTTTTATCACCCCAACCGCTAAAGAAAACAAGAAAGCAACAAAAAATACAGGTAAATTGAACTTCAACTCAATCACTTAATGTTTTTTTAATGTTGTAACAGGTGTATAAGGCTGTGAGCTAATAAAATAAACTCCTTAAAACAACTGGTGACATAAGTAAACAACCAACAGTCGCGTATCCAGTTAGGTTGTTGGGGTCTTGTTACTTTTTAGTACAAACAAAAACGATGATACTAACCTTTTCTGCAACAATTTGAGCACACCTAGTAAGCCCAAATTTTTTGAGGGCTTTAGCAACCTTCTTGACTGCTGGATTACCGATGTAATCAAGTTTTGATATCTTTTTTGAAGCATACACCCAAGTGAAATCAGTATAAGAAAAATCTGTTTGGCGGCAACACCCCTTCAACATAGTTAGTGTGTAGGGGTAGTACTCCTCTGAAAGTGGAGCTTTTCGAACAAATTTATGAATCGAATTCCAGCATGGCCTAGGAAACCAAGTTAAAAAAGGAATGAGGGTATGAGGCTCATTAATCTGATATTTATTTGCAACACTGATGTAAAACCGTCCATTTTCTTTAAGGGTTCTGTGGACATCACTCAATAGTGGATTTGCAAGACTGTAAGGAACGTGTTCTAAAACGTCATTTGAAATTACGGTAGTAAAACACTCAGATACAAAAGGCAGATTACAGCCATCAGCTAAAACAAAAGACCCCTTTGGAACATGTTTTTTCGCACGATGAAGAACTTCTCGGTTAAGTTCTACACCAACAGCTTCAATTCCTCTTTCCAAAAGGCATCTATGAATATGTCCCCAACCGCACCCCAAATCGAGCAGTAACCCAGTTTCAGGGTCATGTCCAGCTAGTTTCAAACATGCAACGACTTCGTTAACCCGTTGCCTAGCACGCACACTCAATTTCTGGCGGTAATGCGTTGTTTTTCGGTTCACACCACTCAACATGAAAACGTTGCACCATATTGGACTAACAATAGATTTTGCTGTATATTTATTTGTTTTACATCTCTTCACACACAAAAGATTAATTATAAAAACAACAAAAAATCTTGAATTAGAAAAGCTTTTATTTTAAACCATAGAAACGACAACTCGTGGTGTTTTGATGACCCTAGAAACAAACAAGACTCTAGGCGGTGTAGGAGCATTACTGATGGTAATCACCCCAGTTGCAGGCTATGCAGGCGGCTTATTCACAGGCATACTATGGCTTGTCGGCTTAATTCTTGTTTTAATAGCAATGAAAGGATTAGCTGACCACTACAGCGAAGGCGGCATATTCAACAACACACTTTACGGCGTTATTTTAACAATAATCGGCGTGATAGCGTTTATAGCAACCATAATTATTGCAGCAGGATCGTTTTTAATGGATTTTGGCACTGACTGGGAAACATTGAGCACAGACCCCTCAGCAATAGCCAACATGGATTGGACACAGTTAACTAACTTTGATACGATCTGGAACAGCATCTCAACGGTCTTAATTGGAGCAGTCATACTTTTTGTGTTCGCTGTTATAGCATCAATATTCTACAAGAAATCCTTGGATTCACTTGCCAAAAAGACAAATGTTGGACTCTTTGGAACAACTGGATTAATACTACTAATCGGCGCAGTTTTAACCATTCTCGCTGTTGGCTTCATCCTGATCTGGGTTGCAGGCATACTCCTTACGATCGCATTCTTCTCCATCAAACCTGAACCAGTTCAACCGTTGCAACCGCCTCCTCCAACAACATAAAACAACTCTTAACCCCCAACAAAAAAGCACTTGCATCCGCAGTGCCTTACCCCTTTTTTCTAATCTAAAAGTTTTTAAGCGATCTGTGTAACTTGTTGCAGTTGCGGGTAGGTGGTACCTCCCACCCGTTCCGCATTAAAAATCCCGGAGTAGGGAGGTTAAAAACAGAATGAAAACAACTGAAATAGCTTTAACGATAGTTTTTACCAGTTTGTATGCAGTTTTAGTCATCATTTTAGGAACAGCAGGTCAAGGTCCGATACAATTACGTCTTGCGGACTGTCTAATTCCATTAGCCGCACTATTTGGTTGGCCAGCAATCGTTGGTGTAACTGCCGGATGCTTTGTTGCTAACTCGGTCGCTTTTTTGGGCGTAGAAGATGTGATCTTTGGAACCCTTGCTAACTTAATCGCAGCAACAGTAGTTTTTCTGCTTAGAAACCGCCAATTTTTGGCATGTGCCATTGGCGCGTTGCCGATTGGAGCAATTGTAGGCAGCTACCTTTGGCTATTCTTCGAGTTCCAAATAGACATCTTTGGATTACAGGTTCCAGCATCGGTAACCATGACAATAAGCATTACAATGAGCACGCTAATCGTGATGTCAATAATAGGCTATGCTATACTCAGAACATTGAGTAGCCCCAACTTTGTTCAAATGTTCAAATCGTGGGGATTGAAAGTCTACGCAAAAGAATAGCTTGCAACAACAGGTTTGCTGACAGAAAGTAATCGCTATCAAAAAGCATTATCAAAAACAAAACAGAATATTAGATGCTGTTACAAAGAACAGGGTAGGGAACAAAATGGACTACGAGACAGTGTTCAAACTTGCAGAGCCATATTTGAAGAAAAACGATTTTGGTATGCCCCATACCAGAAGAGTGTTTGAAATCGCTACAAAGAATTTTGAGATACCCACAGATTTGGAAGAGCTGGTTTTTTGTTCCATAATTATGCATGATATTGGCGGAAGTACTATCGAAAAGCAATACAGAGATGGTCCGCAAATCGCTGCGTCTATTCTAAAGAAACTTGGTTACGACCAAACATTTGTTGACACTGTTTGTGAAATTGTTCGTACACATCACGACCATCCAGATGAGCCTTCTGTGGTGTTCAAGATTTTGTATGACTCGGACAAACTTGTTATGTTTTCGCCTGAAGAGTTTGGTCACTACAACAAGAAACCGAATTTTGACTGGAATGAAATCGTTGGGTTGATTTATTCTGAACATGCTAGAGATTTAGCTAAAAAATTGTTACAGCAAAGAAGGAACGAGTTGCAGAGCTAAACGTTTCAAACAGGCGTGTGGTTTATACGCAAAAGTTTTGAACGGTATGTGACCATAAAGGGGTTATATTCGGTTAAGAGGAAACAAAAATGGACACTAAAAGTTCGTCTAAAGTTGCGGTAACAGTTTTTGTTGCGTTATTGCTTTCAGCTACTTTGTCAATAAACACGTTAACAGTTCAGGGTCAAGCAACTCTTGATGATGTTATTGCGTCTTTGGAAGAACTTAACGATAAGCTGGAAAACATGCAAACAAACATAACTGATGTTAATTCGGCACTGAGCGTGTTAGCAACGGTCACAAACAACATGGCAGATATGTTACAGTCACTTAGCTTAACCACTGCAACTTCGGCGGACATAGCTGCTTTGGATTCAGTAATGGACACCCTCAAAGATGTGGTCACCGAGTTGGAGTATAAGGTGATTGTTCTTAATGCTACATCTGCTACAGTGTCAGATTTGGAGGATTTAACTGAAACAGTTCAAGAACTGCAAACAAATCTGGACATATTAAACGAAAAAGCAGTAACCATAGAGGAACTTAATGCTACTAAAGAAGAGTTGGAAGCAAACATTAGTCTGTTGACCATTTTGTTAGTGGTTACAGTTGCTTTGGCGTTAACTGCAGTTGCGGTTGCAATAATTGCCATACGACAAAAATAATTACAAAGAACGTCTAACTAAACGCGGGTTTCTGCATTTGGTTTGGTAAAAAATCAGTTAATTGCACAAAAAGCTGTTACATCAAGATTAACTGCATGGTAACAGGTAGCTTTTTGAAAGAGTCCTTGGGATTATATAGAACCGTTACAATTCAGAATACACGAGATGAAGTAAATGCCAGAAAAATATGACATTGTTGTTTTACTTGGAGACGGCATAAGTAAAGAAGTGATTCCAGAAGCAGTTAAAGTACTAAAAGCCGCCCAAGAATCAGTAAATGGATTGAACCTAGAATTTACAGAATACGAATGCGGCTTTGAATACTTCCAAAAAACAGGAAAAGCATGGTCCGACGAAGCATACCCAGCATGCAAAGCTTCAGACGCCATCTTGTTTGGCGCTGTGGGAATGCCCGGAGTAGCAGGATTTGAACACATAGTTTATGTTCACAGAATTTTAAGACGAAAACTTGACCTATACGCCAACGTTAGACCATCCAAACTAAGAGCAAACGTTCCCTGCCCATTAACGGGAAAGAAAGCAGGCGACATCGACATGGTAATAGTAAGAGAAGGAACAGAAGACCTCTACACACCTATCCGAGGAGCACTTGAACGGGCAGAACAAAACGAAGTGGCAATCGACGTGAAAATTGTTACACGAAAAGCCTCAGAAAGAATCATAAAATACGCCTTTGACCTGTGCAGATCAAAAACCAAAGGCGCCCCAGCAGACGGAAAGAAACGGGTAACTATTGTCGACAAAAGCACTGTACTGAAAAGCTGTGCCTTGTTCAGAGAAGTTTTTGACGAAATAGCCAAGGATTACCCAGATATTGAAAAAGACTACGCACTCATCGATGCATGGGCTCAGTGGGCTATTAGGCAACCAGAATACTACGACGTAGTTGTTACAACAAACATGTTCGGAGACATAATCTCAGACCTAGTTTCACCCTTCCAAGGTGGATTAGGCATAGCGCCAAGCGCAGAAATCGGTGACAAAAATGCAATGTTTAGACCAATCCATGGCAGTGCACCAAAATATTATGGCAAAAATGTTGCAAACCCCATAGCGACTATTCTTTCTGCGAAGATGCTTCTTGATTGGCTAGCTCAAACACGTGACGATAAGGCTGCAAAAGAAGCAGCCGACAAAATTGACCGAGCAGTGGATTTGCTTTTAGAAGAAGCGAAAGTTTTGCCACATGACCTTGGTGGAGACGCAAAAACCACAGAAGTGGGCGATGAGATAGCCAAAAAGGTTCGCCAACTCTAGTAAGGTAACAGTTTGTTACCCATTTTTTCTTTTTATTTTTCAGTTAAATGAAATGTGATGTATCGTCAGCGTTTACTTTTTAGCAGCGTTTTTAGTATCAATTATTTTGCAGATTTCTTCAACTACTTTGATGTTTTCGTAACCCATTTGAGGCGTAACCAGCGGCGAGCCGTTCCCTGTCAGGCTTTCCACGAAGGCTTTGATGATTCGTATATGGGAAATGCTGTAGTATCTTGGGGTTTTGCGTTTTGTTATGATGTTTTTTATGTATGCACCCCAGATTTTTGCTTGCTGTGCAACGTTGCCAAAATGCAGTATTCCGCGTCCAGGTTTTGAAACAAACAAGGTGCTTACGGGGTATATGTCAGCGTGGATTGTTCCTCCTGTGCCGTAGATGCTTGCGCTGACTACGGTTCGGTCGTGTCCCGGAGCGTTGAAACTGATGTGGATTGTTCCGAACTTGCTTTGTTCAGTTTCTAAAATTACTCGCAGTTCGTCTATGGGCATCCACTCGTTGTTGCCGAGTTTGTCGGTTAACACGGATTTTATGTCCAGTTTGCCCAAAAACGCTTGCAAAAGGTATATCGGGTGGGGTAGGTTTTCGCCGAATCTGCCCCCTGCGAGTTTGTGGCACCAGTGGTTTTTGTCCCCTGCCATGATTTCGTCGGGGCTGTGGAGCACTGTGACATCCATACCTACCACTTGTCCGATTTCTCCTGCTTTGACTTTTTTCATGGCACTGTAAATTGAGTGTTCGTATAGTTGGCTGTGGATTATGGTCATTTTTCCTGAAGATTTTTCGAGGGCAGCTAACAGTTTTTTTGCTTCGCCAGTGTTTACCGTGAAAGGTTTTTCTACAACAATATTGCACCCTGCTTCCAAGGCTTCTATTGCAACATCGGCGTGGAAGCGTGGAGGAACACAAACTGAGATGGCAAACAGGTCCTCATTTTTGAGCATTTCAGACAAGCTTGTGTAGCATTTGGGAATCTTCCATTCTTTTGTGAATTGGATAGCTGCTTTTTCGTTTAAGTCACATGCAGCGGTTACTGTTAATCCAACATCCCGCCATGCGTTTACATGAATTCCTGAAATAAATCCGCAGCCGACTACTCCAACGTTCATCTTATATTCTCCGATGTTTTCTTCCATAAAGTTGTTCTAATAAAAAAGAGTATCTCATCAAAATGTAAAAGGGGCACATTTAAATTTATTTTCATATAAGTTGTTTCAAATTTGCAAATTCTTTGGAGTTCAGTTAATTTGTAGTTAATGTATTGTTAACAAAAAGAAACATTGTTTACATAATTTCTTGCCAATTAACGTTGAAGTTTTTCGGCATCTTTATAAGAGGCTGTATTTTTTGTGGTATTCCTTCAGCTGCAAGTGGGAAAAACAATGAAAATCAAAGTTAACGACACAATGGTATTCTTTCCGCCAATAGTAATGCACAGCGAAAGCAAGGACATCGGTGCAGCTGGTTTTGAGTATCGTGGAATTATCGGTGTGGCGGAAGATTTCTCTTCTTGGTTCAGAAGCCTAGTGTTCATACACGAGTTCATACACTACATCGCTAACTTTTTGCCCATCAGAATACAAAAGTTCGGGCACTTCGTCAACGACAAGGTGCTGGTAAAAGTGGCTCATCTGCTTAGTTCTGAAGAAAAGAAAAGGGGCAGTTTGAACATGCCGCAGTTTCTTACTAACTGCTGGTTGGTCAAAGTTAATTTCTTTCCAGAATATTCGGATTAAAAAAGTAGACTAAACGCCAAATTTTTTGGTTGAAAAGACATATTTGACGGTTAGTTCAAGTAATATTTGCCTTATTTTCGAAGTTTAGGGGGAGGTGAGAGTATGAAGAATATTGTAGAAACAGCTACGGCTGCAGGTTCATTTAAGAATTTAGTGAACGCCATCAAAGCCGCGGGTCTTGTGGATACACTAAGTGGTCCAGGACCGTTTACTGTTTTTGCGCCTAACGATGCTGCTTTTTCAAAAATCCCTTCACGGCAACTGCAAGATTTGCTCAGAGATAGAAAAAAGCTACGGTCTGTTTTAACATACCACGTGGTGAATGGAAGAATTTCGTCTTCGGACGTGTCCAGCATCCATTCTGCACGAACTGTTCAGGGACAAGAAGTGCCAATCGATTCTTCAAGAGGAGTCATGGTCGGAGACGCCCGAGTAATCCAAAAGGACATTCGGTGCTCAAACGGCGTGATTCACGTTATCGACAAAGTTTTGATGCCAAGAATGTAACCACAAAAATATGCCAGATTTTTTCTGGTTTCCCCAATTTTTTGTTCCCAAAACATAGAGTAACGGCTTTTAACTTGCTTGTTACATACCGCTATCTGTGAAAAATCATGCGAAAAATCCCGCGAACAATGTCTACTCAGCACCCTGACAATGCGTGTGCTCCTTTGTGGCACAACGAGAAAGTGATTCAAGGCGATGCAGAGGTTTACGAAGCATATTATGCATATAACGAGCTTGGCTGCCAAGAGGTCATGTGGGATTCTGAAGGAAAAGACACTGACATTCGAGTTACGCGAAAACTGTTGACTGCCCATGGTGACTACTTCAAAGCCAACATGATTGGAAAAGACGTTTTTCTTACGTATCGTATTCCTAATCCTCGGGTTGAAGTTG
This sequence comes from Candidatus Bathyarchaeum sp., assembly GCA_003096235.1. Next base: position 197 of record PIXT01000141.1, on the reverse strand, counting down.
CGGAGCGAAAGATTGTGGTTGAGACCCTTCAAAACATTGCTGTTAGTTCTGATGTTGCTTCTACGTTTTACAAGGCTGATGTTGCGCCAATTTTTGAAGTTATTCTTACTTACACAACTGATGGCAAGGAGCTTCTATGCTTATATAACTATTACAAGAAGGCAATAGTGGGCATAGAAGACATAGAGTTGGCTGAT
>PIXT01000140.1 GCA_003096235.1 Candidatus Bathyarchaeum sp. | reverse complement strand
TGGATTGTTTGTACATATTTTAGATAAAAAAACGTGAACCCAGAACCAAATAGCATGATTTGCCCGTTTAGATACAAGAATAGAACCTAAATTCTCAAAGCAGGGGGCAGAAGAGTTAAAAGTATTCCAGATAAGACTGGCAATAGAAAATTAAGATTGTATATTAGAGAGGCACATCAAGTTCTATTGGTGGAGAAGTGAACATGAAAAAACAGCATCTGTCAAAGAAAGAAGTTGAACATGTGGCTTGGCTCGCCCACATAGAGCTCTCCGACAAAGAGAAGACTCTCTTCACTGAACAGTTCAACGAGATTCTTGAATACTTCAAAAAGATTGACAACATAGACACACAAGGAATCGAGCCGACATACCATATTTTAGACCTCAAGAACGTTTCAAGAAAAGACGAAACTGCACCTTCACTATCCACAGAAGCAGCCCTCAAAAATGCCCCAAAGAAAGAGAAAAAATTCTTTAAAGCCCCAAGAATCGTTTAGGAAACAGACAGCATGCCAAAGTTACATGAGTTAACCGCCAAAGAGACCATCCAAAAGATACAAGGTAACGAAGCGACAGCCGAGGAATGTGTTCAAGCGGTTTTTGAGAGAATTCATAAATTTGAAGACAAAATCAACGCATTCGTTACAGTTGTTGAGCAAGAAGCCCTCAATAAAGCTAAAGAGATTGACAGAAAAGTTTCTGCGGGAAAAAAGGTAGGAAAATTGGCTGGCGTAGCAATTGCCATAAAGGATGCAATATGCACACAAGGAATTCCCACCACCTGTTCTTCTCGGATGCTCCAGAATTTTGTTCCACCTTACAACGCCGAGGTTATTGAGAGAATTAAACGAGAGGACGGCGTGATTATTGGAAAAACAAACATGGATGAGTTCGCAATGGGTTCCTCCACTGAAACCAGCTATTTTGGTCCAACACGTAATCCATGGGACATCTCAACAGTTCCTGGAGGATCGTCTGGAGGCAGCGCAGCGTGTATTGCTATTGATGAGGCTACGTTAGCATTGGGAACTGACACTGGCGGTTCAATTCGTTGTCCAGCCAGCTACTGTTCAGTTGTTGGGTTAAAACCGACTTACGGATTGGTTAGCCGTTATGGATTAATTGCGTATGCGAACAGTCTTGAACAGATTGGTCCCATGTCAAAGGATGTTTATGATTGTGCATTGTTTCTTTCAGTTATTGCGGGTCATGATTCTAAAGATGGCACTTCCGTGGAGGCGGCGCCCCAAGATTACACCAAGTTTCTGAAAGATGATGTAGAGGGACTCAAGATTGGTGTGCCAAAAGAGTTCATCGGCGAAGGAACAAGTGATGCGGTTAAGAAGCAGGTTTGGAATGGCATTCATAAACTTGAAGAATTAGGTGCAACATACGAGGAAACTTCGCTTCCCACCCTTGAGCATTCTCTTGCCACATATTATATTGTTGCCATGTCTGAAGCTAGCTCAAACCTAGCAAGATATGATGGTTTACGTTACGGCTACAGAGTAGACAAAGATGAAGGAGACTGGGCAACAGTTTACTCACAAAATAGACGAACAGGATTCGGAGCTGAAGTGAGGCGTCGAATAATTCTTGGAACATACGCCCTTTCAGCAGGATACTACAGCAAATATTACCTGAAAGCCCTTAAGGTTCGAACATTGATTCGAAACAACTTCAAAGAAGCTTTCAAGAAATTTGATGTACTGATTGGTCCCACAATGCCTTTTCCGCCCTTCAAGATCGGCGAAAAAATACAAGACCCACTAGCACTATACATGAGCGATGTAGACACAGTATCAGCGAATCTTGCGGGATTACCTGCCATATCGGTTCCTTGCGGATTCACAAATGGGCTACCAATTGGAATGCAGATCATGGCTCCACCTCTCCGAGAAGACTTGGTGCTACAGGCAGCGTACACTTTTGAACAAAACACAGATTACAGAAACGTAAAGCCACAAGTTAACTAAAGAAATACTAAAGAACTATAGTTTGCATAATCACTTTACTGTTTGGTGAACCCATGGACAAGCCCTATTTCCGTCAACTTTTCGATCCGCAGTTAGAAAATCCGATCTTTGTAGAGGGACTTGCAGGTTTAGGAAACGTAGGAATGATTGCGGCAAGGAATCTCATAGAATGCACCGGCGCTAAACCATTCGCCGAATTGTATGCGCCATACTTTCCGGACTACGTAATCGTAAACAAGGATGGAACATGCCGTCCACCACGTTACAGGTTCTACGCAGCAAAAACCGAAAAAAAACATTACATAATCTTGACTGGAGACTCACAGCCATCCATGGAAGACACACTAGCACACTACGACATATGCGACGAAATACTGGATTTCGTAGAAAAACATGGAAGCAGATTTGTAGTCACAATGGGGGGAGTGGCAACATCAAAAGCAGGAAACGAAGTATACATAACCGCCACATCCACAAAACTCGCCCAGAAGCACCTTAAGAAAGGAACCCTGATTTACGACGAAGGAAAAATCATTGGAGCAACAGGACTATTACTGGGACTTGCAAAAAGACGTGGATGGAAAGGCATCTGCATACTAGGAGCAACAACAGGTTTTGGAGCAGAAAGAGGAGTTGCACTCTCAGTCTACAAAACGTTAACTGACATACTTGAGCCAGAGCCAGAGCCAGACACAAAAAAAGAAACTGAAACAAAAGAAAAAACAGAGAGCTAAAGAATTACAGGTTTTCTTTGGATTTTAGCGATTCCAGTTTTTCTTGAATCATTTGGTTAGCTAACTGAGGATCAGCCTTACCCTTTGTTGCCCGCATAAGCTGCCCCACAAGAAAGTGAACCGCATTTTCATCCCCAAGAGCATCCTTTACGCAGTTTGAATGTTCTGCAAAAACCTGTTCCAGTATACCCTGAAGCGTTTCTCGGGAAGATATCTTAACTAAAGCTTGTTCTTTGATAATCTGAGAAGGACGCTTTCCAGTTAGAACCATCTGCGGCAGAACCCTTTTGCCAATCTTACCGCTTATGACCCCGTCCTCAATCAACTTGATCATTTCAACCAAGTGTTCGGGAGATATCTTGGATTCTGTGAGCTCAAGGCTGTTTTCGTTAAGATTCCGCAGAAGGTCACCCATCATCCAGTTACTGACCTCCTTTGGTCGATTATACAGCTTCACGGTTTTCTCGAAAAAGTCTGCCAAGGCTTTGGTGCTCACCAAAACTTCAGCGTCATATTTAGGCAAACTGTAAACGTCAACAAAACGGCTGATTCTAGCTTCCGGCAACTCAGGCATCTTCCCTTTAACAGTTTCAATGAAATCTTCTGTAATAACAACCGGAACAAGGTCAGGCTCAGGGAAATACCTGTAATCGTGCTCTTCTTCTTTCATGCGCAGCGAAATAGTTACCCTACGGGTCTCATCCCAATGCCTTGTTTCATGCTGAACAGACAACCCAGTCTTAACCAAGTTTTTTTGGCGCATAATCTCAAAGCCTAAAGCACGCTCCACCTCCTTGAAAGAGGAGATGTTCTTAACTTCCACACGTGTTCCGCCAGTAAGAGAAATGTTAGCATCACACCGCATCGAACCCTCTAATTTACCCGAAAAGATTCCCAAATGCTCTAGAATGGAACGCATATTCTGAAGAAAAACTCGTGCCTCTTTTGGAGAAGCAAGATCAGGCTCTGTGACAATTTCCAGAAGAGAAATTCCTGCACGATTATAATCAACCAACGTGTAAGGCGAAGTATCTATAGCGCCCTGATGCACCAATCTACCCGGATCCTCTTCAAGATGAACCCTGCCAATCCGAACCTTCTTCCGCGTCTTGCCAACATCAACACACAAATAACCATCCACCGCAAGCGGAACCCCACCAGCTTGATCATACTGCGAAATCTGAAAGTTCTTAGGCATATCAGGATAGTAGTAATTTTTTCTGAAAAAGAACATGCGCTCAGAAACTTTGCAGTTCAGCGCCAAAGCAGCCATAACCGCATACTCCACCACATCCTCGTTGAGGACAGGAAGGGATCCAGGTATGCCAAGACAAACAGGACAAGTCAAAGAGTTTGGGTCTTTGCCCTTATAATCTGAGGAGCACCCGCAAAAAAGCTTAGTTTTAAGGCTGGTCAGCTGGACGTGAACTTCTAATCCAATGCGAACTTCGTTTTTGTTTTCGGTGGACATCTCTGTTACGTTAATTTTGTCTGTGGAATTTAGATGTTTTGCATTGATTGTTTCAAATCCAGCCGTTAATACACAAAGAACGGCTCAAGCACACAAGATAGTGCGAAATAGTTAAATTTGCAGGTATCCACCGTGCACCTATGCCGAGAATATGCCTCGTCACGCACTTTTTTCCGCCTCACATGGGAGGCATAGAAAAAGTATCCTATGAACAAAGCAAACGATTAACCGATGCAGGCTACGAAATAGATGTCTTAACAAGCAAAACAAAAGGACAAACAAAACATCCCGCAAAAGGAATCCGAGTTTTCGCATACTCAAGCCTAAAACTTGCCGAAAAATTTGGTGTACCCTACCCGATTCTTACAGTGAAAGCATACAAACAGTTTGCTCAGGTAATAAAAAAGTGCGATTTGGTTCACGCTCACGGTCACGTTTACATGTCATCGTACCTTGCGGGGAAACTCGCCAAGAAATACAAAAAACCGTTCATAGTAACCCAACACAACACATTCATCGACTACAAATCAGCTCTGAACGCACTTGAAAACCTAAACGACTTAACCATAGGCAAAGCAGTTCTGAAACGCGCCGACCGCATATTCACAGTCAGCAACGAAACAAAAAAGTATGTTCTAAGATTAGGCGCAGACAAAGCAAAAACGTCAGTAATGTACAACGGCGTTGACACAAAATGTTTCCGTTCGGCACAAAAACAAGAGAGCAGAAAAAAGCTTGGTTTGCCACAAAAACGAAAAATAATCTTCAGTGTACGAAGGCTAGTCTACAAGAATGGCCTAGGCACATTAATAGAATCAGCCGCGCTAGTGGCACGAAACAACCCAGACATCTTGTTTATTGTTGCAGGAAAAGGTCCAAGCAGAAAACTAATCGAAGACAGCATAAAAGAGCTGAGAATCGAAAACAACATCAAATTAACGGGATTTGTCCCAGATGAACTATTACCAGTATACTACAACGCAGCCGACTACTTTGTTTTACCCTCCGCATCAGGAGAAGGACTACCGCTAGTTCTTTTTGAAGCCATGTCGTGCGGACTACCAGTCATCGCAACAAGAGTTGGAGGAACCCCAGAAATAATTAACAACATGAAAAACGGGGTTCTTGTGCCACCCAGAAATCCTGAAGCAATGGCGAAGGCAATATCAAGTCTGCTAGCAGAAGAAAAACTAGGAAAAAAAATTGGTGAGGAAGCAAAAAAGAGCATTCAAAATAGATTTAGTTGGGAAGAAAACGTTCGGCAGCTAAAAGAAGCATATAAGCAGTTCATGTAGTAGAGAAACTATTTTATATAAAGAACCTCAAGTCTTCAAGTAAACTCTAAAAAATGATCTGAGTTGCAGCCCTTGACTGAAAAAGACCCCATGGTTTCAGTAGTTATACCCGCACTTAAAGAAGGAAAAACAATACGTAAAGTATTAAGAGACCTCAAGAGTTCTTCAAGCTATAATACAGAAATAATAGTTGTTGACGGTCACTCCAACGACGGAACAGAAGAAATAGTCAAAGAGGAAAACGCTGAATTTGTTAGCGAATCAAGGATAGGATACGGAAGGGCAATAAAAACAGGGATAGACCACGCAAAAGGCGACATAGTAGTGATAATAGATGCTGACGACACCTATGAAGCGTGTGCCATAGATAAAATAGTCCAGCCACTGCTTAAGGACGAGGCTGACGTCTGTTTAGCTACAAGACTTGGAGGAACACTCTTGCCCGGTTCTATGCCCGGTATGAATTTGTTTGGAAACAGGATGTTCACGTCAATTTATAACGTGATATATGGACAAAAGGTCACAGACACACAAACAGGATTTCGGGCATTAACAAAAAAAACGATTGACCACTTGGATTTGTACTCTGATGGTATGGGTCTTTCCACGGTTTTTCTAACAGAAGCCGCGAAAAGAGGCTTCAGAATCACAGAGTATCCTACAATCTACAGACCAAGAGACGATGAGAGCCCATCTAAACTAAATAGGCTCAAAGCTGGATGGGAGATTCTCAGAATTCTTTTATTAGGACAAGCCTAAATGTAAGGTTATTTCGTAGAGAGAGGGCTTGTACTATGACACAGGTGGGTTCACCTTTTCAGGGGATGGTACTAGATTGACAGGGCAGAGCAGGAATTTTATGGAAAAGAAAATTAAGAGAACAAATGGCGCAAAATCTGCTTCATATACAAGTGAAGAAAAAACAGTAATTATCACTATGGTGGTAGCCCTTGTGATTATAGGTGCGCTCTTAGTTAATCTGGTAATCACGCCCGCACCAGAAGAGAAGTTTTCCGCAATATATTACCTTGATTCAGAAAAACAGACAGAGAACCTTCCAAAAACGGTGATTCTAGATGAAAACAGCACGTTCATGTTATGGGTTGGCGTGGAAAACCAGAACGGCACAGCAATTGAGTATCAAGTTCAAATGAAGATGGATGATGGGAACGGGCAACTAAATCAAAGCGCAGTAGAGCCTATACAAAGTTTTGAGAAAATGTTGGCGGATGGAGAAAGCTGGGAGTTTCAGGTAACAATAAACATTGAGCAGTTGGGAGTCAATAGAGTAATCTTTGAACTAATGTTCTTCAATGAGTCAATTGATGATTGGGACTACACAGGGAACTGGGTCAACCTTTCGGTTGAAGCACTCTAGGCATAAAAAAAGTAAGGCTATAGATCAACAAGTGTAATTATAAGAGGATAAAACATTCTGCATTCGAAGTCTGTGAACATTCTTTTGTTATGGAATCAACTGCTTTTTGGAAAAGATTAACTAATGAGTGCATCCTTAGATTCCAGTCATTAATTGGGGAATTGCCTTGGAAAGACTTCAGGAAAAGAAGATTGTTGTTACGGGCGGCGCTGGCTTCATAGGCTCTAACCTCTGCAGAGCTCTGTTACAGCAGGGAGCCAAAGTGACGGCGTTCGACAACTTATATTCAGGAAAAATAGAATTCATAGAAGACCTGATGGATAAAGGACTCAACTTTGTGCAGGGAGACATCAGAGACTCGGTGGCACTAGAGAAAGCAACAAAGAACTGTAAAGTAATTATTCATCTGGCAGCTCAAACAAGTGTTCCATTTTCCATGGAAAACCCCAAAGAAGATTGCGAAATTAACGTTGTTGGAACAGTGAATGTGCTTGAAGCAGCCAAAAAAGCTGGCGCTCGAGTGGTCTTTTCTTCTTCATGTGCGGTTTATGGCAATCCCGAGAAGAGACCGACACCTGAAACGTATCCTACGCACCCAATCGCATTTTATGGATTGACAAAACTGCTTGGAGAGAATTATTGTCGGTTCTACCAAGAAAACTATGGTTTAGAGGTTGTCATGTTCCGCATATTCAACGTTTATGGTCCAGACTGCCACGGCGCAATATATGATTTCCTTAACAAATTACGCAAGTCACCCGACAAATTGGAGGTTCTGGGGACAGGAAAACAGTCCAGAGACTTCGTTTATGTGTCGGATATGGTGAATGCGATACTCAAAGCTGCAACTATTCCTGAAGCTGCAGGGCACGTGTTTAACATTGGCACAGGGACAACAACATCCGTAGCAGAGTTAGCAAAAATGCTTGTTGACATTTTGGGATTGAAAAATACAGAGATTTCTTTCAAGGGCGGTCAAGCGTGGGCAGGGGATATGCGTATAACATTAGCAGACAACAGTAAAGCAACAAATATACTGCAGTGGAGACCTCAAGTAAGTTTGAGGGAAGGACTGAAACAATTAATAAGCTCAGGAAGATATTAGGCTCGATTTAAATTGGCTTCGTTGAAGAAAAGGCTAAAAGCCGTTGTTATGCTTCTTCGACCGCCATATTGGCTCATGACTGGCGGTCTATCAGTTTTAACTATAATCACTCTACGAAGAGGCGCACTAGAAGCTTCGGATTCACTAACATTAGCACTAGTAGTCTTATCAGCTATATGCATCAGTTCTGGCGGTTTTGCATTCAACGACTACATTGACCAAGAGTCAGATGCAATAGTTAAAAAGAACAGGCCAATTCCGTCAAAAAATCTAATGCCGTGGCATGCTCTTTTGGCGGCTTTAATTCTGTTCACAGTTGGACTGGTATCAGCCATATCGATCAACTGGTTATGCTTTGGAATTGCATTAATGGACACAGTTCTTCTGGTGGCATATTCTAAAGTTATAAAAAAGCGTGCTGGCTTTTTAGGTAGCTTTCTTATGGGTCTTCTTATAGGAACATCGTTTGTTTATGGCGAAGCCGCCCTTTATGGAACATTTACAATTACATCGTTCTCTTTGTCGTTTATGAGCATGGGAAGCATTGGTGGAAATGTACTACGAGATGTACTGAGTTTAGAAGGAGACAAAAAAGCGGGATACGCAACGTTGGCAGCTAAACGTGGCACAAAATTTGCCACTAAGGTTGGAGCGATTTTCTTTTTGCTCAATGTAGCGGGTTCACCTGTTCCTTATTTGGTGGATGCAGTTAGTTACGCATACCTGATTCCGATAATTTTCTGGGACATAATTCTCGTTATTTCTGGGGTATCTCTACTCAAAAACCAAGACACCCAAGAAGTAAAGAAACATGAAAGATTAGTAACCAGAACAATGATACTGATACCAATCGCATTAATTGCGGGGGCTTTAGCATGAAGGAAGAGAAACAAAAAATTCTTAGGGAAACTTTCAGCGTTTGCCCAGTTTGCCTAAAAAAAATAAAGGCACAAGTTGTTGAAAAAGACGGAAAAGTTGTGATCATAAAGGAGTGCAAAGAACACGGAAAAGTCAACGACACTTACTGGTCAAGAGCCGACATTTACCACAAGGCAGAAGAATTCAAAAAGCCCTCAGCTACACCATTCCAAGACAACTGCCCAATGGGATGCGGAGTAAACGAATGCAAAAATCATGTGTCCACAACAGTCATGGCGGTCATCGACGTAACTAATGAGTGCGACCTAAGATGCCCAATATGCTTCGCAAACGCATCAAAACCTGAAGACCTGTACAAACCAAGTTTAGAAACTATTCACAACATGCTAAAGTTTCTCAAAAAACAGGAACTGCCTCCGCTAGCGGTAATGTTTGCGGGAGGAGAACCCACAGTCCGCGACGACATAGTTGAAATCGTGAAAATGGCGCATGACCTAAAATTCATGATTCTTCTGGCAACAAACGGCATCAGAATGTCTAATGACCCAGAATTGGTCAAAAAACTAAAGAAGGCAGGACTAAACATCGTGTATCTGCAGTTTGATGGACTCACCGATGCCCCATACGAAAAACTTAGAGGAGCAAAACTGCTTCCGAATAAGTTGCGGCTCGTTAAGCTTTGCCGAAAACATGACATAGAAATTATTTTGGTTCCAACTCTTCAGGGCAAAATAAACGACAACGAAGTAGGAGACATTATACGATTCGCCACAAAGAACGTGGACATCATAAGAGGAATAGTCTTTCAGCCAATGTCGTTCACCGGAAGAACCCCAGAATTTATTTCCAGAAAAAACAGAGTCGACAACTCGTTGCTTGCCCAACGAATTCAGGAACAAACAAACGGAATGATCAAAGAAGAGGACATGTTTCCAGTTTCAGTCATGGTTCCTCCGCTTAAAATCATGAACAGCTTCTTATCCAAAATGTGGCCTCCATTCACACCCACGCCCTATTGTGGATTATGGAACTGGATTTTAGTTTCCAAAAGAGGAAACCACATATTTACACCAATTAATCGTTTCCTAAAATTTGAAACATTCATGTCAGACTTGAAAGCCTTAAACAAGCTGATTGAAAACAAAAAAATTGGCAAAATCGGGATTTACTCGCGGCTACTATTTGCTTCATTAGGTTCTTTAGATTGGAAAAAAGTGCATCGAGAAGCAGGTCTTTTCAATGCTGTGAAGACACTAATCAAGATACATACCGACCCATCATACGATTCTTTAGGGTACATCAGACGAAGAATGCTGCTAATAGGATGCATGGCATTTATGGATCCATACACATTCGATGTAGAACGGGCACACCACTGTGTTATCCACTACACAACGCCAGATAACCGAATCATACCGTTCTGTGTATACAACATGTTCTACCGAAAGCAAATCGAAAAACAGTTCAGCAGCCCACAAATCAAAGTTAAAAAGAAGTAATCCCAGATTTTTGCGGAAGCATAATGTGTAGTTGTTTATTGCAAAAATCAAAGGAAATGCGCAGCGGTTTGGCTGCACCTGTTCTTTTCAACGAGGCAATACTGGGATTAAAGAAGTTTGTAGTGGTGCTCAATTAAGTGGTGGTAATGCTCGGGGGGCATGAGGGAACGAAAAGCTCTTTCAACAACTTCGCTTAGAGCAGGGTGAATGTGCATGCTGTCAAGTATGGGTTTGGCGTTTTGTTCTTGCGTGTACATTAATGGTATGATTTCGTGTATGAGAACAGATGCGTAAGGTCCTATGATGTGGGCTCCAAGAATTTTCATGGTGCCACGCTCCACAACTATTTTGACGAAGTAGTCTTTTGCGTCCATGGCTTCTCCTTTTGCTGTATCCGCGTATCTGTAAAAACCAATCAGCAACTTATCCGCACCATACTCTGCTATTGCCTCTTTTTCTCCCAAGCCAACTGATGCAATCTCTGGATAGGTGAAGACAGCGTGGGGCACTGCGTGATAATCTGCTTTCACTTTTTGTTTCAACACAGCATTATAGTACACAACAGTTGCTTCATGATTGGCTACATGCTTGAATGGATATTTGCCGTTGGCGTCCCCAAGAGCCCAAACATTAGGCTGAGAAGCCTCCAAATATTCGTTAACAAGAATCCATCCCCTTTTGTCAGTTTTTATTCCAGCTTTTTCTGGATGAAGCACATCTGAAAGGGATGCTCTTCCGGTCGCAATTAAAATCTCGTCTGCAGTTACTTCCAACTTTTCTTTGGTTTCTCGATTAACTGAAACAAGAAGCTTCTTGCCATTGGAAGCCGTTTTTGCTTGCTGAACTTCATAGTTAGTATAAATTTTCACATGCTTTTCAAGGTCTCTTTTGGCTAAGGCTGAAATTTCTGGTTCTTCAGTAGGTATGAATTGGGAATTTCTGCCGATAACTGTAACCTTTGCGCCCATGGATGAAAGAAAGTGACTGTATTCTGCGGCTATGTATCCGCCGCCCACAATTACAATACTGTTGGGCAGTTCACTTATCTTGAGAATTGTGTCGCTTGTGAGGTACCCAGTTTTTTCGACCCCAGTTATGGGAGGTATAGCAGGTTTTGATCCTGTGCCCAGAATAATCATTTTTGCTGTGATTGTCTCTTTGCCAACCTTCAAAGTGTACGGAGCAATAAACTCTGCAGATTCACGGTAATAATCTACGTGTTTAGATTGAGAAAGTCCTTGCCGAATATTGTTGATGTCCCCAGAGATTATGCTTCGCATCCTTTCCATAACAGCCTTGAAGTCTACGCTTTTTAGTTCAGAATCGATTCCAAACGCTTTTGCCTTTTCAATTGTCCTAACCAACTCTGCAGGGTACAAAAGAAGCTTAGAGGGAATACAGCCCCTCGTTAAACAGATGCCTCCTGGCTCATCTTTGTCTATAACAGCGACCTTGACTTTGGGGTTCTCTTGAATCATCGCCTCAACAATAGCAACCGCAGACCCAGAGCCTACAGAAATTAAATCATACTGCTTCATAACAAAACCTCTAGAATACACTAAATTAACCGCTAATGAGCTTAAATTAATTCCTTAAAGGCACCAATAAGCCTTGAATTTGCCAGCTAGTGTCCGTGTCCTTCGTTCTCTTCTTTTATGTGGTGTGCCACATGAATTCCTAAAACAGTCGCAGCGCCTGCGGCGGTACCAAGCAACAATTCAGTAAGTATTCCATTTTGGTAAAACAGGGCAAAAACTGCGAATGCATCAAAGACCAACGCTATAACCAGATACTGGTAACACCAGCCTTTCATACTTGTTCCACCAGTAGGATCGTTGATTCCGACAAATAACATCAAAACAAAGAGCACCGCAAAACCGATCACAAAGTAAATCAAGTATTTTCACCACAAACCTTCGTTTTACACGATATACAGAGAAACGGTTTTGACACGGAATTCTATATAAACCTTCTGTCCAAACGCATGTTTTGCAACAGTTGACGAAAAGGAACAAGAATTGTTGTGTGCCAAAGGTTTTTAGCAGAAGATTTTAAAAGTTACAAAACATTAAAACAGGAAAACGCTCCACAAGAGACATCACATGAAATTCTCATAAAACGTGAGATGTAAAACAAGCAACAAAAATTCCGTGGACTACATCATCAAGTAATATTGGTTTGAAAAACAAGACGGAGAAAACATAAAAGAATGACAAATAAAGACACTGAAAGTTCAGTTGCTTACGAAAAAACAATGCACTGGCCACCTTACACATACAGAGACTACCCAAAAGCCACACCTGATACGCTCCAAGCGTTCATCGACTTTTTAGGAACAGAAAACAACAGTAACGAAAGAAAGGAACTGCAACCGTGGATACCTTTCTGCACACTAAAGTGCAACTTTTGCTATTTTCCCACAGAAATAATATCTAGCAACAAGATGGAAACATATCTCGCTGCATTAAAAAAGTCACTAAGCATGTACGCAAAAACAAAATACGTCAAGACAAGCGAGTTCTCCGAGATATACTTGGCAGGTGGAACCCCCAGCATAATGTCTACTGAGCAGACAATTGACCTGTTATCGTTTTGTGAAAAAAACTTTAATTTAACTGAAGACCGAGAAATCAAGGTAACAGGCTGCACTCACGATTTTGACTATAAGAAACTTAAGGCGCTGTCAGAGTATGGAGTAGCCCAGCTGGATTTGGGAATACAAACTTTTGACGAAAACGTAAGAAGATTAGTTAACCTTCGGGACAAAGCAAAGAGTGCAGAAGAAGCAATCAAAAATGCACACAAACTTGGACTTCGGGTAAGCATCGATTTGATGTATAATCTTCCGGGTCAGAATCTGAAAGTCTGGAGCAGAGATATTCAAAGAGCATTAGAATTGAATGTAGAAAGCGCCGACTGTTACGCTTTAGAAGTTTACCCTAAAACAAAGCTAGCTCAACAGCTCGAGTCTGGAGTTTTACCCGCGAGAGCAGACCAAGACGCTGAAACAGAAATGTATCTAGAAGCAAATAACACGTTCAAAGCGGCAGGATATGAAAAGACATGTCATAACCGCTTCTCTAGGATACCAGAAGACTTCAAAGAACCATGTATGGAGGTCGTTGGAACAGGTGCAGGCTTCTTTATGGGGAACATAGGAAAGTTTTCGTACGGAGACATTGAACCTTCGGAAGCGTATATCGATGCAGTTACTAGTGGAAAGTTTCCAGTATCTAAACTTTCGGTTAACTCGGTAGATGATGAAATGGGAAAGATGATGATGCGGCTGTATATCCGGCGACCAGTTAACAAAACCGAGTTTAAGAGCCGTTTCGGAAAATTGCCAGAAGAAGCTTTTGAAACCACAATCAAAAGGCTGGAGAAAAAGGGTTTAATCGAAATAGATGAACAAGAAATAAGATTAACCAAGTTAGGCGACATATGGAGATACAATGTCTGCTGGGAATTCTCACGCCCACAAGACAAACAATAACATATTCAGCGGGGTTGATAATGAAAGCGCTAAACGTCCTTAGAGGCTTGATGGCTTTTCTCACTGCCATCCCTGTGAAGATGGATGAAAGCTTTTTGGATATCTCCGCCCGCTTCATGTTCCTGTTCCCAGTGATAGGTGCAATCATAGGGCTTCTTGTCGGCTTATATGCCCGCTTCACAAACAGCGTTTTGTTCTTTCTCTTTGATGCCATAAACAATGTAGTTTTCTTGGGCGCCTATGAAGTTCTTTCTCAGTTTGCAGCTAAAGGGCTTGCAAGCGCCATGACGATTGCGTTCATTCTTGTCATTATAGGGCTTCAGCACACAGATGGGTTAGTTGATGTAGGTAATGCTTTAGGCATAAGAAAGGCGTCTCTTAAAGAAAAGATGGATATCGCTCATGTATGGACAGTTACCCGAACAGGAGCCTTTTTTGCGATTCTTGTTTCTTTTTTCACTGTTTTACTTATCTTCCTAACAAAAACAGATGTTGTCATTCAAGCTCTCATAGTAGCTGAGGTTTCAGCGAAACTGGCAATGGTTACAACAGCATGGCAGGGCACATCGCCGCCGCAAAATCTAGAAGATAAACGAGGAAAGGGTAGAAGTTTTATTGATTATATGAGAAAAAACAATGGATTATACGCAATCTCGTTGGCTATTTCACTTGCTTTCAGCGTTGTCTTGTTTGGTTTAAGCGGCGTGTTTGCTGTAGCATCTGGAATACTGGTGGGCGGCGTTATGATAGTGTTAGGTAAACGTGTCTTTGGGGGAGTGAACGGAGATATCTTTGGCGCCACCAACGAGATTGCCCGAATGTTCGCGTTGTTGGTGTTGGTGATTTAAAAGTGCAAGTTGTAGCGTTGATAATGGCGGGGGGAAAAGGAACACGCTTTGGCGGAGACACAGAAAAACCGATGGCGCAGTTCATGGGCAAACCGCTGATAAGAATAGTCGTTGAAGCCACAGAGGAATCCAAAAGAATCACACAAACATATGTTGCGGTAACATCTTACAGCCCAAAAACAACACAAGAAGCAAAGAAAGCATCCGTGAAAGTTATTGAAACAGATGGAAAAGGATACCACGCTGACGTGCAACAAGCAGTTCAGAAAGCAAACATAGCATGCCCAGTTTTGATTATTTCAGCTGACCTTCCGTTGATTAATGGAGAGTTTCTTGATGAAGTAATCCGCAAATACGAACAATCAGGTAAACCTGCTTTGACTGTATTGATTCCAAAAGAAGCTTTCAGCGAGTATGGCTTGTCAGCCGTTTCTCTTTATCAACAGGATGGAAAAATGTATGCAGTTTCTGGAATCAACATAATTGATGGACAAAGAATACTGGAGGAGCAAGAACAAGAAGTTGTAGTCAGCAGTAGACCTGAAGCTGTCTTCACTGTTAACTCTCTTACGGATTTGGAAGAGGCAAAAAAGTATCTGCTACTCACCAAAAAGGAAAACGAGGACAAAAAAGGTAACTGATAGGCGGGCTATTTTTGTTAGCCTAAGGATTTTATGTTAGCTATCAGTTTTTTGTTTTCTTCGGGTCGTCTAATTGTTACTCTAAAGAATTTGTTGTTTAATCCGTCAAAGTCTTTGCAGTCTCTGATTAAAAGTCCCTTTTTGGCAAGCCCTTCTTTGATTTGTGTTGAGGTTAAATCTTTGCGGATAATCTCAATTAGTAAAAAGTTGGTTTCAGACGGGTACACCCTCAGCCAAGGAACTGTCTTGAGCAGGTCCATCATTTCTTGTCTGCTCTTTGAAACAAGCATCCGAGACTTTTTGATGAACTCGGTGTCCTTAACTGCTGCCACGGTAGCAAACATTGCTAAACTGTTTACGCTCCAAGGCATAATTACATTCTTTAGAACAGCCACAAGATCGGGTGAGCCTATGCCGAAGCCTATTCTGACGCCAGCCAAACCAAAGAATTTTGTTAAGGACCTAAGAACAAACAGGTTGTTGTAATCGTTAACGTACTCGGCCATGGAGTAACGTTTGGCGTCGTCGACAAAGTCAATGTAATCCTCATCAAGAAACACAAGAACATTGTGTTCTGCAGCAAACCTGATGACCCGCAGAACATCTTCTTTTTCATAAAGCGCTCCAGTTGGACTGTTTGGGTTACAGAGAAAGATTATTCGAGTTTTCTTTGAGATTGTTTTCTCCAGTTCTTCGACATTTAGCTGAAAGTTTTTTTCTGGGTAACATTTTAGGAAGGTCATGTTGCCTCCGAAACGTTCTATGGCTGCCTTGTATTCGCTAAATGACGGAACTGGAATAACAGCTTCGTATCCATTCTCAAGGAAGACTTCATTGAACAGATAAATCAATTCTGTAGAGCCGTTGCCTACTATCACATTGTTCGGTTCTACACCAACGGATTCTGCTAGGGCTTCAAGAAGCCATTCATGATCGGGGTCAGGGTAATGCTTTATTAAATTAAGATGTTGCCGAATGCTTTCTAGTGCTGTTTCTGGTGCGCCCAAAGGGTTGGTGGAGATGCTGAAGTCAATTAGTTGATCTACGGAAATATTGTATTTTTCTGAAAAATCCCAAACGTTTCCGCCGTGAAAGTAGGGAGTCAGGCATTTAAGGGAGTTCTTAACGAGTTTAGAAACGTCAACCATAATGTGGCTTCCTTTTCGGGTTTTCAGACCTTCGTATTGTTCAGACGGGTATAAAAATTATCAGCCAAAACAGGAAGGTTAACTGGCTTTTTGCTCAAGCTCTTTTAGGAAACGGAGCAATTCATCTTCGATCATCCACTGCATCTTGAAATGATTGTTGTAGTCGTTAAAGATTCGGTAGAGCCAGTAAGCGGCGGCTAAGCCAAACGTTACAACACTAAGAATAACATACTTGTCCACAGGGAAGCTGGGTGTAGTTGCGTAGCTTTGGATGTTCAAAGGTATTGCAGAATCTTTTGCCAAACCACGTATTTCAGCTAAAAAATCTTGTTCGTGCTTTTCATGTTTTTGAAGGTCGCTCTTTAAAGAGTAAAAAAGGTAAAACGCTGGAACAATTAGAAGCGTTAAAAGAGTCCATGTTGTCGCATTTCTGGATGATAACGGTTTAACTGTTTTCGGAGATTCTGGCACCTTGGTTTTTGGACTTGTTTTTCTTAGCTTGCTTAAGATCAGGGTTTCTAGTTTTTCTTGTCTTGCGAAGTGATCGTTTCTTCTTTTGATCATATAGTAAACCATTGGAAACCAAGCTACTCCAAAACTTGCTACAGATAAAACAGCCCACATGGAGAACCACATGATTCTGTCTGTTTCTTTTCTTGACGCTATGTTTTGTTCGATTTCCAGCAAAGTTTGCTTCACTTCAGGTTATTCGCTCATGAGTGTTCAAGCCTTGAACGACAATGCACAACTACAACCCGATTTAATATAAAAATTAAACCATCATTCATGCATACGAATTGTTGGCAAACTATTTAATTCATGAAAAGGACATCTCTGAGACAATGGCAAAAGATAACAAAGACAGGGAACGAGAAGATTTTTTCGTCTCTGTCATTATTCCAGTGTTCAACGAAGAAGTAACCATAGGCGATATAGTTACTCGAACAAAGAAGACACTGGAGCACATGGAAGTCTCATACGAAGTTCTGGTAGTGGATGACGGTTCAGAAGACAAGTCAGCAGAGTTGGCACAACAACGAAAAGCTGTTGTATTAAGTGCCGCCCATAAGGGGAAAGGCTTTGCACTTAGGTCTGGCTTCAGACGAGCCAAAGGCAAATTTGTGGTTACCTTGGACGCGGATGGTTCTCATCAGCCAGAAGAGATACCGTTGGTTCTGCGATATTTAATGGAGAACAAAGCTGATTTTGTGGTAGGGTCAAGATTTGTCAACTCTGAAGCAAACAAAACCAAGATTCCGAAAATAAACAGGGCAGGAAACAGACTGTTTAACAGCCTGACGGGATATCTGACGGGCGTGAATATTTCTGATTCGCAGTCTGGGTTTAGAGCAATAAGAGCCTCGCTGATAAAAAGGATGAATTTAACTTCGCATGGTTATGAAGTTGAGTCAGAAATGCTTGTTAAGGCATTGAGAATGGGAGCAAGAGTTGCGGAAACGTCCATAAGTTTTGACCAAAGAACTGTGGGAAACTCCAAACTTGACCCAATAAGAGATGGCGCAAGAATATTTTATGCCATAATAGCATCTTATTTATCATAACAGAATATGTTACAGGTATTGTTACAAACACTAACAAAGGGGCAACCACTTGAAAAACAAAGCATCCAAACCAGAAGAGGAATCGCTTCTAGGAGTCAGCATAATAGTAACCACTTTTAACAGCGAATCAACAATCAACGAATGTCTCCGATCGATTCTGGAACTGGATTACCCCAAACATTTACTTGAAGTAATAGTGGTTGATGGCGGCTCAACAGACGCAACAACTAAACGAGCAAAAACACACCCCGTTAAACTTGTTTACAGCCAACTTAATCCTCCAGCTGCCTACAACCTTGTTTTGAAAAATGTAGAAAATGATGTAATAGGTTTAATTGATTCTGACGCAAAAGTGGAAAAAGATTGGCTCAAAAAGCTTGTCAGGCATCTAAATGACCCAAAAGTCGCGGGGGCAAGTGGAACCGTGGAAACATGGAACAGCGCGAATCTTGTTCCAAGGGTAATAGGCTATGAACTCAATTACAGGTATCAGCGGCTTCCGAATACTGTTGAGAGAGTAGCGACAATGAATCTGTTACTGAAAAAGACGGTGACCATGGAAATTGGAGGCTTCGACGAGGCTCTTCCAACACAATACGATACAGATATAGGGGCAAGATTAGCCAATGCAGGCTACAAAATAGCCTTTGACTCTGAAGCAAAGTGTTACCACTTTCATCGCCCCACGCTACGAACCTTCTTTAAACAGCAGTATAAGTATGGTCAAAACACATGGAAGCTGTACTTCAAGCATCCACAACTAGCGAAGGGAGACAAAATAACGGACGGGTGGATGAACGCACAACCCATACTGTATGGGGTTGCAGCTATCTTATTAATCATTAGCGTAGTCACAAGCTTCCATATGATTCCATCATCGATTTTTCTAGTTATTGTTCTCGCAACAATGATACATTACACATTCTCAGCGGCAAAAATTTCATACATTTTCCATGACCCAACAGCGATGTACCTCATCGTAATCTATTTCACCAGAGCATTCGCGTGGACACTAGGAGGAACAACCTCTATAATTCACACAACATTAACAGGAAGAGAGGATAAAAAAACTTGAACGTCTGCTTCGTAACTCCCGAGTATTTCCCGATTTCAGGCGGAACAGGAGCATACGTCTATTACCTGTCACACAGCCTCCAAAAAATGGGACACAACGTTCACGTGGTAGCCAGAGACAACCAAGACTCAGAAAAAACAGTTAACGGCATCAAAGTCCATTACATAAAGGGCATAGGAAACGCCCTAACAAGATATTGGCGATTCGCCCGCTCAGCCTCCAAAAAAATAAAAGAAATAGACAACCAGAACGGTTTAGACATAATACATGCGAACCTTCCGTTGGTTCCAAGTTTTGCCATACCAAACAATTCATCCAAGGCATTAGTTTGTGCAGTCCACTCAACATGGAAAGGAGAAGCAATAGTAACAAAAAAAGACAACCCTAAAGAGCTAAACCCCAATGAAAAGTCGATGCTCCGCTTCAATTTTGTTCTTAGGTCATACGAAAAGAAGCTGATGAAACGCTCAGATGCCCTGATTGCCGTGAGCAAATATACTGTTGATGAACTGACAGAGCTTTATGGAATTGATAGCAAAAAGATTCATGTAATCTACAATGGGGTAGATACACAAAGATTCAAGCCACGAGCAAACAGAGCTGAGCTACGGCAAGAATTTGGGCTAGACACAAAAAAGAAGATAGTTCTCTTTGTGGGGCGTCTCTATCACCGTAAAGGTCTAGAAACTCTGTTGCAGTCGATTCCTCCAATTCTCGAAAAAGAAAGAAACGTAAAATTTGTCATATCAGGAACAGGATTCAAACAAAAAGAAGAAAGCCTACGAAACTTGGCAAAAGAATTAGACATCGAAGACTACGTAACGTTTCTAGGTTACGTTCCAGACGAAAAACTTCCAAACCTCTACGCTACCTCTGACATATTTGTGCTACCAGCAATCTACGAAAACTTTCCCTTCGCAATACTTGAAGCACAATCCACTGCCCTTCCAGTTATTTCCACCAAAGTGGGAGGAATACCCGAATTTTTGGTAGACAACAAAAACGGCTTTTTAATAGACCCCGGAGACCCACAGCAGCTGACACAAAAAGTATTGGCTCTACTACAGGACACCAACCGTGCCAAAGAAATGGGTGAACTTGGAAGAAAACTCATAGAAGAAAAGCTTGACTGGAACCTGATTACCAACCAAGTAATCGACTTGTATCATAAACTTTTAGAGACTACTTAACGGGGCAACGAGTTGTCCCAGTGCTTGTCTACCCACTCTTTTCCCTTGATTTCTGTATCTACCTTTCTGTAGGCGTTCATGCAGCCCTGCAGCATATTCAAGAAGGGTGTGCCGAAACAAAGACGGGTGAGAAAATAGTTTTTGTATACCCACCGCTGAGCCCGAACAGCCAAATCCGCATACGGAAGCAGAAAGGGACGCTTCACATCCTCAATTTTTTCGCCTATTATCTGAGGCACTATTTCTTCCTGTTGATAATGCTGGTCAATGAACTTTAGGTAACTGATGTCAGCCCAGTTTATGCCCATGATTTCACAGCATAACTTGTCCATGGCAACTAGGTCACTGCTGGTCATGACAAGATTCATGGGTATGACAATTCCCCTGTTTGGTCCATTTCCTTCCATGGCAAACGTAGAATCCATAACAACAAACTTAGGCTTTAGCAAAACCAGCAAATCGTGCATAACCATGTCAAACTGTGGATGCAAAAAGATTCGCCTGTTATTCGGTATGCAGCCAAACAGGTTCTTTATGGCGCCGCTATAGTTTGTGAACTCATGAGTCTTCATTACTGGAACGTCAACAACAGAGTCAGCTTCAACAAGAGTCTTAGGTAAAGGAAAATTCTTCAAACACAATGTTTTTGGATTCTGGACATTCACGATTTCGTCGTTAGAAAGGTTGATTGTGGTTCCGCCAGCCTGTTCAACAATCTTCTTCACACCAGTCAAGGCTAAAGCATCATCACAGCAGTAATTGTAGCCGTTTGACTCGCCAACAACAACCTCTTCAGCTCTATCCCGAAGAAAACTCACCAAATGAAACAGTAACTCAGGGTTTGTTACAGCCCCCCGAATATAATTCTTGGAGCACAAGTTTGGTTTTATGAAAACCTTGCCCCGAATATGTTTATCCCAATCAGCAGCTTTCAATGCCTCTTTTAGAGCAGACTCTAAACCAGAGTCAGTTCTGAAGATTCCCATATTCACCGTTTTCATTTGTTAATCGCCCTCCGAGAGTTTTTTGATGCATCCGGGGTCAGACATTAAATAGTCATCATGGTACGCGAAGGCTCTTGCTCTGCATCCTCCGCAAACAAACTTGTATTCACATTTACCACAGCGCCCTTTCAGGTTTTCTCGGTTCCGCAGGTCCTTAAAAACTTTGGAGTTTAACCAAATGTCTTCTAGCCGCTCAGTCTTTAGATTTCCAACTACCAATGGCATAAAGACACAGGGTTGAACGTCCCCTTCCGGAGAGATTGCGCAATATAATCGTCCAGCGCCACAACCTCCAATAAAGTCTGCGAGAGCCTTTGCTCTTTTATTTATTTTAGTGGCTTCCATGTGTGCAAGAGGCATTATAATGTCCTCTTGTGTTGGAGAGCAGTTCTGCAAAGCCACTCGAGCGAGCTGAGGAGTTGTACTTAATATGGCAATTTTATGGTCCTCCGACAGCTTGGTGTTAAAGAAACGTAAAAGTTGCTCTCGTTCTTGAGGAGAAGGATCAGCTGCCACTATTTCTTTGCCTCTGCCGGTTGGTATAAAATTGAATAATGTAAATCTGTCAATTCCCATGTTCTCAGCCATTTCAAGCACTGCAGGGATTTCTTTTAGATTATTTTTTGTTCCAGTTATTGCTATACATGTACAGATGTTTTTGTTCATACAATTCTTTAAACCCTGCATGGTCTGCTCAAAAGCGCCAGTTTTTCCCCTGAAGAAATCATGGGTCTTGGCGTTAGCTCCATCAACGCTGACTTCCACGTAATGGACACCAATGTCCTTGAGTTTTCTAACATTTTCTTCGGTAAGCAATGTTCCGTTCGTGGCTAAGGATACATATAATCCTGCGTCAACAGCGTGACGTGCAACTTCAAAGAAATCTTTGCGCATCAAGGGTTCACCCCCTGAAAATGCTAATGAAGTCACACCAAAATCTGCTACTTGATCCACGACAGCCATGGCTTCCTCGGTGGAGAGTTCAGTCTTGGAAACATTACCAGAGTCTGAGTAACAGTGCTTACACTTGAGGTTACATTTGTATGTAAAGTTCCACACAACAAGGAAAGGCGAACGAACCTGTATTGGACGATTAAAACCAAATTCAGCAAACCCGTACACTATACTGTTTACTGCTCGCCGAACATAAGAATCAGCAAAAAGGTTAGCAACACGGCTCTTCTCAACGCCTAATGCATGTTGTATAAAACCAATCCAGAAACCTATAACCATAGAATACACACTACAAGAAGAACAAAAAGAGTGCTTCTTGCCAGAGTAATTGTCTAGAGCCGTTTTAAGAGGAGTCAACTTGCATTTTGGGCACACGGTTAAGGCAGTTTTCAGCATCCATTTTACGGGCGGCGTCCTAAGAACACTGTTCCAGAGTCTTTCGTTTGTCAACAAATCCATTGAAATCTTTCCAGAGTACAGTTTTAGATACTAGGTAGAATGGAAATGAAAAAAATAAACTTACCTAGAAAACGATTAAGAAAAATAAAAGGAAATGAACAAAGTTTGTTTATTAACAAAGTCAACCTGTTTTTTCGGTACAAAAAAGATTTAGATAAAAAAAATAGATTACTTCTTAGCAACCCAAAAACTCATTCCGGGTTTACAAGAATATTTGTAAACATAAAAAAGTGGATTTAAAAACCATGATTTAGTAATGTGATAATCTGTTCTCTTGAAAGAAGAAAAATTTGCCTCAAAAAAGCGGTCTATTTGTTCATGATCCAAATGGTGATCCTTATTGTGCCAATAGTCGGATAATTCATAATTAATAGGAGGAACATTTATCCCAGAAATCTTGAGATACAGCCCGTTAATCAACCGATTAAAATGGGAATACAAAATTTTAACCAATTCAGCTAAAGTTACCGATTCCTGCATCCAATAAAATGGAGATACCTCATGATCTAAATACATAACGCCTCCATTCCTTAAAAAAACAGTGAGCCGTTGTATAGCATCAATATAATCCGGCAGATGATGCAACACAGAATAACAAGTAACTAAATCAAACTCACCTTCATCAAAAGGCACATCTTCTATAAACGAATTAACAACAACCAACTGTTCAGATTCTAAGTAAGGTTTATACTTTTTTTCCAAAATCTTACACATTTCAGCAGAACCGTCTATTGCAGTTACTTTATACCCCAACTGTAAAAGTTTACCAGTTAAATTTCCTGTACCTGCCCCAAAATCAAGAGCCTTTTTTGTGCGCTCCTGATCACAAGCTACAAGCTTATCAACCATTTTCAGGGTAGAGTAAAGCCTGTTCTGTTCACGCTTGCTATAGATTTCTGGATGAATCAAATCGTAATATTTTGCTTCAGACCTATGAACTGTAACGTTTGCTTCATGAATTTTATCTTGAAGATTTCCTACTAAAAACAACTGCACTAGCCCTCAAGTTTTCAAGTTCATAGACGATTATAATTTGGCTTTTATTGCTCTGAGAAGATGCGCAAAAGCTGTTCGTGTTGCTGAAAAACCATATGTTCCGCCCTTAGTAAACATATGAACGATGTAGGTGGGACGAAGATAAAAGCTGTGAAAAGCTTTTTCGCGGATTTCTCTGACCTCACGCATAGTTAATGTTGGCAACTCAAAGATGGGTGTTGCTGTGTCATACTTGTCAAAGTCAGTTATTCTTAGCCATCCCATTTTCTTCACGTGATCAGCCATCGGAGTTCCAGGATAAGGTGTTGCTATATAGTAGCCAACATCATCAGGTTTGATTTCTTCAACAAATTTGATGGTTTTCATCGCGGTTTCTCGGGTTTCACCTGGAAAACCTAAAACTACGCTTGCAATAGTCATTAATCCAGCGTCTTGTGCCATTTTAAAGGCTTTCTTTGTTTTGTTTGCAGTAAATCCTTTTCCCATAGCATCTATAACCTCCTGGGAACCAGCCTCAACACCGAACCACACAGCAATGCATCCAGCTTTTCTCATTTTCTGGAGCAGTTCTTTTGTAACCATGTCAACGCGGGTTCCACAATCCCAAGTTATTTTCAGTTTTCTGCTGTGAATTTCGTTGCAGATATCCTCAACTCTAGACTGGTCCACAGTGAACGCGTCATCATAAAAAGTAAAACTGTCTGCTCCGAAAGTTTTGTGAAGATGCTCCATCTCATCAACCACATTTTTTGCACTTCGCATCCGATATCCGCGACCGAACATCCTTACCGCCGAACAGAATTCACACCAAAAGGTACACCCTCTACTCGTCATTAATGGAAACATTACTTTCCCGTATTTTCGTAGACGATCAATAGGCCAAAGATGATGAGCTGGAAAGGGTAAACTATCAAGGTCTTGTATGTAAGGCCTATCGGGATTCTGCACAATTTTTTCACCATCTCTAAACGTTATGCCTAGAACATCAGCAAAGTCCTTACCTGCCTCCAACCTTTCCATAAGCTCAATTATCGTGTTTTCGCCCTCTTTTCTTACAACAACATCCAAGTATGGACTTTCTTGCAAGGCCTTATCATCCCAAAACGTAACGTGGCATCCCCCAAGAGCAGTCAAACAGTTGGGGTGCACCTCTTTAGCAATTTTTGCTATCTTTAACGCAGACTTGTAAGTAAGCGTAGTTGAGGTCATTCCAACAACATCAGGTCGACGTTTACTTATTTCGCGTCTAAAATCAGCATAGGATATTCCTAGGGCTTGGCAATCGATCACATCAACTTCATAATCATTTTTTTCTAAAACCGCAGCCAGATATCCAAGACCTAAAGGAGTGAAAGGAGGATGTTGATGAGCGCCCTTTGGGTATGGTGGATTCACAAGAGTTACATGCGACTTCATATTTCTTCCCTGAACAGTTATCAGTTAACAGATACAAGAAACCACATGCTTAATAGGTTTTACATAAGCGCGTCACATTGAAAACAATGTAATGAAATGATGTGTCTGATTAGCCTCATGTTGATTAGCAAAAACTAGAAGGTACTAAAATAAAAAAAGAAAGGGATGTGTTGATTGATAGTGTGTGCAAGGGGGTTACATCATTTGTCTTGGCGATATACCAAACCATCCGAAGAGCGTCACGAAGATCGGTATGATAACACCGTAGATTATCCTCGGGAGCAGTATAAGGAATGCAGAGTAAGGTATGTCAGTTATCATGTTAATCGGAGAAGCCAACGAGGTCCATAACTGGAATGAACCAGCAACCATTCCGGCAACTAGTGCAGCAACTAACATTCTTCGGAAGCTATAAGATCCTCTATTTAGTGACCCAGCAATAAACCCGACTAACATAGCAGATACAACGAATCCAAGATTTGCGATATCTCCAATCATCATGTTCGCTTGGAACAATTGGGCAGCTGCGTAAACGTCGTTGACATACAAAGCGTATATGCTACCGCAAATGAAGCCTGCGCCGCCTCCAGCCCATTTGTTCCAAATTAGCCCAGCAAACAATGGAATAGCAACTGTCAGAAGTGCTTCGCCAAGTCCATCTACAAGGATGGCATTTAGAGTGCCGCTAGAATCAACTTCTTGAAGGATTCCTCGGAGTTCCAAGGGGAAGATTATAATCAAGAACGCAACTATAATGGGTAATACCAGTCCATAGATAATGTCGTTTAGTTTCCAATCAGTCCAACTTGCCATTTTTGATCAGTCCTTTTTCGTTTTTCACTTTTACCACCATTCTACATTTATATTTTGTGTATTCACCACTTGCCAGCAACATTAAACATTGGCTAGAACAGCATAAAATTCACCACTAAAAGACCACAAGTAAAAAAAGAAAAATTGAATAAAAATGGAATAATAACAACAAATAACTTTGCAAATTCGTTTTAAACAAAACAACATTTAAAATATTGATAAAAAATAACAGGTATGTGCGCAATTTTTTGCGCACATTTTTGAGTTTTAGAGCAGTTATTGCTTTTTGATTTTATCTCTAGCAGAAACGACTGCAGATTTCAGATCGATTCTTGCGGGACAAACAAATGAACAGTGACCACAATTGTCACAATATGCAGCCCCTAGTTTTTCGGCTTTTGCCCAATTGCCTTTGTCGACGGCTTCCTTGATCAGTATGACAGGTAGATTCTTGCA
>PIXT01000139.1 GCA_003096235.1 Candidatus Bathyarchaeum sp. | reverse complement strand
TATTGTTTCTTCTTTTGCTGTTTGAGAAGTTGCTTGACGCGTTTCTCCATCTTTAACTCGTGGGCATGCTCTTTAGGAGGGAGAGGCAACTGTTTCAGGTATTCTTCTAAGGGAAGCTCCGTTTTAGTTGCCTTTTTGTTTCTCTCTTTTGGCATGTATAATACAGTAGTTGAGGCTGTAAATAAAATTGATGCCCTTTGCATCCAACTTAAATTTAGAGAGGTTATGGTTACGTGAGAGTTCAGTTTTCCATCTTTTTCGCGTCTACATTTCTGCGGTGACAGGTTTTATCTGGCCACGTGAAAACAAGCGAAAACATTGAATACAAAATGAGCAGCGAAGGAGTATTTTATTTATATTCTTAATATACTCTTCAAGTAAGCGTTTAGCATTGTTTCCCTGTATATAAAAGGCTGTCAATATTTGTTTGCTTCATTTGAGCTTATGTGAACTCTTGTTTCTATAATTTATATAGATTACATCCGCCATATTGCCCGATTGCCAGAGTTGGGGAGCACGCTTGGATTAGTCGACTGGACACGGTTAGCTGTCTGGTAATCGGCTGTAGTCTGTCGCATGCGATTGCATCAACTGAAACAGATTGTGGCGGGAGATTGGATTGTTAGCTATGCTTGGTTGCTTAACCTAGGCTTTGACCCAACTTGGCATTTCAGTTATGACAAAAATTTTTCTGTAATCTGTTCTTCCAGAAAAATGATGAAAATGCTTGTTTTAGATATGTAACAAAAAATAATCACTGCAGCATAAACAAACTACTTAGTTTACGTTATAGACCTGTTAGCTGGATTGCCATAACGAACGCGTCTTCTCCGTCAGCATAGTAGTTTCTAATTGTTTTTGCAATTTCAAAACCCAACTTTTTGTATAGCTGTATAGCAGCTAGATTGCTTTCCCTAACTTCCAAGTAGCATTCTTTTGCTTTATATTTCACCATTGCTTGCGTTGCTTCTTGAATTAGCTTATAGCCGATTCCTTTTCGGTGATGTTCAGGCAGCACAGCAATGGAGATAACGTGTCCCTTCTTTGTGATTCCCAGCAGTTTAAAGCTTGGAATTCCAGTTTCGATACGACACATAATATACCCAACTATCTCTTGGTTTACTTCAGCAACAATAAACAGTTCTGGGAAGCGTTTGAACAAATTCATGAAAAATAGGGTAGAGTAGTTTTCGGGAAGACATTCTCGGTTTATTCTAATTACCCCATCTAAATCAGAGGGAGTAAAACGTCTAATCTTATAGTTAACTTCCAAAACCATGTCAACCACGTCTTTTCTGCCAGTTTTCACGTAACCAACATCAGTACTAAAACTGTTGTAAGCAAACAACAGTAAATATGCTTTGCTCTCTGGGAAACGAGCTTTTAAGATCATTCTCTGTTTTAATTCAAAACAAGAATACTTTCACTGACCTCTCCCCTCTTCTTTACAATACGTTATGCCACATGCCTTAAAACAACTCAACAAGAACTCCATACATCAAACTAATGGTGAACTAAATGGCAGAAGAAAACGACCTGAAAAACCTTCCCGGCGTAGGACCAGCCACAGCCAACAAACTAAAATCCGCGGGATTCACAACAACTGAAGCACTTTCAGTCACACCCCCCAAAGAAGTAGCAGAAAAGACAGGAATAGGATTCAACACAGTCCTCAACATCGTAAAAGCCTCCAGAGAAATGCTCGGCATAGACTTCATAACCGCAGAAGACCTATGGAAAAAACGCCAAAACATGAAAAGATGCACCACAGGCTCAAACAACCTAAACACACTCATGGGCGGCGGCATCGAAACCCAAGCAATGACCGAACTCATAGGAGAATACGGAGTAGGCAAAACCCAGATATGCCTATCACTCTGCGTTAGGGTTCAACTTCCAGAAGAAGAAGGAGGACTAAACGGAAAAGTCGTATACATCGACACCGAAGGAACCTTCATTCCTGAACGAGTTTTCCAGATAGCTGAATCACTGGGACTTGACCCCCACAAAACATTAGAAAACATCTTCCTAGCTAGGGCTTACAACAGTAGCCATCAAGAATTGCTGACCGAAAACCTCTTCAAATTCTGTCCAGAAAACAACGTGAAACTGGTTGTCGTAGATTCCATGATTGGACACTTCAGAGGCGAATATGTTGGCAGAGAAAACCTTGCCGAACGACAGCAAAAACTTAACAGCCAACTACACAAACTGCTGAGGCTAACAGAAGCATATAACATATCAGTCGTGATTACAAATCAGGTTCAAGCCAATCCTACAGCATTTTTCGGAGACCCCAACAAGCCAGCAGGAGGAAACGTCATGGCACATGCATCCACGCACCGCGTTTACCTTAGGAAAGGCGGAAAAGGGACCAGACTCGCTACAGTCATAGACTCTCCTTACCTACCCGAAGACAAAGTCCGATTTAAAATCACAGAGAAAGGCGTTGAGGACGCTGAAGAATCTTAATCAGGTCACACTTTTTGTTTCTTGATCTGGAACTGACCGTTTTGGCGTAACATCATGAACATCGTTTATTGTGGGGAGATGTTACGTTAAACTGGTTACTTTTTTGTAATCAAAGTTGTTTTTTAGGATGGAGTCTTTGTATTTTGTGATGTCTATTTTTTGTGACATCAACTTTTTTATGGGTGTGACTGCTTTTTTGTTGCCGAGGAGTATTGCTCCTATGATTTTTCCTTTGTCCAAAACTAGTTTGTTGTAGATGCCTTTTTTCTGGTCTGTTTCCTTGATTTCTTCATATTTTGGTTCAGTGGGGTTAACTATTCCAACGGATGTCATGTCGAGGTCGATGATTTTTAGTGTGTTGGATGGAATAGTTCCATTGTAGGTGTCTTGTTTTTCGTTGAGCATGTTCGTGGCTGCTGTCTTTGCCTGTTCCATAGCTGCAGGAATTATGCCATATACTGTTCCTTTGAATTCTGCTATGTCGCCTGCAGCGTATATGTCGTTGGCGCTGGTTTTCAGATGGTTATCAACAACTATTCCTCGGTTAACTTTGATTCCTGACTCTAAAGCCAATTCGATGTTAGGTTTTATTCCTGCAGAAATTAGAATTATTTCTCCGTGAATAGTTTCTCCGCCATCAAGCATTATTCCAGAAACTGTGTTTTTGCCTAAAATTTCGGCGGTTTTGGCGCCTAAAACAATGTTTATTCCGCGGGTTTCGATGTGATTTTTCAGGATTGTTGCGCCATCGTTGTCGAGTTGTCTTGGCAGTAGTCTTGGGAACATTTCTATGATTGTTACTTGTTGTCCACGTTTTTTTAGGGCGT
The DNA here is from genome assembly GCA_003096235.1 of Candidatus Bathyarchaeum sp. The sequence continues at coordinate 10,036 of PIXT01000139.1, read as the reverse complement.
ATGCAATTTCTAATCCTAGTAGTCCGCCGCCGATGACGATGGCTTTTTTTGTGGTTTTTGTGTATTCTTTTATTGTTAGGGCGTCTTTGAGTGTGTGTAGAGTGAATGTCCCCTTTTTTTGTGTTCCTTTGATTGGTGGAACAAAGCAGCGTCCTCCGTTTGCCAGTAGGAGTTTGTCATAGTTTATCTTTGTTTGATCTTCGAGTAGAAGCTCTTTTTGTGGGGTGTTAATTTTTAGTGCTTTCGTGTTTAGTTGGATTTTGATTCCTTTCTTTTGGTACCATTCTTCGGAGAACATGACTACGTTTTGTGGTTTTGTTTTTCCTGACAAAACATCGTATAGTTTGGGGCGGGGATAATAGTGGTGAGTTTCGTTAGTGTAGATGGAGACCTGTGTTTTCGGATTTTTTTCTTTTATGATTCTTGCTGCTGTTACTCCAGCAACGCCGTTACCGACAATAACAACGTTTAGTGGATGTGACAAATGTTTACCCCGTTGTACCAAAGAGTTGTTATTTGATTTTTATAGTTGCCTCCTTTACTTTGCCATCTGCCATGTGGTATGCAGCTATTTTTTTGTCAGATGAAGATAAGATTAGCCAAAGGGCATCTCCCCATAACCTCATAAATTTTTGGTCAATAAGAGAAGGCGTAGCGGGTGCAGGGTGTGAGTGAAACAAACCAATAAAATCTAGGTCTTCTTTTTCTGCTTCCAGTATGGCTGCGGCAACCTTTTCGGGGTCTACCTCAAAGCGTGTAGTGGACTGTAACCTGTTTTTGGTAAATTTAATCTTTCTTAAAAATGCTTTATTTTGTGATAGTTTTCCAAACAGCATCGCGCAAGCCTCAATTGGGTGCACCTTATTTGTTTCTTGTTTTAGTAACTCGATGTGTCGGGTTTGTAACTGTAAAATCAGCGAATTCGCCCCCGGTTTACAGAAATTAATATCAGGTTATGCTGATTTAGGTTTTTTCAGTTTTCATTTATTGGGCTAGAAACTTGGTCTAAGTCAGTCTTTTTCTTTTTGGGCGCTAATGTTTGTGTTGTTTTTCTTGACAGTTATTGCTTGTTCACTACATACTTGAATACATTTCATGCAAACAATGCATTCTTCCAGCTTGATAGGAACCGCCTTAAGAGTTTCTGGATGTTCTTTTATGTCTTGTAGTTCAAAGACAGCTGTTGGACAAACATCTATGCAGGTGCCTTTACCACTACATCTGTTCCAATCAACGATAATAGTATGCATTATTTCCCTCAGCAGTGAGTAAAATACCAGAAGTTCTGGTTTTCCTCTTTGTTTTTGTAGTATGATTCAAGTGTTTGCTGGTTTTTGTTTTTGATGAAAACGGATTCTCCACTCTTTACGCGTTGAGTAATTTCTCCAAAATCTATGATGTCTGTTTCTACGATTTCGACGCTTTGGTTCTGATCTGGGGACAAAAAAAAGATCTGGAATAGTATTGGATTGTCTGAAGAAACAGTAGGTTGCATCAGGATTTCTGGCGTGAACTGTTTATTGTGGGTCTTTTCTGAAAATTTTTTGTTCATGTCGACCCCCTCTTCTAACGTGTTTATGGTGGTGTTTTGTCATGAAGTATAGTTAAGATGAGCGTCTACACTGCAACACATTGTGTTCAAGTGTAAACACCAAATTTTATTACCGCATAGAACGTAAATACAGAAGTTTAATCGGAGTCTCACAGAGATGACAGAACAAACACAGAATTTTGTTGCCCTCAAACCGGTCTTAACACAGATTCTTGGAAAAATTTGTACCCTGTCTGATTGTCAAAGTGTAGCTATCAGACTACACAACAATGGAGACTATCCATATTATGTGCATGAGGGTTTCCCAGAATTTTTTATCATTAAAGAAAACAGTCTGTGTGCAAGAGACACTAACGGAAACACTGTTCTCGATGACGACGATAATCCTCTTCTAGAATGCATGTGTGGAAATGTCCTCAAGGGACGATTTGATCCAAAACTCCCACATTTCACCGAAAAAGGAAGCTTTTGGACCAACAGTACAAGCCATCTTTTGGCGTCAACCACAGAGAAAGATAGACTTGTCCGAACACGGAATATGTGCAATTATAGCGGCTATGAGTCAGTGGCGTTGATTGCTATACGATCAGGTAGCAAAACTTTGGGTTTGATTCAACTCAACGATCCTCGCAAAGACATGTTCACTCTGGAAAATATTGAAAATTACGAGGTTCTAGCTGATCGTGTGGCAACGGTTGTTCTCAATGCTTTTGAAATTCAGGATCGGCTGGACGGTATTTTTGAGTTAGTGAACACGTTTAAGAGTGCCTGAAAGTTATCGGTTCACTGTTTTGTTGTGGCATCTTCTGATTTTAGGTAAAAATTTTTCTTGTTTTTAGGTGTGTTTTGGTCGGGGTCGTGTTACCTCTAATGTCACAGCATAATCGTAGATTCTCGTTTTAGCATCCGCATCGGTCATGGCACCCAGAAAAGAGCGAACATATCTTTCAAGGTAAACACTCCAGCCGTGCCCAAAATCGTGCTGTATGTGAAAGATGTCCTTGTTTCCTTGGGTATGATGGAAACAGTGGAACCACCGCGCAAACTCTGGACCGCCAAGATGTTCAGTAACAAGGTAAACAAAGGATTCATAGTCCATTGTGAGCCCCATGGCGTTTACGATGTTTACTGCATCTAAAGCTCCTGACTTGGTTCCTGCTTCAGCCAAATTCTCAACTTGAACGGTGTTCAGAAGCTCTCTGAGGGTTTGCTGAGGCAAACTTACATCATTATTTCTTTCGCTCCATCTGGAGTACAAAGAATACTTTCGAAGCAGTTTATTTAACAAGACGTTAACGCTGACTCCCTGCCTTGCTGCTTCTTGTTGCAAAACATTATCCCATTCTTGTCTAATTCGGAAAGTTCGGGTGATCGTTTTTTTGCGTCTATCAGAACTGACTTTATTCAAATCCGAACATCCCCCTTTTTGGGTTCCCCCTGAATAATATGTAGTGGCTTGCAGTTTTAAGCCTTAAGATAAAAATGATGCTGCTGTTCATTTGGTGCTCTATGTTGATGAAATAACCAAATTAGAACCGAGTATTGATTTGAGCGAAAAAATCAGTTGCTACGTGTATAGCCGAAAAGTATGATTGCATTTTGTGCATCTAAAGAATTGTGTTGCACCTTCATCACCGGAGCGTGTTTGAACTTGCCAGGTGTAAGCTAAATTGTTTTCACATTTTGGACACTTGATTTTAGCTGTGGGATTAGTTTTTAATCCTTGGTCTTCTTTTCCGATAACCACAATTGTTTCACGGGTCTTCTTTGGAGCAGCTTTAGCAGCATCGGAGGGGTTAGTGGTTTTTTTGCATTTACAGGCGGGACAAACAAAAATGGTGCTGTCTTTTGTTCGTTTCATGACCATTCGTTTTCCACATGAAGGACAAAACTCCATTGCAATTTCTCCCTTAGACAGAGTAAATGGATGGGGCACCATTAAATATTAATCTATTTGCATCTGTTCGTGTGACACTACTTTTCTTTGGCATGTTTTAGTATATGCCCCGTTTCTGGCAGAATTAGTTTTGTCATTACAAGTTTAACTGCCTGCGGCGAGCCTGGGATACAAAAGACAGCTTTTCCTTGATCTGTGACACCCGCTAATGCTCGGGTCATTATGGCTGCTGAGCCAATCTCGTCGTAGCTGAGTTTTCTGAACAATTCTCCAAATCCAGGCAACGTTTTGATCATCAGTGGTCTAAGTGTTTCGATAGTTACATCCGTCAAGCTGACTCCAGTTCCCCCACACACAATGATAGCATCCACCTTTTCTGAGCCGATTGCAGTGCCCACATATTTTCCGAGCAGCCCCCGATCATCGGGCAAAAGTTCCCTTGAAACAACACTGTGACCCGCATTCTCTACAAGTTCAACAATCAAATCTCCTGAAGGATCAGTGAACGCTTCTCTTGCCTTGAGTTTTTGATATCGCGATGAACTGGAAACTATGACCATGAAGTTGATTTTTTTTCGTGCCTCACTTTTGTGTTTGTGAGAGGATTCACTCATGCCTGTTTCTCCTTTACCTTGTTGACCACATGCAGGTCTTGAATGCTGGTACTTGGATACTGCCCATCTGCATCTTTTTCGTATTGTTTGGTCATGTCCCAAACCGTCAACAGAGCAGTTGACGTAGCGGCTAGAGCCTCCATTTCTACTCCGGTCTGGGCTTTGGTCTTAACTGTTGCTTCCACTTCCACAGTGGAGTCGCCTACTGTATGCAGTTTAATTTCTACTCCAGTTAATGGTAGTGGATGACAGAGCGGAATCAATGAACTTGTGTTCTTAGCCGCCAATATTCCGGCAACTTTCGCCACTTCAAAGGGGTTTCCCTTCTCAATTTTTCCGTCCCTGATACGTGTTACAGTTTCAGCTTTGAGCTTGATTGATCCCTTTGCTTTTGCTTCCCTGTAAACCTCAGGTTTTGCAGTAACATCAACCATTGACATGACAACTTCACCTAACCAGATATAATGCAATCTAGACTTATTTTGTTTCTTCCCAGAATTCTATTAGTTGCCTGATCATGATTGCCCTAGGGTTTTCTTCGTTGTAACGGAAGATGCGGATTCTTCCAAACGTTTTATGGCGAACAAGCTTATGGGTCTCCAGAATTTGCAGATGCTGATTTGTGGTTGCATAATTTAAGCCTGCCCGTCTGGCAATCTCTGAAATGTTTAGTTCTCCAATTTCAGACAAAATTCTGAGAATTTTAACACGCCCCTTAGACGAAAAAACATCTTCTATCGACACTTGCGCCTCACTGCCCATCCTGCGACAAAATCTTAACAAGCTCCTGCTCCAAGTCAGATGCTGGAACCCGAGACAAACCAATAAGCGTGGTCTTTCCCCGTTGCCCAACACCAGAAACCATTGTTTCGATTATCCCTGCAGCAGAAAGTGCTTTAACATACTTCCAAAGCTGAGTGTGCCCACGACCTGTTTCATTGTACTCTTCGCAGACCAGAGCATAAGCTTCCTCTGCTTCGCCCATGGACACGTAAGCAGAATCATTTTGTTTAAAGTAGCGTGCCACACCAAGAAGAAACAGTTTTTCGTGCAAACTAAATTCGGGAATCATGTCCTTTCGCACAACAGGATAAACGCTAGCAACTGCATTCCTAACACATTCAGGCAAAACCTCACGCAGTTCCGAGGCGTCAGCATATTTGCCTGCTCGCCACAAAAGCTCGATGGAGTAGCGGGCGTTTCCGCCTTCAGAGTTTCCCAACTCAGCGATGAGCATCAATGTTTGGTCGGGCACTGTGCCGTCTCTGAAGCCAAGATTCACCCTGTCAGCCAGTATGTCTTCGAGTTGAGCTTCTGAGTAGTCTTCTAGTCGTATTATGTTGCGTTGAAGAGTGCTTTTGGTGCTTGGGTCCAAGGTTTCAAGGTGCTCAGGTTGACGAAGGATACAGATAAGAGAGAGCCGTTTTGGTGCATTAATTCGGTCTTCTTGGATGCGGGAGAGGTTGTAGATTGGGTCTGAGCCTTCATTTTGGACAAGAGACTCCAGCTCGTCCAAGGTTAAAATTAGGTATGCATCTTTTTCGTCAAGGATTTGCATGAGCGCCTGCAGCAGCTCTTCTGCAGAGTAGCCGCGTCTAGGAAAGTTTGGATAAAACTTCATGATGGTTCGTTGCAGAATCATAAAGAGACTGCCTTTGCATTCGCGGCAGTTAATGTGAATGTAGTTTAGGTTGATGTTGCGCTGTTTTGCTTGCTTTGTTATGTTTAATCCAAAGTGTTGCGAAAGAACTGTTTTGCCTGTTCCTATGTTTCCCATAATCAATGCGCGCTGGGTCATTCTTCCAGGGTTTTCTACGGCGAAACGGAAAAACTGGTTTAGCAGGTTTAGTTGAAGCTTTCTATGAAGTAAATGCGATGGCACATAGTTGATGTCGAGTTTGCTTTCGTCCTTGAAAACGCTGGAGTACTGTGACATAGTTAACCCTTTAATTCTTCTGAGATTATGTAATGGTTTTTGTCTCTTTAAAAGGTTGCTGGGGTCCTAGAGAAGCGAAACAAGAAACATCAGTAATATACAGAAAAACGTTGCCAAAAGATAAGGAATACACTGCACACAATAACGTAAACAGCCATCTAACCAAGAACATGAAATTGTATTAGGAGACTAATAGAGGTTCATTGTTGAAAACAGCCTTTTTTTCAGAAAAACCACAAAAGAACAAAAACAGTTACAGGGTTACTTCTGGGCAACAACCATCGCATGCGCCTTATCAAAAGGTTCAAGATCAACAACTTGACTGACACAAAAACCCCTAGACTCCAAAACCGCAATCTCCTTCTGGTAAACCACAGAGGGCTCCTTTGTCACATCTATACTCTGAGATTTAATCGCCAAAATCACCCATCCTCCATCAGCCAAAAACATGTCCGCGTTATCCGCCAAAAGCCTAGCCTGCTCAGGCTGAGCAACATCACAGTAAACACTATCCACCCGCTCAACCATCCTCGAATAAGACTCTGGTAACCGCGCATCCGCCAGTATAGGCGACATGTTATACCGCAAAATGCAAACACTATTAACCAGTTCACGCAGAGAACGCGAAGCAAACTCGACACAGTATACCTGCCCGCCTTCGCCAACGATATCGGAAACGTGGCTTGCAGTTGTTCCTGAAGCTGCACCCAGATAAAGCACCCTCTGAGTAGGAGCAATCGGAACCGTTTCTAGACCATTAATTATTGCAGCTGCAAGCTTACTTCTGTAAGGATCCCATAGCCTGTACTCTTTTTTCTCAAACTTGACGAGCCTCTCGCCATAAACTGCGTTTTCTGGAACCAGATTCTTGGTGCATAACTTGCGTGAGCCATCCTCCAGAGTAACCCAGTAAATCTCTGGAAAACTGGGATGTGCCTTAACGTTTACGGGCACGTTTCTTTCTCCGAGGTTTCTTTCGTTCCATCGGCTTTCTATATGGAGCCTTCTTTGTCTGCGGTGAAGGTGGCGGAGGATTCACATACCGCTCTTTAATTTCTTCAACTCTCTTGTCAAGGTCGGCTTTCAAGTCGTCTCCAGCATATTTGCCGCTGAACGCATCAACACGCGCAGCTATACTCAATTTTCCAGCCAAGGCACGAGCAATCTTTCCTCTCTGCCAACGCTTTGCATCATGAATAAGGGGATGCTGAAAAATTATCCCATGCTTAGGAGGACGAGCCTTAGTCTTCAATGATCTGAACAGTGCTTTTTCTGCGCCTAAAACCTGCATTGTGCTTGCGGGCAACTTAGCCAAGTTCATTAGCCCCCCAGCAAGAGCAATTAAACGAGCACCCAGAAGTGAACCGCCTATTGTTTTTGTGTTTGGAGCCACTTCATCCATAACTGATTCCACGTAAGTCTCTAACGATTGCCGCACAGCATACAGCTCAAGCACGTGTTTGCACATGGTTTTGATTTGTGCTAGGTCATCGTCGCCTAAGTCGGCGCCCATAGAAGCTGCGGCAACCTCTGCTAACGTGTGGGATTTATTTTTTGGCAGACCTTCATCTTCTAGGTTCTGGGCAGTAAAGTTTTCTCTTGTACCCAAGTTAACTACAAGCCGAGCATAAGTTTCATGTTTTTCAAGCAGTCTATCTAATTCTGGGAAATGCAGCCCAAACCATTCTCGTATTCTACTCATGAACAGATTCAATGATTTGTCTAAGTCGTCAACGGTCTGCACCGCCTGAGCCGCAAGCATATCCCGCCGTTCAACGCTCTTCTTTACATTCATTTTGGCAAGTTCGATAGAAACCTTGTGAGCAAACACACGAAGCTTCTCTGGCTTGTCCACAAAACCCGTTTCCAAGGCAAACCTTTCCAAGTTTTCGCGAAGCAACCTACCCGCCTCAGAAGAAGATTCCACACTAACGTTGATTCCCAGCTTTTCAGATGTGCTTCTGGAAATCTCTTGATTCTCAAAAACAAAGCGTGTGTAGCCTTTAGTCTGCAGTTTAGTAACAAGATCAGAAATTTCTTTGATTAACTTTCCATCTTCTAGGTTCCGCAGCTTCTCAGCCGCTTCAAGCGCATCCTTGGGAAAAAACACGTTTTCAACAAGCACATTATCTTCGCCAAAACCAAACACACCAATTACAGATTCTACTATTGTAGCCTTCACAAGTTTCCCATCCGACATTAAATCATATTAGAGTACATTTCCTAACATTTATCTTGGCAGTGGATAACTTTTACTGAGAAGAGGAACACAAAATGCAGAACCGTATAGCCACACAGATAGCTGGATTAAAACTTGCTAACCCAACCATGCTCGCCGCGGGAATCCTCGGATACACAGGATTATCTATGAAAAGCGTAATCGAGGCGGGAGCAGGAGCAGTTATAACAAAAACTATGGGACTAGAACCTCGAAGTGGCTACCTCAACCCAACAGTTGTCCAAACCGACTGCGGCTTACTCAACGCAATGGGGTTACCAAATCCCGGAATCAGCCACTTCAAAGAAGAAATAAAGCAACTAAAAGCCATCAAAGCCCCCACTATCTTAAGCATTTACGGAGTCTCAGCTGAAGAGTTCGCCCAAGTCGCTGAAACTGCAGTTAAAATTGGGGCAGATGCAATAGAATTGAACGTGTCTTGTCCTCATGTCAAAAAAGCAGGGGCAGAAATTGGATGCGACCCACTGCTGCTGGAGACAATTGTGAAAGAAGTGAAAAATCGGGTTAACGTACCCGTGATTGTAAAGTTGACTCCCAATGTTGCAAACATAGCTGAAATCGCTAAAGCAGCTGAGAATGCTGGAGCAGATGCAATAACCGCCATAAACACACTTAAGGCAATGGCAATCGAAACAGAAACAGGCAGACCCATATTAGCCAACAAATTCGGCGGATTGTCCGGACCCGCAATAAAACCAATCGCAATAAGATGCGTATATGATGTTTACAGGTCAGTTAATGTTCCAGTCATTGGTTGTGGTGGAATAAGCAACTGGCAGGATACAATTGAATTCATTCAGGCGGGGGCGTCTGCAGTTCAGATAGGAACAACGGTTGCATTTAACGGAGTAGAAGTTTTTGGTTCTGTCGCAAAGGGAATTGACAGATATCTCGAAAGAAAGGGTTACACAAACGTGAAAGAGCTTGTTGGTTTAGCCCACAAATTTTAAAGAACACTGTTGAACAGGCAGTTAAGACCACAAAAACATAGTTTTTGTTAGATAATATTCCCTTTTTAGAAATAATGTCCCATTCTGAATACTTGTTTTTATCGCCTTGAGTCAGGTAATATTTTGGTTCTTCCATTGATTGAACATAATGGCGTCGAAGACACGTTAGTGATAGTTGCCACCTTAAACGAAGAGTCTGGTCTAGGTCCAACTTTAACCGAAGTTAATGACACGCTAGAAAATCCCCTTTGTTTAGTGGTTGATGGCAGAAGCACAGACCGCACAGTAGAAGTTGCACGGGAATGCGGAGCCCAAACTCTGCTTCAGAAAGGCATAGGAAAAGGCGATGCAATAGCAACTGCACTCAGTCACACTAAAGGGCTGAACGTGAAGTATGTGGCATTAATTGACGCTGATTATACATACCCCGCAAAGTATTTGTCAACAATGATCAAAATTCTTGAAGAAAACCCATCAGTTGGGATGATCTGCGGAAACCGATTGAACAAACAATTAAAACTTGATGTAATGCCTAACGTGTTTCATATAGGAAACAAGTTTCTATCATTTACACACAATCTTTTGAACGGCGTTAATCTAGACGACCCACTTACGGGTCTGCGAGTAGTTCGCCAAGAAATTGTAAACGGCTGGAACCCAAAATCCAAAGGCTTTGACATTGAAGTTGAACTAAATCACTTGGTGGAACACAGTGGATACAGCACAATCGAAATCCCAATAGAATACCGAGCTAGGCTTGGAGAAAAAAAGCTAGCACCAAGACACGGCTTCACAATATTCAAAAGGATACTAACAGAAACAATCTAAACACGTTTTCACTGATCTGT
>PIXT01000138.1 GCA_003096235.1 Candidatus Bathyarchaeum sp. | reverse complement strand
TTGCCTGCTTCTAATCCAACCATCTGGTTTTCGTTTTTGTTCATCAGCAGTTCTACGGCTTTTGCTCCAAACAAGTTAGCCAATAATCTGCTTCTAGCTGTTGGGTTGCCGCCTCTTTGGGCATAACCCATAACACTCAATCGGACATCTGCACCCGCTAGTTGTTCAATGTCTTTTAACAGTTTACGGGTGTCGCCGATTCCTTCAGCAGCCACTATAATTCCTGACTTTTTGCCTTTAGCGCCATTTACTTTCAAAGTGTGAACGATGCTTTCTAGGCTGTAATCAACTTCTGGAACCAAAATCACCTCGGCTCCAGCAGTCAAGCCAATCGTTAACGCAAGAAATCCTCGTTTTCTGCCCATAACCTCAACAACAAAAATTCGTTCATGCGAATTTGCTGTATCCCTGATTTTGTCGATTTCTCCGATTGCCGTGTTGACTGCGGTGTCAAAGCCTATGCTTTCGTCAGTTCCGTACACGTCATTGTCGATTGTTGCAGGAATGCCAACCATCAACGTGCCTGAGAGTTTGCTTAACGCTAAAGCGCCACGCAGCGAGCCGTCTCCGCCAATCACAACCAGTCCATCAATGTTATTTATTTCAAGAGCCTTTGCAGCTTTTTGTATGCCCTCTGGTTTTCTGAACTCTGGGCTTCTGGATGTACGAAGAATTGTGCCTCCGACATGAAGAATGCCGCCAACGTTTCGTGGAGTCAGCTGCTTGAGGTTGTTGCTGATTAGTCCGTCCCATCCGCGCTCAAAGCCTACAACGTCTATGCCTTTTGAGCATGCAACACGAGTAACTGCGCGTATTGCTGCGTTCATTCCGGGAGCGTCTCCCCCGCTTGTGACGACTCCAATTTTTTTCAACAAGCATCTCCCCAGCGTTTGAGTGTTAAAGGAAACTTTACTGAAAACAGAATAATAAACTTGAGGCTTAACAGGTCAAGTTCTAAATTTGGCGACGCGATTAGCAATCAATGTGGCTACTGCACCTGCCGCTAAACCGCTGTCTATGTTAACAACTGCTAAACCCAAAGAGCAGGATTGAAGCATTGCCATAAGTGTGCTAACTCCTTTTTCTCCAAAACCGTAACTGTTTGAGGTTGGAACTGCAATCACTGGAACGTCCACCATACCTGCCACAACAGAGGCTAGTGCACCTTCCCTGCCTGCTATCACCACAAGAACATCAACATCTTCTAGCATCATGGTCTTCAATGGCTTTAGCAGTCTATGAATACCCGCTACGCCCACATCGTAAGCAGCAACAACTTTGCAGCCCATCTGCTCACACATTATTTTTGCTTCTTCGGCAACAGGAATATCTGACGTTCCAGCGGTTATGACTCCAACTTTTCCACCTGTATGTGATACCTCGAAATCTTTCTTTGTGGCAATGACTATTCGGGCTTTGTCAAAAATTTGCACCAAAACAGTGCTGGGAACAGCTTTCGTGATGGCGCTAAGTTGCTGTTTGTTATATCTGCTTATTATTGCTCTTCTATTGGCGGTCAACATTTTCTGTACAATTTTAACCAAGTCATCGGTGGCTTTTCCTTCAGCCAATATCACTTCAGGGATGCCCTTTCTTAATTCTCTGTGGCTGTCAATGTTTGCAATGTTCTCTACTTCATCGATTGCCAGTATCCTTAACAGCTTTTCAGCTTCAGCAACAGAAACCTCATTTTTTGCAACCTTTTCAAGTACTTCCTTCAAGGTGTACATGTTGTATTCACATTCCTTAAGAGCATAAATGATATATCGTTATGATTAGTTTCCATGAAATAACTGTATTGTGATAACCATGCCCAAAATCAACAAAATAGTAACTGTTGATTGTCAAATCGCAGGCGTTGCCGGAGACATGTTTCTAGGCGCCTTGCTTGATCTTGGAGCTGACGCTGACAAGGTTGTCTTTGCCATCAAGTCGCTAGAAACCTATGGCTACAAAAAAATCAATGTGAACATTAAACAGGTTATGCGCAAAGAATTCAAAGCCACAACAATCGACGTTACCGCCGAACATGCAGCTAAACTACACGGCAGCGAACTTGTAGAACTCGTGGAAAACTGTGCAGAAAAACTTGATCTTTCGACAAAAGCAAAACAGTTCGCTTCAAATGTTATACATACACTGGTTTGTGCAGAAGCAAAACTTCACAACACAAACTTGGACGATGCACATCTACATGAAGTGGGACTGGTTGACACTGCAGCAGAAATCATAGGTTCCGCAGTTGCTTTAGACGACCTTGGGCTGTTCGATTCAAAAATTGTTGCAACTCCTGTTTCAGTTGGCGGCGGATTATTCAAGTTTTCACACGGAATAGTATCCAGCCCAGCTCCCGCAACCTTGGCGATATTCCAATCCAAAAAGTTTCCAATCAGAGGAGGACCAATACAAACAGAGCTTGCCACACCAACAGGAGCAGCAATACTGGTCAACTTGGCTGATGAAGTAAGCTGCTTTTATCCAGCAATGACTCCCCTGAAGATAGGCTATGGCACTGGAACCAAAAATTTTGAGGAAATGCCTAACGTTCTGCGCATTACAGTAGGTGAACCTGTGGATTATGGGATTTCAAAAGAAGAAATTGCTGTGTTGGAGACAAATCTGGATGATGTTACAGGCGAAATTCTTGGTCACACAATTGATGTGCTGCTCCAAAAAGGAGCTAAAGATGTAAGCGTGATTGCGGCGGTAACAAAAAAGAGCAGACCCTGCCAGATTCTCAAAGTATTGACAAAAAAACAAGATGTTGAACGGCTTTCACGTACGCTCATGGATGAAACAGGAACCCTTGGCGTTCGAGTTTTCTTCTGCGAAAGATATGTAGTCGATCGTGAATTGTTTCAAGTGAACATAATTGTCGAGGGCATACAAGAGACGGTGACAGTCAAAGTTGCCAAAGACAAAAAAGGCGAAATCGTTCGCATAAAACCTGAATTTGAGGACGTTAAACGGCTGGCAAACAAATCAAAAAAGCCTTTGCGAGAAATCACAGAGTTAGTTGTGATAAACGCCAGAAAAGCTCTTCAAAAAAAGAGTGGTTCCCAGTGAATTCTTTGGATAAAAAAGTTGTTAAACTGAAAAGTTTTATCAAAAACACAGGAAAAGATGGAGCGGTAATCGCTTTTTCTGGCGGCTTAGACAGCTCAACTTTGGCTGCTGTGTGCTACAACGTTTTGGGACCAAAAGCTGTAGCCGTAACCGCACAATCGCCAATGTATACTGCTGAAGAATTCGAAGACGCAAAACGAATAGCCAAAGAGATAGGCATCAAGTTAATTGTTGTTAAAACTGACGAACTTTCAAACGAAAACTTCACAAAAAACCCCGAAAACCGCTGTTATTACTGCAAAAAAGAGTTGCTGGAACGTTTACAAGAAGTGGCAAACAGGTTTGGGTTTAAAGCAGTTTTTGAAGGGACAAACTTCAGCGAGTTAACTGGGCATAGACCGGGGTTTGTGGCGGTTCAAGAACTGGAAAACGTGTATAGTCCATGGGCAGAGAACAGGTTTACACGGGAAGAAATTCAGTTTATAGCTAAAACGTTGGGGCTTTCTGTTTTTGACAAGCCGTCTAATGCATGTTTGGCGTCTAGAATCGCATATAATGAACGAATAACAGCTGAAAAATTGGTTAGAGTTGGAAAAGCTGAGCAGGCAATAAGAAAGCTCACTGGCGTTACGCAGCTTCGGGTTAGAGAGCATAATGGTTTGGCGCGAATAGAATTGCCAAAAGATGAGGTTGAGCGCTTTTGCGGCGGCGATGTATTAGATGAGGTTGTTAAAAACTTGAAGATGTTGGGTTTCAAGTATGTTGTTGTTGATCTTGAGGGGTACCGAACAGGAAGTATGCTTCGGACGTTAGATGATTAAAGGTCGATTTGTGGTTACTTTTTGTTGTGGCTGGGTTTGATTGTGGTTTTTTGTGGTGTAGCGTAGGCTCTTGGTTTTAAACCACACATGCGTAACACGATTTACTAAAACAGTAATACTTATAATCTTGTTGTCACTTCCATAATTCAATCTCACTCAAAAAGTATCAAGAGGCTCCAAAAATGAAAATTTTGATATGCGGCAAAGGAGGCAGCGGAAAAAGCACAATCTCCGCCCTACTCGCAAAAAACCTACAAACCAAAGGATACAGAATCCTAGTCATAGACACAGACGAATCAAACTACGGACTAAGCACCCAACTTGGAATGCAAGACCCAAAAGAACTCATGGAACAGCTCGGCGGAAAAAAGACCCTGCTAACCAACATGATGTCTGCATTCGCTAGTGGAAAACGAAACGGAGTATTCAAAGAATCATGGACAATAGACCAGATACCCAGCGAATGTGTTTCAACAAAAGACGGATTGCATCTGTTGCAGATTGGAAAAGTGAAACATTACGGAGAAGGATGCGCCTGCCCGATGGGAGGACTTTCCAGAGACTTTGTGCATCACCTAAAACTGGCACCAAAAGACATTGCAATAATCGACACTGAAGCAGGAATAGAACACCTAGGCAGAGGAGTCGCAAGCGGAGTCGACACCGTCTTGATGGTTTTAGACCCATCATATGAATCCATCAAACTGTCCAAAAAAATTTGCACAATGGCAGGCGAAGCAAGCAAATCAGTTTACTTCATACTCAACAAAGTCGACGACAGCCTCGCTGAAACGATGCTAAACAAACTAGGCAAAACACGTGTAATCGCACAAATACCCTTCAACAAATCCATCCAAGAAAAGGGACTAAAGGGAGAAGAACTGGACATAAACGTGTCCGAATTAGAGGACATCACAAATTTTGTAATCCAAAATAGCCAAAGGAGGCAAAACTAAATGGTAAAAAAAACACACATGATAATAGCCATTGCAGTTGCAGCTGCTCTTTTAATCGCCGCAATTGTAGTTGTATTTAATCCAAACCTTTCAGGCTCCACAGAACAACAACCTGAAACAACCCAAATAATCGACATGCTTGGACGTAACGTAACAGTTCCAACAGACATCAACCGAATTGTTGGAGTAAGCCCAGGTTGCCTGCGTTTACTCACATACATGGACGCCAACGAAATGGTGTGCGGAATTGAAGAATATGAAACTGATTCTACTGGAAGACCATACGCAAT
Organism: Candidatus Bathyarchaeum sp.; assembly: GCA_003096235.1. Next base: position 5,188 of record PIXT01000138.1, on the reverse strand, counting down.
GGCACACCCAGAATACGCCACATTACCCATCATTGGTCCACAGTTTGGAGGAGACCCTGAACTTATTGCAGCACAAAGCCCAGATGTAGTGTTTAGCACAGATGGAGTAGCCTCAAATGTGGATGCTTTGCAGGGTCAGCTGGGAATACCTGTTGTCGGCATAGTTTATGGTGGCTTAGATACTCCTGAAAAAGTTCAAGATTTCTATGATGGCCTTACTCTTATTGGCGACATTTTGCACAAAGAGGCTAGAGCCACAGAAGTCATCAACTACGTAAACGGTTTGATCAACGACCTTGACAGCCGAACCTCCAGCATATCTGACACAGAAAAACCGTCTGTATATGTTGGCGGTCTTTCATCCCGTGGTCTTCACGGATTCACATCAACCAACGCATATTATGCTCCGTTCACACTAACAAACTCAAAAAATGTTGTTACTGACGAAATGGTTCAAGGTTCTGTTTTGGTTGTAAACATTGACATTGAAGTTATCCCTGACCTTAACCCTGACGTAATCTTCGTTGACTACAATGGCTTAAGTCTCTGCCAAGAAGATGTGCAAAATCACATTGATGTATACGGAACTCTGGACGCCATACAAAACAACCGCACATACGGACTGCTCGGATACAACTGCTATCACCTAAACTTCGATGTGGTGCTAACCGATGCATACTACGTTGGAACTGTATTGTATCCCGACCAGTTTGCAGACATCGATCCTGCCCAGAAATCTGACGAAATATACACATTCCTAGACGGCGCAGCACTCTACGACGAAATGGCGCAGCGTTACGGGACATTTGGTTCTGTAAACCTACACTGAGGTGCAAACAACTCAACTGTTTTAGTAAATGTTCACAAAAACATCGGAGCAAAAACCTATGAAAGACGTAAATAACCTATTAAATCCACCTTTTCCTCGCTCCAAAGCATTTTCCACACTAGTAACAAAGTCGCTGGAAGGGCTACAACGCTATTACCTAATAATGACCGCATGGGAAAGCGGACTGTTCGAGTGCACAGTTACTCCCAAAACACACAAAGAACTAGCCCAGCAGCTAGGCTATCACCCAACTATGACTCAACTATTTTGTGACGCACTAACAGAAGTTGGTCTGCTAACAAAAAAAGAGGACACATACATTAACTCGCCACTAACACGCAACTACCTTAGTCGCTCATCTTCACGGTGCATGACCAACACTCTCGAAAACATGAAAAAAAACGCCAAACGCTGGACCCAGCTGCCCACAATACTCAGAAACGGACCAATCACACAAAAAAGGCAAGACTTCTTCAATGATCATTGGATAGTCAGCATTGCGGAATGGGCTGAAGCGGGTTCTGTTTTTAATACCATAAAAGTTGTAGCATCATATCTAAACGTGAACAGTTGGAAACGGCTGCTTGACATCGGCGGCGGACATGGATTATATTCAATTGCATTCACTGCACTTAACCCTGAACTTGAAGCATACGTCTTTGATCTTCCGAACATAACTCCAATATCCTGCAAATATATCGACGATTACGACGCAAAAAGAGTCCACGTGATTTCTGGAAACTTCTACACAGACGACATTGGACAAGGTTACGATGCAATCTTCTCATCATTTAATCAAAGCTGCAGCGACCCAGAACTTATTCCAAAAATCGTGAATGCCCTAAATCCAGACGGATATTTGGTGCTGCGCAGATTCAAAGACAGCTCCAGAGAAAGCGCACTAAAAACGTTAGAGTGGAACCTAGTAAACTTTGAAGGAAAAAAGATCGGCAGCAAGCCTCATTCATCAGGCAAAATTGTAGACAAAGAAGAATACATTAGAGGTTTAGAAGCTGCTGGCTTAATCATTTTAGAAATTGCACCTGTGGACGAAAGGTCCGAGATAGTTTTTGCACGCAAACCTTCTGCAAACAGGAGTAAAAGGTGAATGAGCAACAAACAAACTGTTAGCACTAAAAAAGGCGACAGCCCTAGCTACTCCAAGTATATTGGAAAAAAGGTGATGTTTCTAACAGTTTGCTCGGTTGGTTTAATCTTAATTGTATTAATAGCACTATCAATCGGCTCCGCTAACCTGTCCATTTCTGAGGTCATCAACCAGATACTTGATCAGAACGGGATTGCATGGAGCATCCGCTTTCCTCGCGTATTAGTTGCTGTGGTTGCTGGTGCAATGCTGGCAGTCGCAGGCACAGTTATGCAGTGCATACTCAAAAATCCTCTAAGCGAACCCTACACTCTTGGACTTAGCCAAGCCGCTGCGTTTGGAGCTGCATTTGCAATCGTGATTCTTGGAGCAGGCTCCACTTTCAGTAACGCCAAAGATGCTGTGGTAATCAACAACCAGTATGCAGTGACCATATGCGCGTTCTGTTTCTCTTTGATATCCACGGGCGTGGTTTTAGTTCTCACCAGATTAACCCGTGTCTCCTCAGAAGCCATAGTGTTATCAGGCGTTGTTATGGGGTCAGTTTTTGGGGCAGCACGCACCGCAATCCAGTACTTTGCCAGTGATGTTCAAATCGCGTCTATTGTCTACTGGACGTTTGGGGACTTGAGTCGCATAACATGGGAAAACCTCATCCTCATCTCGGCGGTTTCTTTGCCTGTACTCATATACTTCATCTACAACCGCTGGAACTACAACGCCATCGACGCCGGAATAGACACTGCAAGCAGTTTAGGCGTAAACGTGAACAGGCACATCATTGTGGGGATGGTTCTCTCTTCGCTTGTGGCGGCTTTGATTGTTTCGTTGATGGGTGTTATTGGTTTTGTGGGTTTGCTGGCTCCACATATGGTTCGGCGGGTGGTTGGTTCTGATCACCGTTTTGTGATTCCAGCTTCTGCTTTGGTTGGGGCGCTGATTTTGGTGGTGTCTGATACTTTGGCTCGGACCATAATTTCTCCGTTGATTCTTCCTGTGGGCGTTATAACCGCGTTCATGGGCGGACCATTGTTTCTTGCTATACTTATTCGGGGGTACAGAAAATGAAGCTGAAAGTTAGAGATGTTGAGTTTTCATATAATAACGGTAATGTAGTGTTAGAAGACATCCAGATGACTGTTGGCGCAAACGAAGTTTTAACAATTTTAGGACCTAACGGAGTGGGAAAAACAACTCTGCTCAAATGCATCAACGGTCTACTGAAAACCCGTAACGGCACAATCATGGTAGATAACGAGGAACTACGCAAAATGAGCCGTGTTGAGGTAGCAAAAAGGATAGGATATGTTCCTCAGCGGGCTGATGTTTCGCAGATTACTGTTTTTGATTCTGTTCTTCTTGGAAGAAAGCCGCATATTACGTGGGATGTTTCAAAGAAGGACATTAAAATCACAAAAGACATTATTGGGCGTCTTGGTTTAAGTGAGCTTTCACTGAAGTACACTAACGAGATAAGCGGTGGTGAACTGCAAAAAGTTCAGCTTGCCAGAGCGTTAGTACAGCAACCTAAGGTTCTGCTGTTAGATGAGCCTACCAGCAGCCTCGATTTATGCAATCAGCATCAGATAATGTCTACTCTTGTTGATGTTGTGAAACGAAACGATTTAACGGCAATCATGACTCTTCATGACATTAATCTTGCGTTGCGTTACTCTGACAAGTTCATAATGTTAAAGGATGGAAAGATTTTTGCTGCCGGAGATCATGAAGTTATCACGCCTGAAAACATAGAGGCAGTTTATGATTTACCTGTTAATGTAGCAAACTTCATGGGTAGACCAATAATAATACCGCTCTGAGTTGCAGTTGCTTTGTCTGAATACTAATGAGGTAAATTTAAATCTTCCAAGAAGAAATTCAATTAAGTTTAATAGCTTCTTTCAAGTCATTACTGAACTGAAACTGGAGGAACAACATTTGAGTGACCAAGCCCAAGGACGATATTATATGCCAGGAGCCACTACAATAGGTCTAGTTTTTGATGGCGGCGTAATCTTAGCCTCAGAAAAAAGAGTCACATATGGCTCCATGATAATGAGCAAAACCGGAAAAAAGGTTTTCAGAATCTCTGATCAAGTCGGTGCAGCATGTGCAGGTCTAGTTTCTGATATGCAGATTTTGGTTCGGGAAGTAGAAGCCCAAGCAAAACTGTTCACATACGAAACAGGTAGACTCATGTCCGCAAAAGCAGCTGCCAAGTTAATGTCAAATGTTCTCTTCAACAGACGTATGCTTCCTTTAATCACCCAAACAATAGTGGGAGGAATGGACGGCGACACTCCAGCAATATATGTTCTTGATGTTTTAGGTTCTCTTTTACCTGACGACTACGCTGCAGTAGGCTCAGGTGCCCAAATGGCAACAGGAGTCCTTGAACAGGGATACAAAGACAAAATGTCCATGGCTGACGCAAAAGCTTTGGTGCTAAAAGCCGTAAAATCTGCTGTACGCCGAGACGTAATGAGCGGCGACGGCGTTGACATCCTTATTGCTACAAAGGATGGAGTCCAAGAAGAAAGCACCAACTTCTAATCAACCCAACATAACTAATCTACGTTAGTCATGCCCGTTGTTGGGCATTTTTTGTTCAGAAACTTTAATACGTTTAGGGCTGACTTTTGCAGTAGGTCAGGGGCGAAATAACGTGACGTTTCAGTTGACACCAAAAGAAGGCGAGTTTCTCGTAAATCTGGCAAGACAAACAGTAACCGAGCGCCTGAAAAGCGGGAGAACGTTGAATGTTCCCGAAGATGTTTCGTCCAAGCTGATGGAGCTGTGCGGCGTTTTTGTTACATTGAACATCATCAGTAATGGCGCGAAAAATTTGCGGGGTTGTATTGGTTTGCCTTATCCTACAACGCCCCTTGCTGAGGCGGTTATAGAGGCTGCAGTCAGCGCAGCAACGCAGGACCCACGTTTCCCGCCAGTAGCCACAGATGAACTTGACCAGATTGTCTTTGAAGTGAGTGTTTTAACTCCTCCTGAATTGGTTACTGTTGAGAAGCCAACAGATTACATGACAAAAATCAAAGTTGGACGTGACGGTCTAATACTCGAAAAAGGGTATCATAAAGGATTGCTGCTACCGCAGGTGCCAGTTGAACTAAACTGGAACACAGAGGAGTTTCTGTGCCAAACAGCCATGAAAGCAGGTTTACCCCCAGACTCTTGGCTAATTAAGGATACTAAGATATACAGGTTTCAAGCGATCATTTTTGAAGAAAAAACAC
>PIXT01000137.1 GCA_003096235.1 Candidatus Bathyarchaeum sp. | reverse complement strand
GTGCCCTGCAACCAATGCTGCTACTGCCGCAAAGATTCACATACAGCCTGCGAAACACTTCACACAACAAACTATTTTCCGGGCGGTTTCTCTCAGTACATACGTGTACCAAAAATTAACGTGGAAACTGGAGTTTACAAGCTATCTCCAGAGATGTCCTATGAGGAGGGAACATTCATTGAGCCTTTAGCGTGTGCAGTTAGAGGACAAAGGCTAGCGGGCATCACGAAAGGTGATACGGTTTTGATAATTGGCAGTGGAATGGCTGGAATACTCCATATACAATTATCGAAAATGAATGGTGCACAAACGATTTTTGCGGCAGACATAAACCCTGACCGCCTAAAACTGGCTGAAAAGTTTGGAGCAGACCACACTATAGACGCCAAGGATGACTTACCCCAGAAACTGAAAGAACTTAACACTGGAAAAGGAGTAGACAAAGTTATAGTGTGCACAGGTGCAACCAAAGCTGCATTGACTGCGTTAGAGTGCGTAGACCGTGGAGGAACAATCCTGTTTTTTGCGGTTCCAGACCCAACAGTCAAGATTCCGATACCAATAACCCAGTTCTGGAGAAACGAAACAACAATACGAACTTCTTATGGCGCAGCTCCAAGAGACCTCGAAGAAGCGCTGCAAATTCTAGCCAAAAAAAGAGTTAATGTTTCGGACATGATCACTCACAGGCTAGACATTCGAGAAGCAGCTGAGGGCTTCAGGCTTGTAGCAGAAGCAGGAAAATCTTTGAAGGTGATATTAGAACCGAACAGAACTGATGGGCAGGTCTGAAAAATTATAAATAGTCTGCTAGAAATTCTTCATTAGGTGTATTGTAACGCCGCGTTTTATCAGGAAACTGGCAAAAAAGTCTGGGCTTCCTCCAGGAACTCCAGTATACGTCGGAAAAAAGAAGAATGAACAAGTAAAGGTTACATGCATCGAATATGACGGAACCCATTTTGAAGAAAAAGAACTAAAGACGATTGACGAATGTTTTCCCCTCAAAGATAAACCCACTAAAACATGGATAAACATAAACGGTGTCCATAAACTAGAAAACATCGAAAAAATTGGTGCACGTCTCAAAATTCATCCCCTTGCATTAGAAGACATCATGCACACAGGGCAACGCCCAAAAATGGAGGATTACAACGATTACCTCTTCATTGTGCTAAAAATGCTCCAATACACTGATGAAGAAAACGAAACAATAACTGAACAGCTCAGCATAATCCTTGGTTCAAACTATGTTATCTCATTTCAGGAGGAGGATGGAGACGTTTTTGACCAAATCAGAGAACGAATCAGGACCGATCGTGGACGAACAAGAAAAATGGGCGCAGACTATCTTGCTTACTCCATAATAGACGCCATTGTAGACAACTACTTTATGGTTCTGGAAAAAATCGGAGAAAAAATCGAAGAAATAGAAGACGAGCTAGTAAAGAATCCGATCCCGGAAGTTCTTCATACAATTCACAGTTTGAAACGTGAACTGATTTTTCTTCGCAAGTCTGTCTGGCCTCTAAGAGAAGTCATAAGCAGACTGGAAAGATGGGAATCGCCATTAATTGACAAATCTATCGATATTTACCTGAGAGACGTTTACGATCACACAATTCAGGTTATTGATGCATTAGAAACGTTTCGTGATATGCTTTCTGGTATGCTTGATATTTATCTTTCAAGCGTCAGCAACAGAATGAACGAAGTTATGAAAGTGTTAACGATTATTGCAACGATTTTTATTCCGTTGACTCTTATCGCAGGCATCTATGGAATGAACTTCAAGTATATGCCGGAGCTTGAGTCTTCTTGGGGGTACCCTATGGTTTACGTTGTTATGCTTGCTGTCAGTGCAGTAATGTTGATGTATTTCAGAAGAAAAAAGTGGCTGTAGGTTATGTGTTTTCTTCCTGCTTATATAGTAGTTTTAGGCTTTGGTCGCCTGAAAATTAGACCGCTGAGTGGTTGAATGAAAGAAGGAAAAATAAGGTTTGACACGGTTTTTGCCTCTGACAATGTTCCTAGTGACGCGAAAATTGGGGAACTGAAAAAATGGTGTGAAAAGTTCCAGAAAAATGGTTTAACTCCAGAGGTTGGAGGAAATTATACGGGCAACCTGAGTTTTAGGTCAAAAGAGGGCTTTGTGATAACAGCGTCGGGGCTGAAGAACAAAGAAAACTTAGTTGATGACTGTTTTGTTTACGTGAAAGATTACAACAAAAAAGATAACACGTTTATTGTTGAAGGAAAAAAGAAGCCCTCATCAGAGTCGATAATGCATCACCTAATTTACAAATCGGGTGAAGAAATACACGCTGTTTTTCATGGACACAACGACACTATAGTAGCAAATGCAAAGAAACTGGGGTTGGCTGTAACTCAAAATGAGTATGAGTCAGGCACGATAGAGTTGGCAAAAGAAGTGTTGAATGTGTTGGGAGACAACAAAGTAGTTGTTTTGAAAAATCATGGTTTTGTTTCTCTTGGAAAAAACATGAAAGAAGCGGGTGAACTGGCTTTAGCTATATTGAACAAAGCGAAGTGTAAAACATTGGGAAGATAAAGTAACTATTTGCAGATACATCATTGTGTAGAAAGCATTTTTATCGGTAAACATAGTTTAGGGGTTTATTATTATGAGGGCGTACTAGATGGTCAAGTATATTTTTGTAACGGGTGGCGTGCTTTCCTCTGTTGGTAAAGGAATTGTTACTTCTTCGATAGGTAAAATGCTTCAGGTTCGAGGCTTTGATGTTACAGTCATTAAGGTTGACCCTTACGTGAACGTTGACGCTGGAACCATGAACCCCTACATCCACGGAGAAGTATTCGTCACAGAGGACGGTGGAGAAACAGACCTTGACCTTGGCGGATACGAAAGGTTTCTGAACGTTAACCTGCCAAAAGAAAACAATGTAACAACAGGACAAATATACCAAGAAGTTATCGACAAGGAAAGAAGAGGCGACTTTCTTGGTAGATGTGTACAGATTATTCCTCATGTAACTAACGAGATTAAAAGACGAACACGTATGGTTGCAGAGCAATCAAAAGCGGAAGTTGTCTTGACAGAGCTTGGGGGAACAGTAGGAGACATTGAAGGACTCCCATTCCTAGAGGCTATTCGCCAGATGCGTTTAGAAGAAGGCTTTGACAATACACTCTATGTTCATCTTGCCCTTGTTCCAATCTTGGATGTCACTGGAGAAATGAAAACCAAGCCTCTTCAGCACAGCGTAAACGAGTTGCGCAGAATAGGTATCCAGCCTGACACTATTGTTGCTAGATGCAGGGAAATGATTGATGATGAAACCCTTCGAAAGGTAGCGCTGTTTGGTACAATCCCCAAAGAGGCAGTTTTCTGTTCATATGATGTTCCTTCAATTTATCAGGTTCCACTAATTTTGGATAAACAGGGCATGGGTAACTACATTTGCAACCGTTTAGGCATATCCAAAAAGGCTCCAGAATGGAACGAGTGGAAAAAGTTTGTAGAATGTTTCGAAAACCCCAAACACGAAGTTAAGATAGCGTTAATTGGCAAGTATGCAGGTTTGGTTGATAGCTACGTGAGCATGAACGAAGCGTTCAGACACGCTGGCGCTGCATGCCAAACAAAAGTCACGGTAAACTACATCGAGGCAGAATGCCTAGAAAATAATGCAGATGGAATCAAGCTTCTTGAGGGGCATGATGGAATCTTTATTCCCTACGGTTTTGGTCCACGGGGAACTGAAGGAAAAATCAGGGGCATCCAATTTGCACGAGAAAACAATTTGCCGTTTCTGGGAGTGTGCTATGGATTCCAGTTGGCGGTTGTCGAGTTTGCCCGTAACGTTTGTGGGTTTGAGGGAGCCAACAGCACGGAAATAAATCCAAAAACACACCATCCTGTGATTGACTTGATGCCTGAACAAAGAACAGTAAACAATAAGGGCGGAACTATGCGTTTAGGCGCACACGAGGTTCGGGTAAACAAAAACACAACCGCGTACAAGCTTTATGGTGTTGACACGATTTTTGAGCGTCACCGACACAGATGGGAAGTAAACCCAGACTACTGGAGCGCACTAGAACAGAATGGAATGGTTTTTTCAGGCAACAGTCCCGACTGCAGACGAAAAGAGATTCTGGAGCTTCCAGGCAGATTCTTTTTCTTTGCTTCGCAGTTCCACGGCGAATTCAAGAGCAGACCCACTAAACCCGAACCAGAATATTACGGCTTCATAAAAGCGTGCATAGACAAAAAACTTGGAAAAGCAAAGCCAGAATTCTAAAAGAAAAATCAAGTTTTTGTGGGCTTTTCGAGTGCCTTCCAGAGATGATCATTGTCAGGTCGAACAAGCTTAGTTTTTTCTCCAGCTTTTGTGATTAGGTTTCTTCCCAACTTGGGCTCAACCACTTCACCTATTATCGAAGCCTGAATCCCGCTCTTTGATAACTCTTTGATTATGTTGGATGCCTTCTCTTCTTTTGCTATAATAAGAAGTGCCCCAGAGCTTATGAGTTGAAGAGGGTCAACACAGAAATGTGCACAAATTTTACGGGTTTCCTCAGGAACAAAGATTTTCTCCTGATAAACGTTAAAGCCAACGTTTGCAGCGTCAGCCAGTTCATGCAATCCGCCCGCAACTCCGCCCTCAGTAGGATCATGCATAGCTGAGACGCCTCCGATTCTGAAAGCCGTAAGGGCATCTTTTACAACGCTGATTTTTTCGAAGAAACTTTCTGCTTTTGCCAAGAAACTTTCGTCAAAAACAGTTAGTAGTTCTGCTCGTCGGTCTGAAGCCAGAATAGCTGTTCCTTCTATTCCTGTTCCTTTCGTCAAGATTATTTGGTCGTCTATTCTTGCTCCACTACAAGTCACGTATTTTCCGTTCTCGGCAACACCTATTGCACATCCAGTCACTATCGGATGCTCTATGCCCAAAGTGACTTCGCAGTGCCCACCAACTATCGAAATGTCTAGTTGGCGTGCAGCTTTGTCCATTTGTGTACAAATTTTTTCGATTAGTTCGGTTGTCGAATTTTTTGGCAAAAGTATAATCGAATTGAACCATCTGGGCTGAACTCCACGGGTTGCAACATCGTTTGCGCTTACATGAACAGCCAACCAGCCCAGCCACTCTTCGGCTCCAGTTATTGGGTCCGAAGATATTGCCAAAACTTGATTTCCAGCTTTGACTATGGCTGCGTCTTCACCTATAGATGGACTTAAAACAACATCATCTCTTTTTGCGCCCAAGTTTTTGAAAACTATCTGTTCCAAAACTTTGGTTGGAACCTTACCCGGCAAGAAACCCATACACATTCCCGCACATTCTATACTTCAAAGGCACCTAAAAAAGGATTAATATGAACAAGAAACAAAAGTGGTAGCCCGGGGGAGATTCGAACTCCCGTCAGAGGCTCCAAAGGCCTCCATGATTGTCCACTACACTACCGGGCTAAACAGTACGTTCTGTGTTAATATTTTCTCTTTAATATTAACATTGACTCTTAGCGCGTGATTTGCTGAAAAAAATCTCGATCAAATCCACTGTTTTCGTATGGTATTTGACTTAATTTGAGATAGAAAAGGGGGTTTACAGGACTGTTAGTGTCCCATACTTTCCCGAGTTAAGCTGAAGCACATCTCTAAAAGATTTGATGTAACCGTTCTCGATTTTGACGCGGTCACCAACATTGACTTGTTCAGTTTGCTCGTTCCATAGGGTCAATGTTATTTTGCCTGTTTCGTCTTCTATTGTGGCATCGGCAACTCTGAAGGTTTCGTTGGTGTATCTTGAACGAACTTCTCGAACGTCTGATTTTTCGACCACGTCTGCTTCAACATCAACTTTGCGCATTCCATCTCTTAATTCATTAATTTTCAAGTATGTATTCCTCCGTTTTGTATAATGCCGCCAAAAATGAAACAGCCCGTCACATAACGACTTTACGCTCATTCCGTTTTGTTGGCGAAAGGAAAGGAGGCTTAATGTCAGATATAAGCTTTACCGCACCGATCTTGAAATTTAGAGCCCAAAGAAAATTCTTAGGATAAACCTCACTCCAAAGGCTACCGCAGAAATTGTTGCAGCTTTTCCCCAAGTGATATCTTTCAAGAGCCGTATTACTATTGCACTAAGAGCAGCAATCCAAATTTCTCCTGCCCACAGAATCAATGTCCCCGCTTGGTAGGCTAAGTTCGGCAACCATGTCTCACTGAAAGCAGCAACTTGAAGATCAGACTCTACAGGCATAGTCAAGATAGGAAGAGAAGTGAAGATTAATGTGCTTACTAAAGTGTAAACTGCAGTAGCTAGGAACGCGTGTCCAATAATCACGAAGACCACGTTCCATTTACCTAGTTCTTCTCCAAAAAGTTTGGAGACAATAAACAAAATTCCTGCCCAGAGAACCCAGTTTATTCCAACAGAAAACGTAACCGAGAAGAGAATGTACAATATTGCGGTTTCAAGCCCTGCAGCTTCGATTGATGTGATGTAGTTCCTGAAAAACAGGCCGTCAATGTTTAGTGCCAGATTCGCCGAATCAGACCAAACTAAAGTAAATTCGATTCCGGTTATATTTTGCCAATCTGGAGAGTTATTTGAAGCCCAGCCTTGATTTGGACCCACATTGAGGGTTGTATTTCCCCATTCTCCGCTTGAAGGCAAAAGATTGGTTATGTCTGTTTCAAAGTAGCTGTCTTCGCTTCCTGAGAACAATTTTAGGGTTCCTGAAGTTGGAGGCGCTCCAGCGTCATTGTTCCAATTTATCCAGAAGAACAGTTCATTGTAGCCTGTCTCCTCATAGCAGTTGATGGCGTCTATATCTAATATTTTTAGCCAAATGCTTGTTGAGTCCATGACTGAAGAACTGATGCTGCCGTTTCCCATTTGGTAATCTTGTGTATCTAGGGAAGCAGATTCGATGGAGCTCCAGATGTGAGGATTGGTTAACGTTTCTGTCCAGAGATCATCTTGTGGTGCCCTGTTTTCGTATAATTGTCTTTCATTATAGACAAACTGTAAAGCTACTGTTGCGGATATTACAAGTAATAATACAATTAATACTCCCTTGAAGTCGGGTTTTTCAATGATTTTACGAAAAGCGTTAACTGGAGAGTATAGCACTTCAAGTATTTCTCGTCCAACCAAGTACAGCAGCCTCAACAACATTTGATATTGTGTTTGTGATTAGCTAAAGAATCAGATGTACAGCTTAATAACTGTTAACACATTCTCCGTAATCACTAAAATTATGTCAACTTTAACGTGAAAAAGAGAACCGTTAGGACTACTCCAACAAGCAGCATTTTTGCTCCATGAAGAAATATGTTCCGGCAAGATATTTTTCCGAGAACAGCACCTAACAAGAACATTATCGCCAAAGCCAAAGTTATGGAAATTTGGGTTGCTAAACTGACGGAGAGTAAACCTTGAGTTACAAGAAAGAACGGCAATAAACAGGCTGCACCCGTTAATGCAGGAGCCCCTCCTCCAATTATTGCTGCCCAAACAGAGGCAAACCGGCTTGCTTTACCTACGACACTGTTTTTCAGTTCAGTAAGCATCGACTTTTCTAATTTGTTAAGCTTTTTTGCCCCTTCTGCTTCCTCAGCCATATATGATCCAGCAAAGCCTGATAGCCCCATGGCTATGGTTGCGCCTAAACCAGATAGTATGACCCAGCTTTCGTTGGTTATTCCAGCAGCGTATGCACCCACCACTACACCGAGCACAGTTGTGGCTCCGTCAAAAGCATTCATTATAAAGTATCTTCGGCTTATCGGTGCTACTCCACTAATATGGATGTAACGCCTAATTTTATCAAGAAATTTCATAAAGCCTTAACCTAACTTACATTCTAGCAGAGCTGTCTTGAGGCGTTTTTACTTCTTCAACAATTCTTTTGCCCGCTGCAACCTCGTCGATAGAGTGTATGGTAGCACCAAATTCCTCTAATTTCTTTTGAATCTCCTCAAAACTTATAGAGACCCCAGCAACGATAACTTTTGCGTTTTCGACTTGCTGGTCTATCTCGTTGATTATTATGTTTACGCCTTCTACGCCTTCTAGGTGGCTGAGAGCTTCAGAAACTTCAACAACATTTGGCTTATGCGGCTTTAAGACATCTAAGACAAGTCTTCGTATCATTTTTGAACGACGAGCATTATAGTCTTAGGGAGTTATTTAACTATTGCTCTATGCACAGCAAACACTGGTTATCGCGCATTTCGTATCCAAGCGGATATTTCTTCGATTGTTGGATAGTCTTCTTTGGAGATTTTGCCTTGGTCAACATAGATTTTGGCGATTTCGCCTACTCTTCTGCTAAGCTGAATCAGTTCATGGGCTGCCAGTTCTTTTCGAGATTTTATTCCAGATTCTATAAGTAATTCAGCGTCATTTGAGTCTACTCCCGGAATCATCATTAGTTGAGCTGATGCTTGCAGGTTTTCTGCCATCTCCTTTGAAATTCGCGTTTTTTCTCCTATGACCGATGGATCAGTTGTGAGAAAGTCACCAACAGATGTTACGCCTAATGTTCTCAACTCTTTTCCTAAAGCTGGACCGATTCCTTTTATGTCCTCAGGATTGTCAAGGCTCTTCAGATTAGCTTGATTGGGAACCATGTTGCCTTCGATTCTTTCGAGTCTAAGTTTAATCTCTTCAAGCTCTGCCCGCTGATTTTTCAAATCTGTGGTGCCTTCTTCGCTTAGGCGTTTGACTCCAAGCATGACTGTTTCTTGTTTTTTCAGGTCAGCAGACATTTTTTCTCCTGTTTCAGTTGCCTTGGTTTCTATTGTAGAGATTAGGTCTGTGCGAACTTTCTTGAAGGCTTTTCTGTGGTTTGCCAGAATTTCCATGGTTTCTTTTTTGTCTTCTTTGAGGTCTGAGCTGACTGTGCTGAAAAATTTCTGATTTATTTTTCTGCCGTATTCAATTTGCTCGGCTATTTCTGTTATTGAGTTTTCTTGGGTCTTTCTGAGTGCAGCTAAGTTTCCTCCTACTTTTAGCAATAGTTTAACGATTTCAGGGTCAGGAGGTTGTTTTAGGTATATGAGTATGCATGTGATTCCTAGAAAGATGAATGTGAACGTTATGGACATCCACAAGTAGATTTCTACACTTAGGGCACCGGCTATGTTGCCTAAGATGTAAGGGGTTACAATGGCGCCTGCTCCCTCGTTTACAAGTAAGACTGCCATAGAGAACGAAGCCATTATAGCTAGAAAAGTTACGAACGCGGATATCCATACAATTATTCCTCTCTTTGAAATCATTAATGTACACCTTATTTCCTGTTTATGCTGTTATCTTGAAGGGTGGTTCTGTAATGTTTCTTCGGAATTTTAGCTTTGAAAGTGTTATGAAGCCAGAATATGGAGCTATGATACGAAGTTGTTTTCTAGATGCTTGCATGTTTTAGTCGAGTAACAGAACAAAATACTACAAGCTTCAACTAAACAAAACCATAATTCTAGAGCCCATGCTTAAGTCGTCTGTATGTGTTGTAATCTACATATTCCAAGTTCTCGGTTTCAATCTGATGGTTAACAGTAAACTTCTGACGCTCCCGCTTCTCTAGTATCTGGCTGGTTGTCATGAAAGAGTAGGCATCGCTTCCAGCCCCAGAGCCGTAACTGACAAGGACTATACGTTCATCAGGTTTTGCAATATCCAAAACAGCCGCCAAGCCAATAGGCGAAGACCCAGAATATGCGTTTCCGAACTTGGCAACTTTTAGGCTTGGTAAATATTGTTCCTCTTTGAATCCTAGTTGCCTTGCAACTTTGACTGGAAAACGAAGGTTTGGTTGATGGGGAACAAAGTAATCTATGTCCTCTACCTTGAGGTTGAGCTGCTCCATGATGGTTCTACACGATTTTATGACATGCTTGAAGTAAGCAGGTTCACCAGTGAATCGCCCACCATGTCTGGGGTAAGCTTGCATGTCTCGTCTCCAAAAGTCTGGCGTGTCTGAGGTGCAGGAGTACCATCCTTCAATTTCAGCGATGACATCATGCATACCAAAGATGAAAGCGCCGCCTCCAAAACCTACGAAACGGTCAAGCTCTCCTCCAAGTTCTGTTCGGGGTGCAGCTTGAGAGTTATCTGCTCCTATAGCCATAGCGTAATCTGTGCTAGTTTTTGGATAATAAACAAGGGACGCGGCGTCCTTGAACATGCTTGTAGCTGCTTTGCATGCAAACTCGGTGTCGATGGCGTCCACGCTTTGCACTCCAGTTTTTTCTTCTTTGCCCAACTTTAGAACTTGTGCTACTTTAGAGGCGATTGGGTTGACAGCGTATGGGTTTGATTCTGAGCCAACGTAAACTTTGCCGATGGCGGATTTGTCTACTCCTGAATGGATTAGAGCCAATTTTCCAGCTTCTACTGCTGCTGTGACAGCGTCCTCGTCGATGAAAGGCACAGACCGTTCCATGTTTCCTTCTTTGATTCGGAATTTTGAGGTGTAGACCCCGTATCCAACGATTCCTGGGGTTTCATACTTTTTTTTGGGCTTGTGGATTTCGTACTTTTGATGGGGGTAGTAGCCGTCAGCGAGAGAAAACGCAAGAGAGATTGTGGGAATGACATCGCTTTCGCCTACGGTGTGTCTTCTTCGGAACCGTGGGACAACGTTTTTTCCATCAAAACATGAGATGTCAGTTTTTCCGTTCGTAAAGAGCATGTCTGTTAATCTTCCTGGGACTCTTGTGTTTCCATCATGGAATGAAACAATACCGTAAACGTATGAGCTGAATTTGACGAACCTGTTGGTAGGCTGGTTAACAAGAGTAGAGACTTCAAGGTTACCTTGTTCGTAAAAGAAGTCGATGGCTTTCATTTTTCCGAAGCTTTTTCGTCCACAGCTTCCACAGTAGTTTTTGCCTCGGAAGTATTCTTTTCCACATAAAGTACACTGGCTACCCCGTAGTCTGTCACCTATGTATGAAACTCTTCTTTCGATGGGTTCACTGCTCATTTTTAGTTCCTCCCCAAAATGTGTATGTAAGCTTTTGTGCCAAAACCTTCTAACTCTGAAACGCATCCCAGTTTAGGGGCTTCTCCATCCACATGCACTTGTCGGTTATCTGCTTCTTCTCTTAACTGTTTGACAACCTCAAAGATTTGTGCGCCTCCAGTGGCTCCCAATGGATTTCCATCAGCTTTGAGACCTCCATTCAAGTTTACGAACAGTTTTCTGCCGTCTATTTCATAAAATCCTTGATAATCTTCACAGCTTTGATATATGTCAAGCCAAGATTTTCCTCTCTTGCAAAAACCGAGGTCTTCTAGAGAAATCATTTCCAAGAGTGTTGATTGATCATATAGTTCAGCGATCTGAATGTCAGCCACATCAACTTTGGCTTGCTTAAGGGCATTTTGCATGGCTAGCGTGTTTGCTAGAAATCCTGTTCTGTCTTGTCGTGAGGGAAATGTGATGTAGTCTGTGGCTGAAGAGGAGCCTAATACGTGAACTGGAATGTTTGAGTATTTTTTGGCGGCTTTTGGGCTTGCTAGAATCAGGGCTGAGGCTCCATCGGAGATGGGAGCAAAGTCAAATAGCCCCAAGGATTTGCAGGCTGATGTGCGCGCCTTCAATACTGTGTCTACTGTTATGGCGCTTTTGTATTGGGCGTGAGGGTTTTGTGTGGCGTTTTTGTGGTTTTTGACGGATATCTGGGCAAGGGCAGTGTAGAGTTTTTCGAGTTGTTTTCCTTTGATTCCGTATTTTTTGATGTACCCTTTTAGGAGAAGTTCGTGGTTTGCTTCGGGTGTACATCCAGCATAGTAGCTCCATGGGTCTTCTAGAAGCATTAGGTCGTCTCTGATTTTGTCCCAGCGATCAGTCATTTTTTCCATTCCGCCCACTAGGACTATGTCGTATGTTCCTGATTGAACTGCGTGGCAGGCGTTGAGAAGTGCGGAGCTGAATGATCTGGTTTTTTCCATGGGAACATGAAGTTCCAGAAGTTCAGAAAAGAAGCCTTCTTCTAGTCCAATCTTGTTTGTGACTTGAAGGAAATAGTCTGAGAGGTAGCAGGCGTTCAAGTTTTTTCGGGTTATGCCCGCAGAATCTAATGCTTGAAGTCCAGCTTCCTCTATTAGCGATTCGGGGTCTCTTTCGTAGTGTTCTCCAAATTTTGTCCTGCCGACGCCTATTATAGCAGGGCTGTGTGATTTCATAAATTCAACGTCCTCTTAACTGGGATTCTATTTCTGGAATCACCCTCCTTTAAAGAGTTGCCCTTATCCAAGAATAAAAAAAACTTCGGTCATGTTCACTTTTTGGTGCCAGATTGGCTGTTTTTAATGTGATAAGAAAATGAATAAAAAATTAATAAAAAAATCTTTATCTGCAAGCCCATATTATTCGTAGAATATCTTGGTGACATCTTATGTTGGCTGTTTCAGTTGCCACCATTATTTGGGATACGTTAAGTTTGCCCTCTGAGCTAGACGCTATCATTTTTTCCATAATTTCTTTTGCCCTAATCTTTGCTGTAATGTCTGTTGTCTTTTATTTAGCAGGCAATGTTGTGATTGGAAGAAAAAGAGTCAGCTTAAAGGATGCCTTTTCAATTTCTGTTCTCGGAACACTTGTTTTGATTGTATGTCTGCCAGTTTTTAGTCTAGAAATTACATTGCTTTTGTCCCTTGTTGCTTGGCTGCTTCTAGTCAGATACTACTATGAAACAGGTTTAGCGGGTGCCATCGCAATAGGCGTAACTTCTGTGTTTGTTTCACTTGTTATTTTAACGGTTTTAAGTTTCATCTTGGATTTTCCGCTGCTTTTTGATTGGTTATCTGTCTTTGTTATGAGCTAAAACGGTTTTCAAGAAGTGACGTGTTGTGGCGGATTCAAAGAAGAGAACTGTTGTTCTTGGTTTGGTTTTTGTTTTGTTGCTGGTTATTGCTTATGCCGAGAACAGCTCCTTTTTTGGGAGTGTTGGCGACGTTTTTTCGAATCCGCTAGTGGCGGTTTTGTTTATTTTTATGCATAACATTTTGGTTGTTTCTCTTATTTTGCTGGGAATGAGTTTCTATGTTGGGTTTGTGGTTAATTTGATGTCTAACAGAAAAGAAGAGTATGTGATTCTTCACAATCCACGGATTTTTGCGTTTATTTTCACGTTGATTGTTATTTTTATTAGTATTCTCAGGGCAAGCATGCTGGTTTATGGTCAAGTTTTCTTGAGCACGTTGGTTTTTGTTGTTTTGTTAAGCACTCCAAATGCTATTATTGAGGGGTACGGAATTTTCCAGACTATAGAAAAAACATTGAAAAATAAAATGACAATTAAGGCTCTTGTATCGATTTATTTGCTTTTCTTTGTGGCTGCGGTTATAGAAGTAGGTTACGTGTATCTTTTGAGGGGAGCCGTCTAAATTAGAGATAGGCTGCGGGGTAATTTTATGCTGTTTTTGGTTTGAATTGTTCGGTTATTATCATGGTTGTTGTCAAGAAGACGTCGGGTATTATTCGAAGTTTTTCGGTTAAGAATTTGTCCATGTGAGTGATGTCTTGTACGTCTATTTTTATAACAGCATCATTTTCTCCGATAACAAGATTTGCTTCTACTACTTCCTTGAATTCGGAGATTTGTTTCAGGAACTCCCGTTCTGAACCCGACTTCACGGTAACCAAAATATATGCAAGCAAAGTCAACTCACCAGCCTCATCTTTAGTTGAGGATTATTTTAGCAGAACTTAACTTTTTGGATTTGTATTTGTGATGTTGCTTCAAAAAACAGAAAAAAGGCTGTTTTCAACAATGTACCTCTATTAGTCTTCTAATATACTTGTTGTGTTGGCAGTTCTGTTTTGATAAAAGATAAATTAAGAAAAGGGGGTTTGTAGCGCTATTTTGGGATTTGTATTGTTACATAATTGTCAAGTATTTCGGTTTTTACTTCTATGTCTAGTATTGATTTGAATATTGAGGATACTGTTTCGGCTAAGAAGGTGCTCCATTTTTTGCCGAGTTCGTGGCGTAAATGAATGTATTCTCCACTGTTTTTAGTATGTTGGTTAAAGTCGAACCAGCCACCATGTGTGCCAGCCATCTTTATGTGGGCTATCACTGTGTCGTATGTTTGAGGGATTCCTAGCGTTCGCATTGCGTCTTTGGTTTCTGTAGACCCCGTAACTTCCGCGATTTTCTTTAGTTCGTCTTCTGTGCAGCAATCTACTATTTTGTTGAATACTGTACGTGCTGTGATTACTGCTCCAAAACGTTTAATGTGTCTGAATTGATTGATGTATTGTTTAAGAATCTTGTTCATGAGCGCATTGACGCTGATTCCTTGTGTATCGGCTTCTTCATTTAAGATTTTGAGCGATTCTTCGTTTATTCTGAATGAGCAGCCTCTTGTTTTCTTTTTGTGCTGTGCTGTGGAGTTGTTTAGTGGCATCTTGTAGCACAAGATATTGTACTATATATACTTGTCAGAAAAATATATACTGGTTGGGATATATTTACCACGAAATCCAACAATCCATGTGGAATATTACCATAAAAACAGCACACGTGACTTTATGTTTTAACGTAAAACATGTTTCTGGTTGTTAACTTTTTTTGGTTGGCTTTGCGTATGTTTTATTGTCCAAGTCCTATGGCATAAAATTTGAGCTTTTTGCTGAATTCTTCTGGGTTGTAGATTCTTCTGCCGTCGATTAGGATGGGCTGGTTCATGTTTTGTGTGAAATCTTCTGGTTTGAGTTCCTTGAATTCTTTCCATTCAGTTACGATTATGCAGCAGTCAGCATTTTTCAAGCAGTCAATACACGATGATGCGTAACCGATTCGATTCTTAAATACCGCTCTTACGTTGGGGATTGCAAACGGGTCATAGGCAGTCACGTTTGCGCCATAATCTAATAGCTGGTTTATGATCTGTACTGCTTTTGCTTCTCTGATGTCATCAGTATCTGGCTTAAATGATAGCCCTAACACTGCAATTCGTTTGTCCTTTAGTTCTCCTAACTCTTTTTTAATCAGTTCAATTACATGGTTGGCTTGGCTGTCGTTGACGGTTTGAACTGCTTGAAGCATTGTAGCATCGTAATTTTGTTGGTTTGAGAATGCAATTAACGCTTTCAAGTCTTTTGGGAAACATGATCCTCCGTATCCTAGTCCTGCACGTAAAAATTGGGGGCTGATTCTTTTGTCTAAACCCATGCCCTTCGCCACTGTTGTGATGTCTGTTCCTGCAGTTTTTTCGCATATGTTGGCGATTGTGTTTATGTAACTGATTTTTGTAGCCAAAAAAGCGTTGCTTGCATATTTGATGAGTTCTGCTGTGGGAAGATTTGTTCTGAGCACTGGAACGTCTTTTTCAGCATAGAATTCTTGATATAACCCTTCAAGTTTGTCGCCAGACTTTTTGTCACATTCACCAATAACTATGCGGTCTGGATGCATGGTATCGTAGAATGCGCAACCCTCTCGCAAGAACTCAGGATTCATGCATAATCCAAAATCAGAGCCACAGCGTTTGTTTGACTGTTTTTCCAGTATCGGTTTAACCATGTTTTCTGTGGTGCCAGGCAAAACCGTGCTTTTGACTACAACCAAATGATATCCGTTCTTGTTGTTTAGGGCTTTTCCAATTTCGGTTGCAGAATCTTGTATCTGTTTTAGGTCAATGCTTCCATCGGCTTTGCTTGGGGTTCCCACAGCAATAAACGTAACCGACGTGTTTAAGATCGCTTCCTCAAGTTCAGGGCT
>PIXT01000136.1 GCA_003096235.1 Candidatus Bathyarchaeum sp. | reverse complement strand
CGTGGGGAGGTTATCTGGCAAAAAGCGGCGGGGGCAAACGGCAACTGTGCTTGGGGAAGCTGGCAATCCGCCTCAAACCCGACGCTGCGGGACATTCACGAGTACATTTTGGTGTTCTCTAAGGGCAAGTTTTCGCGCAAAAAGAAGGGGGAAAACACGATTTCGCGAGATGAATTTCTTGAATACACCAAGAGTGTGTGGAGTTTTCCGCCTGAATCAGCAAAAAAAGTAGGACACCCAGCCCCATTCCCAATAGAGCTACCATACCGATGCATCCAACTATACACGTTCAAAGATGAAATTGTACTTGACCCCTTTGGAGGTTTAGCTTCGACAGCAATTGCAGCAGTCAAAGCAGGGCGGCATTATATTTGCTATGATGTGAATGAGGATTATGTTGAGAAGTCGCAGAGCAGAATTGAGAGTTTTCTTAGCTCTTGATTTCTTGGTTCTGTAACGTTGTCGATTGTTTTTTCTTCGTGTAAAAATCGATTACTAAAAGGGGTAAATAGAAAAGATGGTTTGTTACAGGCAAACCCTTCAGCCCCAATTTTTAGACCATGACAAACCCCAAAAGTCACCGAGTATTGAGCTACTTCTTTTTCAGATATATCAGAATCGCCACAGCTAAACTGCTGATAACTATTAAGCCAATAATCACTGGCGCAACCAGAAAGCTTGATAGAATATTCGGGCTCGGTGTCGGTGTAGACGTTGCGTTATGACCGCCCGATTCAGGAAGAATAACTGGAGATGGTGTGGGGCTAACAGTTGGTTCAGACGTTGACGTAGCTGTTGACCTAAGGTTTGAGAGTTTTAACGGTATTGAAATTTCAATAGGGTTAGCTTCTGAAAACACAGCTATTGTGTGGTTTTTTTTCACGTGTAGAATGGAATATTTGTTTGGATGGTCCACTAAAGAGATAGGAACCCCGTCTACAAGAACTCGGCTCAAATGCCACCCTTCGTTTGCAGAATATCTAAAAGTGGCACTTTCTCCGTACACAATTGATTGCTCTGTTGAAGGCGTTATGCTACTAAAGCTGTCAGCCAATGGAGTAATAGTACAGTAAGTATACCCAGTTGCTGTGTAGGAATCGTATTGTACACCCAAATTTTGCAGAGAAATCGGGGTTGAAGTGCCTATGAAAAAGTCATCAAAGTACACCCCATAATTTTCCCCTCCAAGAGAACCAATACCTTTACTAGTCGAAGACACCGCAAGACTATAGGAGCTTGTCAATGTCCTAGACCAACTTGCACCACCATATATTTGGCAGGTAATAGCTGACCCAGTATCAGTTATTATGATGGTGTACTTCGTGTTTGAGGCGAACTTTGCTAACCCTGTTGATACATCAGCAATCGTTGCGTATGTTCCATCTACTTTGCTGTCAAGTTTTACGTTCATATATGAACCTTGCTCATACACGCAGACACGCAAAAAGTTGGATGCATCAATGTATCTTAGGTAAACATTGAATTGGACACCTGAACCAGTGCTGTCAAAATAAATCCCTTCAACTGTAGTTATGAGGGTATAGCTTGTGCGCGTATCTGGTACTGTAACACACATATTGTCGCTGTCTGCAGTGGCTTGATAAGACGCACAATAAGCCCCTGATATGGGTGCAGTGGAACTAATTGTGGTTACACCGCCGTTTGTTGTCCACGCATTAAGATTGTTATATGGTTCTTCAAAATCGTGCCAAGTATATGCCGGATTTAGAACATTCGGATTACTTAGAGACTTCTGCGAGGTATTGCCCCATCTAACATAGAAGCAGTTGTTGCCTGTGATTGATGAAGTGTCAACTGTCCAATGCGCGAAACTGCCATCAGCTTTTGTGACTAATCGGAAAGGTAAGGGTGTTTTGTCAGCTTTTGTGAATATTACATCTGAGAAATCTATTTTAGACTTGTATTGTAGCCCAAGGGTGAGCATCGTTAGTCGTGTACCATATGCTGTTTTTCCTTCTCCGCCTATAACTATACATGTACCGTTTTGGTCGACAACAACTTCCGCATTACCGCTCATCGTGATATGACAGTTAGTTGTGTAACTTTCTATTGTTGTTCCTATGGTTGTAGTAGTTAAGTCAAAATGGCTTGCTTCGTTACCCCCTCCGAGTGAAGCAACTAAGACTTGATTATTTGGTAAAGGAATAACTAGGCCATGTCGTTCGCCTCCTGCGACTGTAGGTTCGACAATTGGTCTATTTGCAAATTCTGTAAAGGTGTTCCCATCGTTGGAGTAGTAGTAGCGCCAAACATAGTCATTAGATGCATCAGGAAAGCTTGGAAAAATCGTTGTCTCCGTGGCAAATATGTAGTATCCGCCATAGGCTAGTGATGTGTTGTATTTGGTTCTAAAAACTTCTGCAAACGTGTTGTCATTTAAGTTCCATCGTCGAATAATACCGTTAGAGTAATCGTTAGTTGAATAAATGAGGTACATACAATTATCGGCTGGGAAGTAGCACAGTCTCATCTCAGTTTCAGCGTTTGTGCCATCGTACACCGCTGATAAATCCCAATTTGCAGGTGTCAACAAGTTATCTGGGGTAGCTTGTGGAATAATGTTTCTTGTCCACCATGAACCACCTACGGGGATGATGTAGAATTTGTCAGTTGCAGGAACATATTGTATTCCTGTAAAGTATCTCGACAGCGTATGTGAGACTGTTGTGAAGTTTTGGAACATGTTTGAAGTTATGTTAAAAGCGCCAATGAAAGCCGCTTGGTTAGCGCCCGGTTTGTCCATACCTGACAGTATGATTAAATCATGATATACTGTTGGAACGTAGTAAGTATAGAAGTCTTGATATGTAGAGGCAGCGGTTGTTGCTATTGTTTCGTTTATTTTCCAATTAATATCACATCTATATGCTGTTATTGCGCTTTTTCCATAGCCGCCCCAACCATTACAAGTAAATAAGTAATGGCGTCCGTTGGCTAAAACGGGTTTGGAACATGTTGTGTCTGTAAAAGTGGGCATTTCATTTTGAGTATAGTAACCGTATGCCAATTTCAGGTCGGTGTTTGTGCCTATTGAAGACCCGCTTATTTTAGACGAGTAAAGATTCTCACCTTCTGCTCTTGCGGTTTGCATTTGAAGCTCTGCAAGCATGGAAAGCATTAAGAGCGATAGTAAGAGCAAAATTGATACTTTGTTGTGTCTAACTTTAAGTGGCTTATTTGCTTTTTTT
>PIXT01000135.1 GCA_003096235.1 Candidatus Bathyarchaeum sp. | reverse complement strand
GTCCTACAAAAATGGCAATTAAGTTTTGTTTTTGTTTTGTCATAAATTGAGTTGTTGGTTTTTTAGAATACTTGTGTATATTGGTTTGTGATTGGAAACTCTTTGTCTTCATATATTATGTCTAGTTCGAGGTCATATTGCGAAAGAAGTTTGCGTGTAAGCTCCCAGATTTGAAGTGTTTCTT
This sequence comes from Candidatus Bathyarchaeum sp., assembly GCA_003096235.1. The sequence continues at coordinate 10,522 of PIXT01000135.1, read as the reverse complement.
CGTCTGGTCCCCAGTACCAAATTCTGTCATCAGGGCGTCTCATTCCCCATCCATAGTTTCGGGGCAAAACCAGTATGTTTTCCGCGGTTACTGACTCTTGTAGTGGTTTTGGTGTTTTTGCTTCATTCCATAATCTTTCAATCGCTTCAAAATGCTCATCAAGCATCGCTCCATATGGATTATCTTTAATCTGTGGGTAATTGAAAATCACCACATATTCGGCTCCAGCCTCGTAAGCCACGCGCATTTGCTCGTATACTATATCTCCGCTGTCAAGATACGGAGGCTCATTATATTTCCACGTTATTATTGCACCCCAACTTTTGTTCTGGACTTGAGCAGCGCCCCTTACCAGCGCGATTTCTTGAACAATACTATTGTTCCATCCAAACTCTGCAAGAACAACATCATATCCTCCTATGTAGTCAAACCAGTAAAGTGCATAATCAGAAGTAAAAGTTGTAATCGAGCGGCTTTTCAGCTCGTTAAGACCAGGGTTATTTTGGATTGAACTTATGAATCTATTTGCTGCTTCATCGTAATCTCGAGGCAAGGTGCCATTAAGGTAACTTTCTAGTACAGGCGCCACCGTTTGGTACGTAGTTGAATTCTGTTGTTTCATTTTGTTAAACAACTGTGACCAATTATAGTCAAGATAAACTCCTCCTGGTTCGTCATAGTAATAGATTCCTAAAAATCGGTCACCCCATCGTCGTTTAGCAAAGTCTAACCACGGTACCTGCCACGGGCAATCGCTGTCAAACCAGCCAAAATACACTATAATGTTTAATCTAGCTGCAACAGCATAATCGCAGATTTCGTTTACTGCTGTTTCATTTTTGCTTATGGGTCCCGATTGAAGAATGAATAGGTTAGAGTACGTTCTCACTCTGTCAATAAGCAGTTTTGCTTCTTTAGTTGTATCCCCGCAAAAAGTGACGCCTAGATAGAACGGTGTTTTTTCTTGGTTTTGGATCGCAGGAATGTATTGACCAAAAATTGTTGTGCACAGTATTAGCATGTTTATGAAAAAGGAGAAAATGTGTTTCATGTTTTTCTCTTCTTGTACCCTTTTTTTGGTTCACATCGGTGGGTGTCGTTTATTTGGTGTGAACGTGGCATTTCGTTGTATGAATCTTTTGTTGAAGTTTGAGTTATTATTTAGCCTCAAAAAATCGGGGAAATAGAGAGTTCAGTTACATTAATTGTTACCTAAGTTAACATGAGTGTGATGACTAATGTTTGATTCCTGACTCAGTTACCCTGATTGTGACTTTTATCTGCATTTACGTGACTATCTGTGACATGTTTAACTAAAATCAAAAACAGTTATGTTGTCATGAGTGACCTTTTTGTTAAGAAACAGTTCGATATCTGGCATTCTTTGTTTTCGATGATACTAACATTTCTTATTTTTAATTTAGTTTGATTCTGAATCAGAATAAATATGGTTAATATCGATTCATAGTACGCCTTCATATGACTTAAAACTGATTATCGTGATTTTCTATAATGCAAAATGAATCGTGGTGTCAATAGGGGTTAGTGTATTTGAACAAGAAACTGATAGTTCTTAGGCAACTGGAAACTGGATTACATGGCAACTTTATAAAACAACTGAGTGTTGAAAACTGTGTTTCGGTTCCCGGACGCAGTTACTCCACAAAACGTGGTTGTCAAAGAATGCAATTCACCATGGGTTTTGCTACGAATCTTGTGAACGATAAAAAACGAGTTGACTGATCATGATTTTGTATGTATTGACGTTTGGTTTCTGGATTGCGTTCGTAGCATATCTTGTTTGGTTCTTTTTTAAGGCAAAAACTGTTCAACCTCTAACTCTAGACGATTTAGCTTTAACCTGGAAAGTGCACAAACAGCAGACTGGATGCACTTCATCGCGTATTCATGGTCTAATAAAAGAAAATGACGAAATTATTGGATTTTCATGTGACTGTGGTTACGAGTTTATTCAAAAACGCTTGATAACTCAAAGACCCGTTGAGCAAAAGGCGACTGTCAAAAATATGCAAAGACACCTTCCCAACAGCCGTAAAAGAATTTGAAAAGTTGTATCCGTAACTTACATTGTGAACTCTGCTAACAGAGTCGTTTAGCAATAAGCTTCAACGTAAGCTGTATGCAGGACTGAAACAAACAACTTTTTCAAATCAATAGCGCTTGTTGGTATGTTAAATAGCCGCTTAGCATCAAGTTTGTTGTGTGCACTAGTGCAATAATTACGAAATCTTTTGCGAATGCTTCACCTAGCTTGAGCATTGATTCTGTGTCTGCATTAGCTCCTCCGAAGAGCAGATGACGGTTTTGAACTAAACGAAGTGATATGTACGCTATTAGTCCAGTCAAGACAACAAAGTAAAGCATGCTTAACTGAAATAAGACTCCAACAAGAATCATGAGTGGAATAAGGGAATAACCCATGATGATTGTAAGATATAGTCCACGTTTAAAACCTAATACAATTAGCAGTGTTCGTGCGTGGGCATTAAAGTCTGATTTGTAGTCTGCTAAATCTTCCCATAAACTGTTGACTGCTGTGGACACGCCGATAAGAGTCATCAAAACCAATATTTCAACAGAAAAAACATTGAAGAAAGCAGCAACCATCAGAACTGGCACTGCACCGACAGAAAAGTTCACTATTGGTTTGTATATTGTTTGCCTGAGTCTAAAAGGTGGGGCTGAATACATGACGCCAGCAAGAATCCCGACAAAAACAAAAACAGTTACTAATTGTATTCCTGTTATCGCGCCCAAGCTCATTGATAATGCAAAGAAAATTAATGATATGCCTAGCCCGAGTCTTCCAAGCTTTTTTGTATAATCTGCTCTAAGCGGGTCGGATTTTGTGTCCAAATCAACGTCATAAACGTTATTTATGGCGTCTACTCCGCTCCATCCGCAAAATGCGACAGCACCGAGATATATTGCTCCAAATAGCGTAGTGTTTTTTGCCATCAGAAATGTTGCTCCCATGGTTATCATGAAAAGCATAATCCCTCTTTCTACAGAAATGAATGTTAAGAATCCCTTTACGGCACGGAGCATATTGTCTCTGGAATTGAAGTATATAAAAAGTTTTTGTGATTGCGTTTGTACCTGATGAAAAGAACGGTTGCGTGGAAGCATGTGTTGAAAGAAATATGCGTATGCTCTATTATGTTTCAGTATCACATATTATCTACATATATTTCTAAATGATTAAAACATTCTCTTCGACTTCTGATTTTGAATAATATTATGGTTTTAGAGTTAAAAATGTTTATATGCAATATCCTATTTAAAGTAGAAAAAACGACATTTTTTGGTGTTTAAGTTGAGTCTGGAAATCGAATGCACAACCTCCACTCACATTCGCCCGCGGGGAAGCTTTACCCCTTCTTCATGGATTATTCATTCGGATTCCGAATATGGATTGTTATTATCGATACAGATTACAGATTCATACTTGTTAAATGCTACGGACAATGAAACCCTTGCATTACAAGACCGTGTTTGCTTTGGAAATGGTGGGATAATAGAATGATATTAGATTTCGTACAATCTGTTGGCTTGGCAGATTGTTGCTTGTCTGGGATTCATAACGTTTTACTGCTTAACAATGAAAAGCATAGAAAATTGTAGAATGAAAATGGAGAAACAATAAAACAACGTCTTGGAGTTCAAAACGATGTCAGATGAAAAAAAATCGGGAATCACCTTCACTGTCTATATGCGACGTGAGGGAAGGGTCACCGTTCCAAAAGAACTCCGGGACGCTTACAATCTAAAGGAGGGCGACTTGGTTGAGTGCCAAATCCGCAAAATCAAATAACGGCACTAAATCACTCCCTCTTACACGGGAATCTTTGGTTAAGTTGAAGCACAAAGCATTACGCCGAGGCATATGGTTCAGAGCTTTGAAGCATAAAGAGAGAACGCTTCTAGAACTAACAATAAGGGTAGTCGAAAAGGTTCACAGCTTTCTTTTAGCCAGAATTCTTTCCCAAATCTTAAGTAAACTGTGTGAAGCCATGGAGAGCCGAATATTTCGTCTAATGAAGACTGAGGGACGAATCATGGCAGAAAAAATCTCCAAAACAGCTGATGCTTGGGGCAATAGATCCGCCAAGTCTTGGGCTACAGATCAGGGTTTTATGCAGTATTTGACAGTTAATAACCTGCAATCATTTAACAATTAGGTAATGGCATGAATAACAGAGCGTTGACTAAACATGAATCCACTGTATTTCGTCGCGATCCTTGTCGTTTCTCTACTTTATGTCTGGACATTGTACAACGTACCTATTGTTGTTGTAGGCATCAAGAACCTTTGTTCAACCAAACAAAAAAAGAAACTTTCTGGTAGTTGTCTAAAACCCTTGCCTTCAATGTCAATTATTGTCCCTGTAAAAAACGAAGAAAAAGTCATTGGGAGACTTCTCAATGCGCTCGAAAACGCTAACTATCCCAAAGACAAAAAAGAAATTGTTATTGTCGAAGACGGTAGCACAGACAAAACTGTTGAAATCTGCAACAAATTTGCGCATGAACATCCCTCTCAAGTGAAGCTTCTAAGGCGTTCTGTTTCGAATGGAAAGCCTTCAGCTCTACAGGAAGCAATCAAACATACTAGCGGCGAGATTATAGCCGTCTTTGATGCAGACAACATCCCTGAACCCGATTTTCTTTTGAGAACAAAAAACTACTTTGACGACCCTTCTGTAACCGCTGTGCAAGGGCGATTGGCTGCAATTAATGAGAACGAAAACATTCTGACAAAATTTGTGGCTCAAGAGGAGTCCCTAAGATGTGAGGCTTACATGCGAGGCAAAGATGTCCTTGGGCTCTTTGTTCCCTTAACTGGCAGTTGTTATTTTGTCAGGAAATCTGTTCTTGATTCTGTTGGAGGCTGGGACAGCAAAGTTCTTTCTGAGGATATGGAATTAGCGGCTCGGCTGACCAAAAACGGTCACAAGATTCGATATGCCTCAGATGTAAAATCTTGGCAAGAGTATCCTGCTACAGTTTCTGGTTTCTTTAAACAGCGGACACGATGGTTTAGAGGAACAATGGAAGTAAGTTTCAAGTATGGTAGCTTGCTTAGACGCCCAAGTAAGAAATCATTAGATGCCGAGGTTACTTTAACTGGACCCTTTGTTTTGATTTCTTGTTTACTTGGTTACTTTGCTACTTTTTCTTCGTTCTTTGTTCCAATTAATCAAGATCCATCATTCCTTTTGTTGGCTAATATAACTTCTGTGTTCACATTCCTTCTCTTGGCTTTAGCTGGATCAGCTATGCTTTTTACCGAGAAGCCGCGGAAATTTTCGAACATTCTTTGGGTGCCGTTCATTTACTGTTACTGGTTTATTCAAAACTTCATTGCGTCCTACGCTTTTCTCCAAATCCTGTTGAGAAGACCCAGAAGATGGGAAAAAACAACGAAGACTGGAAAAACCACAAACTGTGAACTTAGTTGCATTTGATGAAACTGCAAAACCTAAGTTACAATAAAGGATTCATCTTGGCTTTCACTATAGGATTTATTGTCAGGTTGATTCCTGAACTGTTGAGTTTTCCTTATCCTATTGGATGGGACACAATATACTACGCCGCAAGAATTAATGACGGTGTGGTGTTAACTCACTGGAGTGATGTTTTCTCCACATGGCTAATCTACGGAATTCTAATTACTTTAGGTAACTTAACTAGGCTAGACCCTTTTCTGCTGCTCAAAATAGTTGCACCCCTACTGTATGGAGGAACCACAGCAGGCATCTTTTTTGTTGCTTGGAAGAAATTTAATTGGGCTGTTACAAAGAGTCTTCTTGTCTCTGCCTTCTTTGCTCTTCAGTTGGCAGCATTAGCCCTTAGTTGGCACTTCTACAGAAATGTATTTGGTGCAATGATTCTGCTTTTCACCATTCCATTTCTTAGGCAAGATATTGGATGGAAAGGAACCGTTGGATTGTCTGCGCTAAGTTTGTTAATTGTTTGGGGCCATGAAATTGCTGCTGTATCCCTGTTTGCTATGGTTGCGGGGATGTTTGTTCTAAGCGTTTTACGAAAAGAAACAATCCCTTACAAGCTATTCATAGCAATCATTCCTGCTGTGATAATTTTTTGTGGGAATATAGTTTTTGTTTCTCCTTATCCAAATCCTATGGAAAGTAATTTTCTTCGTTTGAGCGATAGCGTTTGGGCTCATCCGGCTGGTTTATTCTTTTTGACTGACTACTTGAGTGTCTCTACCCCAATCGAATCGTACACATCTTATTTTGATCTGTTTTCTAGTGTGGCTTCGCTGTTTATTCTTCTTTATGCCTTTTTAGTGCCACTAGCTGTAGTTGGGTACTTTAAAGACAAGTCCTTCAATTTTTGGGCATTACTTCTTGCTGTTGGGTCTTTTAGTTGTTTGATATTGCCTTTCTCGGCTCTATTCCTATGGGGCAGGTGGATGTTGATGCTTGTTTATCCTTTGACATTTTTTGCAGTTAACGGATTATGGAAAATAAAGTGCGGTAATGCTTTTGATGTTTCACGATTTTTTAGCTGGTTCAAAGCCCCTAAAAAAATGGGAATTGCTTTATCCTTGATTTCGATCGTGCTTGGTGGTTTGTTTATGTCATGGCCTTTAGTCGATGGCAAGTATGGTGTTATTGGGTGGGGGAATACTTTCAAGTATGTCCCTTCTACAATGCAAAGTAGTTCAGTCCCAATTTGCGACACCGAAGGCACTGTTGACGCCTTTGAATGGTTGAATACTCATATGACCAATGACTCTTCGTTGCTTGTTCATGACGTTTTCAAGTTTTGGACTATGCTATATTTAGATCAGAGTTACACGGCAATCTTGTTTGACAATAATCTTGATGAAGCTTCAAAGTTGGCAGTTCAACAAGGATTCGAATCAGCATATTTTGTTTGGTGGAACCAAGATATTGGCTGGTATAACCTACAAAACTCAAACGATTTGGTTTCTGTCTTTGACTCCGGAAGAATCTCGGTCTTTCAAGTCATTTAGATTTTGAAGATACTTCCTGAATTAAGTGGATTTGGTTGATTAATTGACTTCATTGACACATTTTGATGATCAAGTTTATTTAAGCAAGCCTAGACCATTAGTTGTTGCTGCGATTCCGGCATTCAATGAGGAGCGAACTATCGCGAAACTTGTCTTGGAATCACAGAAATATGCTGATGTTGTTTTGGTTTGTGATGATGGTTCTAAAGATTTGACTGCAGAGATTGCTAAAAATTTAGGCGCTGATGTGATTGTTCATGAAACGAACTTGGGATACGGGGCTGCAATTAAAACTTTGTTCACCACTGCAAGAGAACTAAACGCTGATGTTTTAGTAACTCTAGACGGTGACGGTCAGCATAATCCTCAAGAGATTCCGAAATTGGTTAAACCTATTTTGGAAAATAAGGCAGATATTGTGTTAGGGTCTCGTTTTTTGGATACTAATGAGAAAGATAATGGTGTCCCACGTTATCGAAGCCTAGGCATAAAACTGATCTCCAAGTTAACTGGAGTTGCTGCTAATCATAATTTCAATGACGCTCAATCTGGATTTAGAGTATACGGTCCTAAAGCTTTGCATGGTCTTAATCTTGTCGAGAATGGCATGGGTTCCAGTGTTGAAATTCTTCTGAAAGCTAAGAATCAACGTTTGAGAGTTTTGGAAGTTCCAGCAGAATGCAAATACGATGAATTGGAACGAACTTCTACTCAGAATCCTATTAAACATGGCACAAGTGTAGTGAGCTCAATTATCCAGTTGATAGTGGAAGAAAAGCCGTTAACTGTCCTAGGCTTACCTGGACTAATTTTCCTTTTTGCTGGAATAGGTTTTGGATCATGGATGCTAAAACTATTCATTGAACAACAGCAGATCGTAACAAACGTTGCACTGGCTTCGTTAGCTTTTATTCTGATAGGTATGTTCACGCTTTTTACTGCAGTAACACTTTATGCGATTTCTAGGCAAAGCCAGAAAATGAATAGTAATCACAATCATGGAGGTAATTATATGAAAAAATATGTAATGCAAAAAATGGATTCCAATACGGAGGAATTTAAATGACCGAACGAATATTGGTGACTGGTGGTGGAGGATTTATCGGAAGCCACTTGGCACGATACCTTCATTCACAAGGCAACTTTGTAAGGGTCGTAGACATAAAATTTGATGATTATATCAAAGAAAAATACTGTGACGAAAAACTCAAACTAGACTTGACTCTTCGGGAAAACTGTTACACTGCGACAAAAGACATAGACAAAGTATACAATCTTGCTGCAAATATGGGCGGTATTGGTTTTATAACTGCTGTAGGCGCCGAAGTAATGTATGATAATGTTCTGATAAATGCACAAATGCTTGAAGCCTCAAGAAAAAACAATGTTGAACGCTTTTTGTTCACTTCGTCCGCTTGTGCATATCCGACATATAAGCAGACAGACCCAAATGTTACTGGTCTAAAAGAAGAAGACGCTTATCCCGCTGATCCCGACAACTTCTATGGCTGGGAAAAGTTGTATACTGAAAAGATGTGTGAAGCATATCAACGAGACTATGACATGGACATCAGAGTTCTTAGGTATCATAACATCTATGGTCCCGAAGGAACCTATAAAGGCGGACGTGAGAAAGCTCCAGCTGCCTTGTGCCGAAAAGTAGCGGAATCCCCTAACTCTGGGACCATAACAATATGGGGTGACGGTAAACAAACTCGATCATTCTGTTATGTTGACGATTGTGTACTTGGAACAGTGACGCTGATGGAATCCGATTATGATAAACCTATAAACATTGGATCCGAAAGGCTTGTTACCATAAACAAATTAGCTGAAATGATAATAGAGCTTTCAGGAAAAGACATTGTTCTAAAACACGATCTATCAGCCCCTCAAGGTGTCAGAGGAAGAAATGCAGACATAACTTTGGCAAGAAATGTTCTCAAATGGGAACCACAAATAAGCCTAGAAGAAGGACTGTCTAGAACCTATAACTGGGTTCTTGAACAGTGCCAAAAAATAACAAAAGTTCCCTCTAAAACAGTTTGCATTTAACACATTATCAATTTTCTAGTTGCACCGCTTTGATAGCCCATAATAGAAATACACACAAACAGAGAATATTTCAGTTAGCCTGAACCATGAACGTATTACTCGTTAATCCTCCGGCTCCTCTTAACGAACGCTATTTTGCAACTCCCCCTTTGGGGTTGATGTGTTTAGCGTCAACTTTGAGGTTGCATGGGCATCAAGTAAAAATTCTAGATTTGTTCTCCTTTGGCAACGACATCAAGAATGTATCTGACATCCTAAACAGAGAGCATTTCGATGTAGTTGGAATAACTGGGATGAGTTTCCAGCATAACACTATTCTAAAAACAGCTGAAGTATGCAAAATAGCTGATAAAGACCTAGTCGTTGCTGTTGGAGGTCCTCATGCTTCTGCTTTTCCATCTTTACTACTTGATGACCCAAATATTGATTTTGTTTTAAGAGGAGAAGCAGACAATTCTTTTCCTTGTTTTGTTGATGCCCTTAATGACCCAATTAACTTGAAGGATATTCCTGGACTGTGCTTCAAAACTGATAGTGGTTCACATCTTTCGTCTGCTCATATAATTCAGGATGTTGATTCTTTGCCAATTCCTGCATGGGATCTTATTGATATCACAAAATATGTTGGGAATCATCATGGCTTCTTTTACGAGAAAGAGCCTGTGGGCAAAATAATCTCTTCTAGAGGATGTCCTTATCCTTGCACATTTTGTGCTGCTCATGCTGTTCACTCAAAAGTGTGGAGACCTCAATCTTCTGAACGGATAATCTCTGAAATTGATTATTTGGTCAACGAAGTAGGAATCCAAGAGTTGCATATCGAGGATGACAACTTCACTCTTGATTTGAACAGAGCAAAAACAATTCTTAAAGAGATTATTCGTCGAGAATATAATCTAGCGATAAATTTTCCAAACGGCATTCGGATGGATAGGATTGATGATGAACTCTTAACCCTAATGAAACAAAGTGGAGTGTATTCTGTTACTTTTGGTATTGAATCAGGTTCTGCTCATATCCTAAAAAAGATTAAGAAAAGCATTACTCCTGACCTAATAGAGCGCCAAGTAAAGAAAGTTAAGACCTTTGGATTTTATACTCAAGGCTTTTTCATCATCGGTTTTCCGTATGAACGTAAAGGCGATATTCAAGAAACAATTGATTTTGCTTTGAAGCTAGATTTAGATGCAGCTTTTTTTGGTATTTTTGTTCCATTACCTGGGGCACAAGATTTTGAAGATTTAATTAAATCAGGAAAAGCAAGTGTTGAAACTATGGATTGGGATCATATGTTTTCAACTCAAGCACAAAACTTTTCCAACAATCTTTCTTCGCACGAAATAGACCATCTACAACGGTTAGCTACAAGAAAATTTTATCTTCGCCCAAGAATTCTTCTGAGATCTATTATGCGAATACGTGGTTTAACCCAATTCAAAG
>PIXT01000134.1 GCA_003096235.1 Candidatus Bathyarchaeum sp. | reverse complement strand
GCAAAACCTACATAAAATGGACCTGTTGTTTATGTGCTGTGTTGTGAAGTGTAATGTTTTTTGATGAGAATTTTGCGAAATTGAATAAGCTGGTTTCTGAGCATAAACTTCATTTTGAGAAACGAGGCACAAGATTTATTCTAGTTGAAGATGTTCCGCGTAGTTTCAATAATTTGTCTGTACTAAAAGCCGAACTCAAACAAGTGTACAGTTTGAGGTTTGATTGGGATAGCAAGTGCTGGTACATCGGGCATGACGGTGTAAAGAAGCTGTCTGAACGCAGATTAAAGTGTCAACCGTCTACCTCGATAGATGAATTGAAACAAAAACTGCTAGACTACGTTAGCCAAATAAAAAACAGTGAATTAAAAACGTGCATTGAACAGGTGCTTCAAGATTTTCCGTTCTATTACGATTGTCCGGGCGCAAAACGTTATCACCATGCGTACAGGCATGGCTTGCTTGAGCACACCGTCCAAATCATTGACTTGTGTTTTGGAATGATAAGCACCTTTGATGATGGAATCCGAATAAATTCTGATTTAATAATTGTCGGCTCCATACTGCACGATGTTGGTAAAGTCAATTGCTACCAGTTTGTTGAGGGCGGAATTGACACATGCGCCATAATCGCAGAACAAGACCACATAATAAACGGAATCAAAATAGCAACACAATACATCAAATGTGACCTGCTCGACCAACTGTTACACATCGTTGCCAGCCACCACAAAGAAAAAAACTACGGCTCCCCAGTAAGCCCAATGTCAAACGAAGCATGGCTAATCAACGCAGCAGACGACCTATCATCAAAAATAATGGGATAACCCGGAACAGCAAAAATAACGAAGAATATGCAAAAACACCAACATATTAGAAGACTAATAGAGGTTCATTGTTGAAAACCAGCCTTTTTCTGTTTTTTGTGGCAAGATAATGTTTTGTTCTCTTAATGCCCTTTTTGTTTGTTGTATTGTTTTTATGTATGGGTGCTGTTTTAGTGGTGAGCGTGTTTGTTTTTGGGTAAGATGGACAGTCAGCGTGGACAGAAACTGACTCTTAGGTGTAGCGGTTGTAAGCGTCCTTTGGGCATATTCTATGTTAAAAAGAACATTTCTTCTCCCGCAAAACTGGTTCTCCTAGACGGTTCCTTGCACAAAACAGAACAGGGAACCCTAAAAATTTATGCCCGATGTAAATGCGGCGTCAAAACAGTTTTCGAAAACAAATCAGGAAATGTGGCTAAGCAAGGCTGGAGACGACTAAAATAATGTACAAGACACGAATAACCTCTGCTTTGTTGTCTGTTTTACTTGTTATTTCAGTAACCATATGCTTCACACCTACAGCATCATCCCAGAGTGCTGCAATAGTTGCTGTTCACTTCATCGATGTTGGACAAGGCGACTGCATATTCATCGACACCGCAACCAACGACGTTTTGATAGACGCAGGCTCCGCATCCGCATCTCAAACCGTAATAGATTATCTGGACTACCTCAACGTAACGCGCATACACTTGCTGATCGCAACACACGCACACGCAGACCACATCGGAGGAATCGTTGACGTACTAAACTGTATACCCGTAAATAATGTAATATTCAACAACCAAACACACACCTCCGCAACATACACAAACTTCATCACCGCGGCACAAACCCACAACCTAACCGTGGCGCAACGCGGACAAACCTTCACTTTAACAAAAACAGCAAACCTAACCGTACTAAACCCAACCCAGCCCCTAGAATTCAGCGACCAAAACGACAACAGCATCGTAGTAAAACTGCAAGTACAAAACACAAGCTTCCTGTTCACTGGCGACGCAGAAGAACCCGCCGAACAAAGCATGCTGACCAGCTCAGTAGTTAGCGTTAAGTGCGATGTCCTCAAGATTGGACACCACGGAAGCAACACCGCCACCAGCCAAGCATTCCTTGACCTAGCAGACCCAACATACGCAATCATAAGCGCAGGACTAGACAACACATACGGACACCCGCACAACCAAACAACCCAAAAACTGCAAACAAAAAACGTGACAACATACTGCACAATAAATTCAGGAACAATAGTCGCCCAAACAGACGGAACAACAATAACATTCTACAGCAACCCACAACCAATACCCGAAATCCCAACAAACATAATCTTGCCCCTGTTTGCAGCAACAACACTGCTGGCAGTCATCGGTTACCGAAAAAAGCTAACAAAACATAACACAAGTTAAACCAAAAAGCCCTGCCTTTTTATCCAAAAAACATGAGTAATCATTGTTAACTCTGGAACAAACAGCCTACAACAAGGCACCAAACTCAAAAGCACGAGCCATCTCTTTTTTGTTCTTCAGAACTTCACCTTTGTCATAGGCTTTACCAAGAACACTACCCACGAATCGTATTCCCAGATACTCAAAAGACAAACGAAACATCTCAAGCAGCGGACCACAAGCTTTTGTTCCCTCCGCCGAAGGCGCCACAACAACAGCCCTTTTTCCCCTCAACAGCTTATTTTCCACAAAAGGACGCATACGATCAAGCAGCATCTTCATCTTCGCAGTAGGACCATACCAATAAACTGGCGTACCAAAAACTATCACATCCGCCTCCTCCATAAGAGGATAAATCTGCTGCATCTCATCTTTTATGCAACAAACATAATCCCCCTTTTTACAGCTACGACAATCACTACAAACAGAAATAGTGTAATCATACAAGTAAAGCTTCTTTGCAGTATGTCCCTTTGTTTGGGCGCCTTGCAGAATCTGCTCAACCAGAACATCAGTATTGCCCAACTTTCGTGGGCTGCCAATCAACGCCAAAATTTTCATGTCTAGATGCCTTACTCTTTAAAGAATCTCCTTACATCCATGAGCTCCTTCATTGTGTTAAGAGTAAACCACATTCCATGATACGTGTATCCCTGAAGCATCTTCTTGTCCGCCAACCGCTGCATAGCCGTAAACTCAAAGTCGCCCTTTTCTGGGAACAGCTTCTCCACTACATTTCTTTTAAAAACGTAATGCCCTGTGCTAACATAAAAATCAAGAGTTTCCCTATGCTGGAACCTGATAACATCAATACCATTCGCTAAAGTGACCTTGCCAAACGGTATCTGAGGCTTAGCCAAAAGTAACCCTGCACCCTTGCCCGCATAATCGAACAGCTCATTAGGGTCATAAAACACAAGATCATCCACATTCATCACATACGCTACTTTTCCTTTAATGTGCTCAAAGGCTTTTTTTGTAGCGCCACCAGTTCCTAAACTATCCTCTTCTGACGAATATGTAACTGGCTCTTTTGTGAGATCAGTTCGATTGGACGCCACAACTATGTTCTCAAAATCGTGAGAACGAAGCCAATCTATCTGGTGATCAATCAAGGTTTTCTTGTTTATCTTCAAGAGCGGTTTTGGAACCCAAGTTGCAGGTTTCAGTCTCCACCCTTCGCCTCCAGCCAAAATTATTGCCTCTCTCACAAGTTCACCCCATGTGCCTTGCTTATGACTTATTTTTACTTAAAGATATAT
>PIXT01000133.1 GCA_003096235.1 Candidatus Bathyarchaeum sp. | reverse complement strand
CAAAAGGTCTAAGTCAGAATTTTAGAAATCCACCCGCATAAAGCGACACGATAGCTCCCCAAATTGCCAACATTATTTCAAGGATTGTTCTTTTAGACCAGAACTTAATTGCTTTGAGGTCTTCTATTCTTGTATTAAGAGAGTCTGTTTTGTGCTCTATTTTTTCATCAAGTCTTCTAATCTCGGAATTGAACTCTTGTTTCAATACGTGGGTATCCTTCAAACGCCCTATGTCTGTTACGTAATCTCTCCATCCAAGGAAACCCTTGCTTTTACCTATAATGTCATGTATAGATTTAGTTTCTTCATCCAATTTCTTTTTCAATTCATTAATTTGGGTTTCAAGTTTTTTTGTGTTTTCAATTATCTTTGTTTTTGTCTCTCCTTTTGTTAGAGTCTTTGCTTCTCTTTTTATGCCCCTCATTGTTTCTCTAAGTTGTCTGCCCTCTACAAGCGAACGTGTAACCTGAAGCTTATCTGAAATCTGTTCGAGTCTCATATTCCAAATGAGGTAAGTTAGACAACGTTCAAGGGAATATTTTACTTCAGCATTGAAACTGTCGGGCTTTGTAAATTTGTCAAGTTGGTAGTAATGGCGAAATCGATGTCTTTCTCCGCTATATATTAGGTCTCCAATCTTGCCAATTAATTTAAGGTCAAAGTATAAAGTAAAAGGTATTGTTGGAAAATTACGCCTAACCTCAAACACAAAATCGCTAGCTTCATCTAATCCTAGCGAAACTGGGTCAATGTAAATAGTGTTAATTTCTTCTTTTTCCAAAATTAATCTAGCATTGTCCAACTCTTTAACACGTTTTACTGATTCAACAAAATTGCTGTGTTTCAGTTGGTTTACGAGATTATCTCCTGACCAATCATCTGGGTCGATTACCAAAATATTCAAAAGAATCTCTAGCATCCTACAACCTTCATAGTTCAATAATCAAGTTTTAATGTGTCATACTTTCCCGATGTATGTTTCCTTTATCTAATCTGTAGTGAAACAGTTAAAAAGATTATAGTTGGATGCATTGTTGTTCCACAGTTCTTACATATGTCGTTTCTTTCGCAAAGTAAAAACAGTGTTTTTTCTAGAAAACCCAAGCAAGAACATGATTGGCTTTCCTAAAGGTTTTGAACCCGAACAGCCGCTTATGGTCACGTCAAGTTCTAAGGAATGCCTGCGCCTGAAAGCGCATTTGAAACTACTTCAAAATCGTGCATTCGAATCTTGTGTGCCTCTTTAACTAGTGGACCAATGACCTTAAGCACGTTCAAACCTCGTTGAGTCACAACATAATGGGCATCATCAGCGCCAAGATTTTGTTCCTCAACTAGACCCCGATTCCACAGAAGCCTTAGATGGGGCTCCAAACGGGATGTGCTCATTTCAAACTTATCACACAACCGAGTTAAAGTAAGAGGACCAGCAGAAACCAAGGTGCAAAGAACTTCAGTGCATATCATCAACTTTGATTCATGCGGTTGTTCAACACTTTGCTGTTGGATAAGGAGAGGCTTGGCGGGTTCAGCTTTTTTCTTTCGGACAAGAAGTGATTTAGTCCACTCAACAGTTTCCTTTCTGGTAAGAAGTGATTTAGCACGTTCAACCGCTTCGTTTCGGGCAAGGAGCGACTTTGCTTTTTTTATTGCATGGGACATACGTTTTCAAGTTTTAGTGTGTTAGAATTTGTTTAATATGTGTTGTGAACTACAGATGTAAATCCAAAATCATTAGTAAACACATGCAAAAAGTAAGAATTGGTAATATACTGGGCAGAGAAAATAGTTTTTAGAAGTGGTTAAAGAAATGGCGATAGATTTTGGTTCTTTAATAGTAGATTTGGAAACACTTGCTTGCAGTTCAAAAGAAGATTTTTCTAACGAATTTTGGGGCAGCTACGAAAATTACATAAAAACACATAACAGGATATTAAAAGACCTCCAAACTCTAGGATTTTATAAAGAACTAAAAGCTATCGAAGACGTCCCGTTTAGCGATCAATCATTTAATTCTGGGTTTAGTAAAGCAGAGCAAGCAAAACTAAGAGAAGTCACTAACGAATCCAACAGCCTGTTACGAAAAGTAAAACTACTGCTAACTCCACCTGCTTCCGATGCTAGATTGAATAATCAAGTTAGATCAAACAAAATTTTTCTAGTTCACGGAAACGACACCGAAATGAAAAACGATGCAACCCAAACACTACAAAAACTAGAGCTTGACCCCATCATTTTACATGAAACAAAAAACAACCAACAAACATTAATCGAAAAAATCACTGAACACAACCACGTTTCCTTTGCTGTAGTTCTTTTATCCCCAGACGATCTGGCGTACCCCAAAGAAAAAACTCCAAACGAAGCAAAACAGCAAGCAAAACAAAACGTCATTTTCGAATTAGGCTATTTTCTAGGAAGACTTGGAAAACAAAACGTTGTCGCAATTTACCGCAAAAAGAAAGACTTCGAAGTTCCAAACCAATACAACGGAGTTCTTTGGATCGAATACAAAACTGGGTGGTACTTTAAGCTAATCAAGCAACTGCAAGAATGCAAATTTGAGGTTGACGCAAACAAATTAGGATGGCTATAAAAGAAACCCACAACCAGAACAAAGAAGGAAACAGAAAATAGGCTAGATTATTACCCCGCTTGGCAGTTTATGAAAACCCCAATATATGACATTTATTACTTTGCATTTTTTGCATTCATACGGAATTTCAATCACGTCACCTTGCACCAAGTCTTTTTTGTTTCTTGCAGCATCCAGATGCATATCATCCGGCGGATAAACTGTGATTGGCTCACCACAACCAGTGCAACTAAATATTTTTTTAGTCATCAAACAACCCCCAAAACACTTTCACATCTGATGAAAGTTGAAACGTTTTCACTACAATAATAACGCATCAATATAAAATAAAAATTTGGGTTTTTAGGAGCAACAAATAGCTCTGACACTTGGTTGTAGCGCATGCGGGGGAAAGCAAAGAAACATGCAAAAACAGACCATATTAGAATACTAATAGCAGAACATTGTTAAAAAATAGGTTTTTTCTGGAAATGCAAGCAATAACAAAAACTAGAAACTAGAAAAATAAAAAAAGAAAACGAAGAAAAGATGGAGTCTGGCGTTTTCTACCAGACTGAAATTTTTCCGTAAGTCAACTTTTCGCAGAAGTTTTCTATGTCTGCTAGTTGTGCATCGATTACTTCATTTATTCTGCTCTGAATCTTCTTGTCCAGTGTCGCTCCGTCGTTCATGACCACTTGTGCAGCAGCAATAGCGGGCTGATCGATTGGTTTTCCGATTTGGCTAAGCAACCAAACACAGGTTTCTGCAACTTCTGGGACATCTTCACATATTTTTCGTGCAATCTGGTGAGTCAATGCGTTGTAGATTTTTCCTACGTGGCTGACTGGATTCTTTCCTGCAGCCGCTTCAGTGCCGATAGGACGATTCAGTGAGATTACTCCGTTGACTTTGTTGCCTCGTCCGACCTGACCAGAGTCCGCGCCGTCTGCACATGTGCCCAGCACAGTCAAAAAGACACCGCCAACACCACGGTCGTCAACATCCAAAGTGTTCAGGTAGACGTTAACCTTATCAAAGGCAGCTTTCTTGTTCACCCACTCTTGCACATCAGCCACAATTTCAGCCTTTTTGCGCATGTAATCTTTCACGTCAGAAACAAAGCGGTCAACAAAAGCATTACAAATAGTCAAATTCAAGACATTGCCGTTCTTGTAGCCCATAACCTTAACGTCTTCCCCACTCACAGGAAACCGTTTCTTAAACTCTTTAGAATTAATGTAACGTTCAGTAGCCAAAACCATGTTCTCTGTACGAGTCAGCGGCGCATAGCCTACAGCAGCAGAAGTGTCGTTAGCTCCAAACACGCAAGTTTCTCTCTTGAAAATGTCAGTTAACCCCTGAGAACCCTGCCTAATCGCTATCTGATACTTCATGTGCTTTTCAGGATCAACAAACCTGATGTTCTCCTTCAACCACGTCTTTGCAGTTTTTATAGCGATTTCGTTAACAGGAATATCTTTTCCGTTAGCTCCAAAAGTTGCCCTGTCACCGAAAATAAGAAGCATAGGCTCATTCACCACTCCTCCGCTGAACTTACACTCCACATCTCCAGCAACAAGCAATGACTTGTCAGTATTATGATGCAAAATCGCTCCGAATTCTTTCAGGTATGCTTTGCTTAGTTCCACTGAAACCTGATCCATGATAGCGTCACACATCGAATCAGGATGACCGACACCCTTGCGCTCAACAATCTCTACGGGTTGCTTATCAAGCGGCGTCTGTTTCGAACCATTAACAAGTATGTTCCTCATGAAAACACCTTGACCGAAAAGCTAACAGCGATAATTCATATATACCTTACGATAATACAGGCAATAACCCCACAATCACAATATTATGCTATCCAACATATTTTTACTACGCAAACAATTTGCTCAAACAAAAGAGCACCAAAGTTTTCACCCCAAATTTTGCCTTAAAATTGTAGTAAAGATTGATAAATAGGACATTTGAATAGTGGAAAATATGCTCGAACAGTTAAAAGAGGCATGCGGGGTTTTCGCAGCACAAGACTTCACAAACAAACCCGTGTTTCCATACGTATACTGGGGACTACGCTCACAAAACCACCGCGGTCACCAATCCCACGGCTTCCTCACCTACGACGGAACATTCCACAGCCAAAAAGGCTTAGATCTAGTTCCGAAAATAAAAAAGGAAGAAATCCAAAAATGGCTAACAGAACTCCCAGGACCCGTCGGATTAGGACACGTCAGATACTCAACATCTGGCGGAACAGATTATGCCTCACTGGTAAAGAGCACCCAGCCAATATTAGAGAAAAAAGGAGAAAAACAAATAGCAATCGCATTCAACGGCAACGTCGTCAACACCCCTGAAATAATAAAAGAGATAAGAGAAGAACACCCAAACTTTCGATTCAACTACGACGCAGAACTAATATCCAAAAAACTTCTAAGACAAGGAAAAGACGGCAACCTAGCCGGAGCCGTAAAACGATGCATGCAAGAAATCGAAGGCGCATTCTCTGTGGCGGGAATGACAGAAAAAGGAGAACTCTTCGCCTTCAGAGACCCCCAAGGAATAAGACCCCTATGCTGTGGCTGCAGCAAAAACGGCAAAACCTGCGCCGTATCCTCAGAAACAGTGGGCTTAGACATTAACAGCTTTGATTTTAATTTCGAGGTGAACCCCGGAGAGCTTGTGGTTGCCTCAAAAGACGGCTTTGAAAGAAAACAGTT
>PIXT01000132.1 GCA_003096235.1 Candidatus Bathyarchaeum sp. | reverse complement strand
TAGTGAGTAGACCACCAGTGGACGGCATCAATTTTAACTTCTTGACCTTGAAAAGTTAACAAGCTTTCCATTTGACCTATTTCGTCTACTGTAAACTTCCCTATAACAACATGGTACATGAGAATAGCCTTGAGCTTTGGAATATTTTTCATTAGTTCATCAACTGTGCCAAGTTTCTCAAAAGCCTCATCATTTGGCGCAAAAATTGTAAACGGCCCTTTTTGTTTTAGTGTTTCTACTAATCCTGTTGCTTGTACTGCGGCTACGAATGTTTTAAAGCCGCCTGCCTCAACTGCAATATCAAAAATATCTGCCATTAATTTTCATCTCTTACAACAATTTTATGGTGTTCGTATAATAAGAAACCGTGTGACTGGGGCGCCCCATCAACAGCAGACGAAACAGCCGTTAATAGCTGAACTAACGGTTTGCTTTTTGAAGTTAAGAGCGGCGCTGTGCATTTGATGCTATACCTTGTTCCCTAAAAAGTTTTTCCAATTTAGGGACAAGCAGCACAGCAAACAAGAAGGGGTTAGCTTTCAGCTTTTTCCCAGTCAGACTCAAAACTTGTTCTAAGTACACCGATAAGGTTGCGGTTGTTGGTCCACAAAGAAGGACTTTCACCTAATCCGCTTTCTTTGGCGGTGGTAATTAAAGCCTCTTTATCATCAGACATAATAAAGTGATTTAAAGGGTCATGATGAAACCCTATGTGAACTGAATTGGTTCCAATGGTTTTTTTCACTTTTTCTTTAAGCAGAACATCAGGGGTGTCTCCTTCTAGAATGAGTCGAATTTGAGCACCGCTGTTTATTGCCATTTTATATTCGTCTGAAAACGTAGCTAAAATAGGCATGATTCTTGCCTTGTCTGCAATCAACGCGACTTCTTTTCTTGAGTTACTAATCAGCCCTGCAGTCTTAGCTACAATTGCTTTCTTTTCCGCTATCAGTATGTAGATGCTTTCCTCTCCAAGAGGCGGTTGTTTCCACTCCTTGAGGGATAACTTTTGAACCATGTTGCGCATACCTGTTAATCGTTCATCGGCTCTATTTTTTTCCTCTGCTACTAGCAAAGTTAAGGCATCTGAAATAAGGGTGGCCCTGATCTCCGTTGGTTTACCCAGCAATCTCTCAATCAAACCCATTTTTTCGAGTGCTGGCAAAAGTCTGTAGACATCTTCCCTACGTACTTTCGAATACTTTGCCACTTGCCCAACTGTGGTTTTCTCCAGTTTAAGTACTGCTAAGTAAACCTTAGCCTGATTAAGAGTTAAACCTAAACCAAGTAGCAGTTCAGTATTCTCATCGTTAGTCATTATTAACTTTCCAGTTAACACTTTTTTTATGGAAATTTGTATTTATTTTTATTGGTCGCTTGCCAATGGTTTAGAAATCATTAGGCCGAACTGCTAAAGCTTCATAGACAATGGTGCATTATAACATGTATTTTATTTTAGAAAATTCAGAAAAATCGTGAAATCGCTAAATACTCAAAAAAAGAAAAATGGGGGATATTTACTGGAGTTTACGGTGTGTATCTGTAGCTTGTTTGTCTGACTATTCCGTCTTGCCAAGTGCCCTGCCAATTCACAATGGTTTTATCTGGCATGAACCACCACCAACTTTGCTGCTCATACTTTGCTGATACCGTGTACACTGGGTCATGGAGATGGGGAATATAAAAAAGACAGTTAGACCTGCACTATTAAGAGCGCAGCTCTCTGTCTTCACTATAGTCTCTATCCTCATGGACTTCTTCTTCGGCTGCATCCTGCTGTGCTTCTTCACGCATGCTTGCTTGTTCACCTTTAGCTCTGGCTCTATCTTCAGCTTGACCTTTTAGCGGATAAACAGTATTCAACCAAACTTCAAATTGTCTCTTGTATTGAGGGCTAGAAAAAACCCAATCACACAATCCACCAATAACCAAACTAACATCAATATCATGGTCATAAGCTACACCTTTCAGAAAATCAGCCCAATTTGGGGGTAAAGACACTAAAAAACTGCTCATAAATGAAATCTCCACTAACATGTTACTGTAACAGCGTATTTAAACTTCTTAAGGGGCAAAGAAAAAAGAGACCAGTCGCTTGACTTTTAACGATTACAGCCGCTCATGTAAATACAAACAGCTAAACCGCAAGGGCGGGTTCAGGCGGCATTAAGTCAACGGAAATCTCCGCCTCAGATAACCCTGTAGAAAGTCATGGTCATTTGCTAATTCAGTGCTTTTCACAATTTGACCCTCAAGCCGGTCCAAGGCTATTTTAAAGGTCTGTTCAACCCCGTAACCTTCGCCTGAACTGAAAAACGCACCTTTCCTTGTTCTAAATTGAAGTCGGCAGTGAATTAACTGATCGCCCTTGAAGTTTGTGCCATGCGTTTTCATATAGACAAATAAGGTGCCTGCCTCTAGGGTGTCGCCGTATCTATGGGTGAAAGAGTCGAAGTCATCCATAACTGCGCCGCGTTGAATTTCGTCAATTTCCACGTCTTTTACTGAAAACTGCACAGTAAGCCTTTCCGCTGGTTTTTCCATTTGCGCAAGAGGTTCAAGAAAATCCCGCTTAGTTATGATGCCTACAGGTCTTCCTTTGTCGATTATTACCAAGGAGGAGATGTTGAATTTGTGCATCTGTGCCTCTGCATCGCGCAATTTGGATTCAGGTAAAATAGTGATTACTGGCTGAACCATAATACCCTTTGCTGGGATGCTCAGGGCAGAGACTTTTTGGCCTACCCTTTCTCCAAACCTTTGCACTTGTTTGGGCTGAAAGATATTATCAATGATATCGGAAATTCCTATAATGCCCACAAGTTTGCCATCTTTGACTATAGGAACATGAGAGAGGCCCTCACTTTTTAAAAGGCTCAGAACTGCCCCTAGTGATTCGTCTTCTTCTAAGACAAACGGTTTCTTGGTCATTATTTCTTCAACACGTGTGTTGCCCCATTGCTCCATTATAGCGCCATGGATAACATCCTCATCAGTTACAAAACCTAAGAGCTTATTTTCACTGTAAACTGGAAGTTGCCTGCTTTCGCTTTCGATCATTAATTTAGCAACTTTGCTTAACGTATCCTGTAGGGTAACGGCTGGCGCTGATTGTGTTAAAGTTTTTACTTTGGTTCCGGATGCATCAAAACTGGATCGCTTTATCGATTTTTGAGAAAGAACCCCTTTGTAATTTTCTTTGCTATCAAAGACCGCTAAAACGGGCGGCATTCCTTCTTTGAAAAGTGATTGAACAGAAGAAACCGTGTCGTTCTCCTGTACTTCAGTGAAACCCTTTGAAAAAACGTCT
>PIXT01000131.1 GCA_003096235.1 Candidatus Bathyarchaeum sp. | reverse complement strand
CGAGGACACCTCTTAGCTCCCTGTTTGCGATGGTTTTGATGCATTCTACATATTTTGCCAGTTGTAACGCAGCATTACGACCTGCAGTTTTCCTTTTCAACTCTACAACAACAAGTTTACCGTTAACATCCACGCCGTAAACGTCAACAAATCCTGGTTCAACTTTCTTCTCGTAACTGATGGGCGTGAAATTCTCTTCAAAAATAGATGGGTCAATCAGTATTGCTTTTTGCATGTCTGCTTCGCTTGCGTGTAGCGAAAATTCTCATCGGTCAAGCAATCTCATAGAAGAAACCAAGAAAACGTTGTCAAAAGAGATGGTGACCGATTCATGTGGCTTTCGTCGAGTAGCTCTAACCTGTAAGTTGTCACCCTTGACAGTGGTTTGAAACATGCAACCAGCTGGCTGCCAGTTAACAGGTACATATCCCGTTGAACGATGAACCAGAACCGACCCGTCATCTTTTATCATTACAATGCGTTCCCCTGGTTCCAGTTTTGAGCTGGCTCTTCCTTTGTAGTTTACCCAGCAGTTGCCCACTAGAATTACTGTTTTGTGCTCTGAAACTGCAGATTTGACGAACTCCGCTGCCTTTTCATTTGTTGGATTTTCTAAGGTGTCTACAGGTTTTCGGTTTGTCATTTGGTGCGCCGACAATGTTTAGAATGTGAAGATAGATAAAACTTCTGAGAAACATGCAACCTTGGAAAGAGAAACAGCGGACAATGCGTCATTATGACCAGCAAGCCGAAATATACAATGTTCAATACTTAGGAGAACAGAATGCCAAAATTGAAGCCCTTCTAAAGTTCATGAACCTTGAGCCATCTGACTACGTTTTAGACCTTGGCTGTGGAACTGGTTTTCTTTTTTCCCATGTTGCACAAAAAGTCAAGATGGTTGCAGGGTTAGACGTGTCTCAGAAAGCATTGAAAGAAGCTAAAGAGCGAGCAAAAATGTTTTCAAACGTATTTCTTATTCGTGCCGATGCAGATAATGTCCCTTTTGTTGATCAAGTTTTCGACAAAATTTTTGCTGTAACTGTTCTGCAGAATATGCCTGAACCAAAACTAACGGTTATTGAAATGAAACGCACAGCCAAAACAACAGCTATTTTTGCTGTAACTGGACTGAAAAAGAAGTTCACTCACGAAAGTTTTGTTTCTATTCTACAGGACGCAAAGCTAAACGTTGTTGCACTAACTACAAACGAGCAACTTAAGGGATTCTCTGCAGTTTGCACTCCAACTGACTAGAAAAAAATTGTGGGTTTGGAGGGTTTCCCGAGATTTAACTTGGACAATAATGAGGAGAAAGCTTACAAAACCCGCGACAGCTACAATCGCTTTGATGTTTTTCAGCTTTAATCAAGTTAAACCTTTTCAGGTCCTCCAATTCCGATTTTTATTTCCCAAAAAAAGGGAAAGAAAGGGTGGTTATTTTCTTTTCCGAATTGCCCAGTAGCTAACTACGCCGACAACGCAAGCAACGACAACAGCAATGATTATTGCCATTTCAATTGAGATCAACGGGGTTTCAGCGGTTGCTTCTGGTTCAGGTTCCTCAGGCTCTTCGGGTGTTTCTGGTTCTTCAGGAGTTTCAGGTTCTTCTGGTGTCTCTGGTTCCTCTGGTGTTACGGGTTCTTCTGGTTCAATTGGTGCTGCTGGTGTTGGTGCTGGACCTACTGTTACCCATGTTGTTGCGGATGAACTGGCATACGATGCATCTCCTTCAAACGAGGCAATGATCTTGTATGTTCCTTGTTTTGTTGGAGTCCATGTAAGACCAAATGTACCCGAGTATCCGTCCGTAGTAACAACGCCCAGATCAACATAAGTGCCGTCATTAGCAATTGCGCTCAAAGTGACTGGAACGCCCTCGATTATTTCGTCGCCCCATAGTCCACCGATTGGCATCTGCATGTGCAAGTATTCCATTTGGGTATCCATGGTTTCAGCTGAAACACATGGAGTTCCTGGCTGAGCAGGTGATAGGTCAAGAACACTGCCTTTGATTGTCATCGAAGTTCCTGAAGGTACTGCAACATCAGGTGCAGAAACTGTTGTTTCGCTTTCACCTTTACCGTAGCAATAGAGGTAGCCATCATATCTGTTACCGCCGATCAGATAGCCATCTGCAACAGCTGCAGGAGTTGTACATCCCATCATGTCCCACACGGCTTCTCCAGTGAAGACATCAATTGCGTGGATGCTCCAGCCTCTTGTTACTGGCCAGCTTTCTGTGTGCTCATAGTTCCATGTGAAGAATTTACCGTCAGCAATGATGCCGCCTACGCCGAAAGAGTAGAATGGCATTACTGTTTTCGCGTTTTCTACAGTGTATGGAGTTTCGTAGACTGCTTTTGCGTCTGCTTCATACTTCCAAACGATGCTTCCATCGTCCCAGCTGTAAGCATAGATTCCGTCCATAGCTTCACGGAATATCATGCCATAAGCCGTCATTGCTGAGTATGCACCAAAAGCACAAGATGCCCATGGATAATCCATTGATTCTCCAGTCCAAGCCAAATTGCCTGTAGCAAGATCATATGCTATGTAATAGCCTCTTGCTGAAAGAATTGCAACTTTTCCTTGATCAGCAATTCCACAAGACCTGCTGTACATTGGTTCACCCATTACTTCCTTTGTCCATAGTTCTTCTCCGGTCCAAAGGTCGTAACCAGTTATGCTTTGTCCAACATATACTTGAGCCTCAGAAATACCAGCCACATCTGCACCAAGTCCAACTTCCCAATCAATTAAACTTGGTAGACTACTTCGTGCATAAGTTGTGTTACTGATAACTCTGCTTGCAAAGTTACTGCTAGTTCCAGAGGTTGTCCATTGTATCAAACGGTATTCAGGGTTTGTTTGGTTACCAATGTTCTGAACACTTAATGCCATTGGCAATGTGTCGCGTTTACTTGCACTTCTGTAGAAAGTAGCGTCACTTACACCAAGTGATACGTTACATGTCAACTCTCCAGACCATGGGTCCCATTTGTACAACCTTCCACCTGATATTGTTATGAGATTTACTGACCAAGTTCCAGCTGCTTCTGCTCCAGGAACCTCGGATTGCGTTGGTGCATTATACTCAATAATGTTAGGCACTAGTGGAACAGTTCTAGGAAATAGACCAAACCACATGTAGGTGTAAAATGATGCGGGAGTTTCCCAGTATAATTCACCCGTCCTAAGATCATAACATCTGAACATTATTTGTCCGCCAGATACTGGTTTTTGGTATGAGTCGTAACAGCGTCCAGAATATATTATGGTTGGAGTGCTTGGTGATGCGGTTAATCCGAATGTTTTTGCTTGACCACCAATTATACCTGCGATTGCATCCTGACGTTTCCAGACAATGTGTGCACTGTCTGGGCCTTCAGCCCAAGGTGTGAATTTGTGTTGTTGACTCCAGTAGGGGTTAGTATCTGGGTAGACTGTGTCCCAGTTTGGGTCAACTGTTCCGTCATATCCTGTTGCTGGATAGTTTCCTAGAGAAGGCCACCAGTCGCGGTGTTCAACTTGTACTGGTCTTGTCCAGTAGTCCTCTGTGATTCCGGGTTCTGGCCAACCGTAAACTAATTCCTCTTGTACTGTGAGAGTCCAATCGCCAGATGTTGCTGGTCTGTAGTATGCTGAATCTAGCAAGGTGGGACCGCCTCCAAATACTCCGAGACCCTCGTAGTATCCTTCGGGGAAGTAGGTTCCTTGGAAGTCAAACCTGATTGTCCAATCTCCTACTTCATCAGCTAGCCACTCAAACCATGCTGTTGCGTCAGCATGGTATGAATCCATTGTGAAACTAGTCTCTTCTCCACCAGGTTTTGTAATTGTAATCTTGTAGTCAGGATGATACCTTCCCGAGTAAACTGCTGGCGTGGTCCAGATGTTAACCAAGAATGTTTCTCCTAAGCCTACTGGATTAGGTCTAAAGCTAAGGTGTGCAGAAACATCAACGTAAACGCTAGGGGTTTCACCTGCAGGTAATGGTCCAGAAACGGGTACAGCGAATTCGATGTCTTGAGCTTGGATGTTTGTTGTTAACATCATAAAAGCTGAAATTACTAACAAAACAGTAATTATCGTTGCTGAAAATTTAGTTTTATTTATCGCGATATTCATTCTTTTTTCTCCTTTTTTCCTTCTATTTTTTGTAGCTGAGTTTAGGTCGATTTTAGGCGGCACCGAAAAGGAGAGAGCTAAAGCTAACCTCAAACGATTTATAGAATCCGAAAATCCAATTATTGATAATGGCTTTCTTTACGTGTTGGCTTGCAACTGAAATCATTGATCTCCCCCTTGAATCAAGCTCAATTGGTTGTCTGAGAGTAAGGTTTTTTTCGACCTGCACCCATCAACGAGCGATATTTATCATTCGTTCAAAATATAAGGTTTTGCACATCATCATTTTTTGTCGATTAACGTAGCAAAATTATAATTTATGTTATTTAATTTATTTTTTTAAATTGTTTTATCATCAATTTTGTGATAGCCTATAGTTCAATAGAATGCTGATTCTATTAGGTATAACAAGTTTTACTGTTTGCTTATTTACAAGCATTTGTTTATATTTTGTAGATGGAAACTGATGTCTGCCAAAGCTTACCGCGAGATTATCCAAGACTTGCTTGACGTAGCAAATCCCACAAAAAAAGACCTAGATTACATCAAACTAAAGATTGCACGAAAATACAGCCTTGGCAAAGTTCCTTCTAACGCAGAAATCATTCAACATCTTAAACCAGAAGAAAGCGTCAAACTGCTTCATGTTCTTAGACGAAAGGTTGTTCGCACAATTTCCGGCGTCACTGTGGTTGCCGTAATGACCAAACCTTCACCATGTCCCCAAGAACTGGCCTGTGCGTACTGTCCAGGCGGACCAACTTCAGGTTCTCCTCAAAGCTACACTGGTCATGAGCCTGCTGCATTGCGTGGTGCTCAAAACGAGTATAATCCCTATGCACAGGTTAAGACTCGAATTGAACAATTGGAAGCTATTGGGCACAAAGTTGACAAGATTGAACTCATTATTATGGGCGGAACGTTCCCAAGCACACCTTTTGATTATCAGAAAAATTT
>PIXT01000130.1 GCA_003096235.1 Candidatus Bathyarchaeum sp. | reverse complement strand
TTTTTTCGGGTTAAATCATCAGGAAAATAATACTGCAAAAGCGGGTAATCAATAAAGGCGGCTGAAAGGGTTTTAACTGCAGGTTTTGCTTGGGCTCTGTTTATTCGAATTAAAGTTTCCAAACTTTGGTTCATAACCCAGTTTTTGCTTCAGAGACTATTATCTTTTGGGTCTTGGCATAAAATCTACGTTTTATTTGTCAAAAAACTAGTGTACTGTAAAAAATGGAAAAAAGAAGAGAATTAAACTCTTCTGTAAATCATTTCTGAGTTATCAGATGTGATTACTAAATCGCCGTCCACGAACTGATAACTGTCATAGGAGTACCAGTCGCTAACTTCGTTTCCGTTGGTTCCCCAGTATAGTTCTCCGTCTTGGGCTTGCCAGGTTCCTTCAGCATCTACTGTGGTGTAACCGTAATCAAAGAAATACACCCAAGTGCCGTCAGCTTTGTAGTTAACCCACCCTGAAACAATATGAGTTACTGGCTCCCCGTTTTGGGTTCCACTCACAAAGGTCCAGTTTCCAACAATATTGTTAGCTTGATTTGAGCCACCATTAGTGCCGTCATCAACCGACGAACCCTCATTTGCTCCATCAGTATTTGTTTCGCTGGCTCCTTCGTTATTTAATAATGTGAAACCTGCAACAACTATAACTAAAACAGCCACAATACCAAAAATCATCATTTTGTTTTTATCCATAACACCGTTCTCCTCAATCTTCATAATCATGTTTTGATGCCGAAGCAGAATGATTGTTCCGATATTTATTACATATGCAAAAAAAACACAATATACAAGAAACTCTTAAACAATCAAATTAACTTCTAAAAAAATCTAAAGTGATTTCGGTTTATCTTTTCATTTTCTTAATTTAGTTGAAAATTTCCCGCCCAAAAGCAGAAAGCCTGTTGACGGTTTGCTACGGGCAAAAATTGACTGTGGATCTTTGTTTTTTGTATTCGTGACGCCTAGTTAATGCTTAAATATGCCTCACAACAACACAACTCAACATTATCGTAGGAGAAGTCAAGGGAATGAAAAAAACTTTTGCATCAACATTTATCGTTTTTTTACTTTTGTTTTTAACCACCTTGACGTTTCAAACAGCCGTAGTCGAAGCTGAAATGCCCGGGGATTGGTGGCCCATGTTTGGCCACGACTTTGCTAGCTCCAGGTATTCAACTTCTCCTGCTCCCCGTACAAACTCGATTGCTTGGACCTACACGGCAACGTCCGCCATTCGCTCAGCAGCCACAGTGCAAGACGGTGTGGTCTATGTGGGCGCAGGATTCAGCCAAGATTTTTACGCTTTAAACTCAACCACAGGCGATTTGATTTGGACACGCCCAACAGAGGGTGAAGTTTGGTCATCGGCAGCCGTCGCAAACGGAATTGTTTACTTCACCTGCAGAAACTTTAACCTCTACGCTTGGAATGCCGCTACCGGCAGCACGGTTTGGACTTTCACCACGGGCGCCGAAACATGGTCCAGCCCTGTTGTCTATGATGGGGTTGTTTACTTTGGCTCAAACGACAACATTTTCTATGCATTAAACGCAGCAACAGGACAACAAATTTGGAGCTTTACAACTGGAGGCCATATTCGCTCTTCACCTGCTATTGTTGATGGCGTTGTTTACGTAAGTTCACAAGATGGCTATCTGTATGCATTAAATGCAGTGACCGGAGACCAAATTTGGAGGTCATTTACCGCAGATGAAGACACATACACAAACTCTTCCCCTGCAGTTGGTGACGGCATTGTGTATATTGGTTCAACCGATGGGCATGTTTATGCATTCAACGCTGTTACTGGCTCACAAATTTGGAACTACACAACGGGAAACGGAGTATCCTCTTCTCCTGCTGTTGCCTATGGAATGGTCTATGTGGGTTCAGAAGACGAAAACCTGTACGCCTTGAACGCAAACACAGGAGCCTTGATTTGGTCCCGTGCAACAGGAAGCTCAGTTTATTCCTCACCTGCAGTAGCCGACGGCGTGGTCTACATAGGAGCTTACCCGAACGGGGTAGTTTATGCTCTGGACTCCTCCAATGGAGACATCATCTGGCAATACACAACTGGCAGTGGAGTATTCTCGTCTCCATCTGTGGTTAACGGAATTATGTATGTAGGCTCCTACGACAACATCCTTTATGCCTTCGGCAACTACGTTGAACCTACCAATTCGTCAACTTCAATCCCTGATGTCTGGGTGCCTCCAGCATCTGACGCCGCTATCGCAACTGTGGCAACAGTGGCTGCAACTGGGGTTGTTTCAGTAGCTGTCGCGGCAGCTATCTCCGTAGCTGGGGCGCCAACTGACAGATTGAGTAAAGAACTTAGTGGTCTTCTTCCCTCAGTTTTGAAAAAGTGGCTGGCAAGTTTTGTGGCGTCAAAACGCAAATTGAGGGTGGATGAAAAGGCTGGGTCTATCTTCATGCCAACTACGTCTGAATTTATTACCTATGCAATCTCAATTGTGCTTTTGGCGTTTTCTTTCTCTTATGTCAAGGTCAGCAGTTTGGCAGACATTTTTACCGTTCTTCCCACAATCTTTGCCACAAGCATCCTTGTAGGCTTCGCTAAAGCCTTCCTCACTATAACCTATGCAAGACACCGAGGGGTCTGGACTGAGTTTAAGCTCTGGTATTTTGGTCTTGCTACCTTTATTATCACAACATTTGCGTTCAGGGTTCCTTTCTCATCTCCCACTCGAAGCGTTAATCACTCACCCAAAATGACCAAACGACTCAGCGCAACCCTTTCAATATTCTCGATACTAGCGACTTTGGCGTTTGCAGGACTGTTCTTTGTCTTGCTGCTAACCGGCAACACAACTATCGGAGGAACAGGATTAGCAATGTGCCTTATCGGCGCTTTCTTTGACACTATCCCAATTGCCCCATTATACGGCAAAAAAATCTTCGACTACAGCAAACCAGTTTGGGTAGCGCTGTTCGGGGTGACTTTGACTTTTTACATACTTTGGCTGTTTCTACTGTAAAAAAAGGGTGTCAATCTTTGGGTTATATGCCCTTGAGCTAAAATGAAAAAAATGCTGTATAGCAACGTCAAGGAAAACTCTTCGTCACTATAACTGATATTTTGTTTTCAACGTAGGTTCTTGTTCGACGGTTTCTAAAACTGTATGGTTTTGATGGTGGTGCGGCGGGCAGGAATCGAACCTGCGAACCCCTATGGGAAAGGATAGCTCATCAAAACGCTGATCTTGAGTCCTCCGCGTTTGGCCTGGCTTCGCTACCGCCGCCCCATCT
>PIXT01000129.1 GCA_003096235.1 Candidatus Bathyarchaeum sp. | reverse complement strand
TCTTTAATATAAAGCCCTCCTTGACAACGTATCTTCATCTCTGCACGGTTAGGCGCCAACCTCTTTAGATGTGTCTCATATATGTACTTTTCTCGAACTAGGTCTGCTCTTCGATGCAAAACACGTAAAGGCGTTTGCTGTCGAATGCTAACTTTTGTTAATGTTTCGGTTACAGTTGCCAATTCTTCATCTGAGACTTCGCGGTCAAAATCAACAAAAACTTTATACATCTTTGAAGACCCCTCACCCCGTTTCAACCGCTTAACATCGTCTTTGACAGCAGAACGAACCGCCAGAATCTCAACTTTACCTTTTGCCTGTTCATTAACTGTTTTTGAGAGAGTGTCCAAGTCAATGAAACGCTTTCTAGGCTTTTTAACTTCAATAATAAAGGGCCTTCCAGACCCCAACATCCTAGCGTCCACATCCTCACGCCCAGCCGCATGAAACGCCACATCTTCACCCCCAGTTTGTTCCAAAAGGGGACCTGCAATTATCTCTTCAACAGACTCAGAATACATTTTCCCAGTTCCGCCACATTTAGGACACCCTTCTCCTCGGCAGCTTCTGCAAAACCATTTTGACTGAGGAATGCCGCGAACAAGTTTCTTGTATTTACCTCGAACATAAAGAGGATTAGCCTGAAGAACAACCTCACCAGTGAAAGGCTTGATGAGGGTTACAACATCAGGTTTTTTGTAGTCCGCGGGTTTACCTGAAAGCACGACAATTTTTTTCCCAATTTCACGACTGAATTCGTTACGCATACTTTCTCCATGTGCAACCTCAAAACGGGCTTTAAATTCGTCCTCCCGTTCCTCAACGGAAATAGGCAACTCGATACCAACAAGAAAAGTAGCATATTCATATTCTTCAAGTGTTTCCAAAGCGTATTCAGCTAGCGCATCTACACTTTTAAAAACACCGTGACAAAGATAACATTCTTTCTCTTTTCGCGCCCTTTTTCTCATGTTTTTTAGTATCTCAGCAGCCATACTAAAAGAACCGTTAGAAGCTAAAAGCCTAAGATTAGAAAAACCTTCATTGCTACCAGAAAGCGCTGTTTGATGATTTTTCATTGTTAAAAGAAGCTTCAAGGTTTCTCCCCGTTTTTTGTCACTTAAACCGTAACCAAGAAGAGCAAATTGCCTACCTAAGCAGTGGTCACAAAGTGGGTGTGATTGGAGCATTTCTTGGGCTTTCTTTAGGATATCCATCAAATTTTCCTCGATTCTAACAACAAGTCATGTAACTAATAGCAACTAAAGTCAAGCGGTTGGAAGACCTTTCCCGAAAAAGGGCATTTTCTTACGCCTAAAGGTTTTCATCATCTTCTTCATTTGGTTATATTGTGTTAGCAGTTGTTTGACTTCTTTTTCTGTGGTGCCTGAACCGTGAGCAACTCTTCGGACTCTTGAGGATGAAAGAATTTTGGGTTTTTCTCGCTCTTTAGGTGTCATAGACTGTATAATTACGCGCCATTTTTTCAGAGCATCTTCGGCCATATTCATTTGGTCGTCAGGAATGTTGTAGCTCATTCCAGGAATCATCTTTAGTATGTGTCGTAAGGGTCCAACCTTTTTCATTGACTCAAACTGTTCGTACATGTCGGTAAGTGTAAATTTTCCACTCATAAAGGCGCGAGCTTTTTTCTCAGGTACTTTGACCTCGGCGTCGCGCACTTTTTCAACTAGGCTTTGAAGGTCACCCATGCCCAATAATCTGCCTACGAATCTGGAGGGAACAAAAGGTTCAATGTCTTCAAGTTTTTCGCCAGTGCTGATGAATTTTATCGGTGCACCAATTGCAGCGACTGCAGATAGGGCGCCTCCACCTCGGGCAGAACCGTCAAGTTTTGATACAATTATGGAGCCGATTGGAGTGGCTTCATGAAGTGCTTTAGCTTGAAGTGCAGCTTGTTGACCGATGGTTCCGTCAATGACCAAAATTGCTTCGTCAGGTTTTATGGCTTTTTCTAGCTGCTTCATTTCTTTGATTAGGCCGGCCTCTTCTTTGTGGCGACCAGCGGTGTCGATAATTACTAGTTCATAGTCTTTGAACTGTTTTAAACCTCTCAAAGCTATTTTTACGGGGTTTTTCTCTTTAGGTTCACCATAAACTGGAATGTTAACTCTCGCAGCCAACTGTTCAAGTTGATTATATGCTCCGGGTCTGTAGGTATCTGTACAAACTAGACCAGTTTTTAGGCCTCTTTTTTGGAAATATTTTGCCAATTTTCCTGTTGCAGTAGTTTTTCCTGAGCCCTGAATGCCCACCATCATCAAAACTTTGCGTTTTCCAGGTTCTATCTTTAAGGGTACAGGTTTTTCGCCAAGAAAACGGGTTATTTCTTCGTAAACTACTTTTACGACGTGCTCTCTTCGGGAGACTCCTGGAGGAACTTTTTCTTTTAGTGCACGTTCCTCTATTTGTTTTGAAACCTCGAGAACCAACTTAACGTTAACGTCAGCTTGAAGCAGTGCGCGTTGGATGTCGCGGACTAGTTCTTTGACTGTTTTTTCGTCCATAACTGGTGCTCTGAAAACTTTGCGCAGAGCATCGTTAAGTGAAGAGCCGAGACTATCCAGAACCATGATTTCTCCCACTTAGAATTAGATTCGCCTTTTATAGGTATTTAGCTTTAGCACAATTCTTTTCTCCTAGATAACAATATCTAACTGGGGGAAAAGTTTGTCAGAAACAGTAAAAATCATCGAAAAAAAGACAATACCATCTGACACTACGATGTTAATTGGGCTACCTGACGTGGGACTTGTTGGCCTCATAGCAACATCATATCTAGTATCTGAACTAAAGTTGGAAGAGGTCGCATACATGGACTCGGACCTGCTTCCACCGGTTGCAGTTTTACACAAAGGATTACCCCATGCCCCTCTTCGTATTTACGGAAACGAAAACTTGATGGCAGTTATCTCTGAAATGGCAATTCCAGCTCCAGCAATATACGCCATAATGCGAGAAATTGTCGACTGGGGGCAAACAAAAAAAGTTAAACAAATCGTTTCTATGGGCGGAATTCCAATAGAAAACAGGCAAACAATAAAAGAGCCAAAAGTTTTCGCCGCCGCATCTAATCAAGAAATCTTAGACAGACTAAGCAAGAACGGCTTAGAAATAATGAATGAAGGCTATATTGTTGGCCCTCAAGCGCTCAGCATG
>PIXT01000128.1 GCA_003096235.1 Candidatus Bathyarchaeum sp. | reverse complement strand
CTGGGTAAGAGGCGTAACTCAAACAGAAGGCTAACTTGACAATCATATTAGAATACTATTAGTATACTAATAGTAGTTCATTGTTGGAACGGGCCTTTTTTCTGAAAATCCAAGAAGAAACAAAAAGTGCTGTCCACTGCCAACTGCATATTTGTAGTCTAATAGCAGAATATTGTTGAAAAACGCCTTTTTCAGAAAATGTTTCAGTAAAAAGTAATAATACTACTTTCATATCCTTTATTGTTGTTTCAATTGAAAGAGAAAGATGAACTTCAAGCATTCGGCGAGCTAAAAGGAAACACGCTGCTTGTGTATCTGTATTTAGTTAGACACCCCAATCCTGTAGGTGCTAGAGAAATTCAAAGAAATCTTGACTTTTCAAGTCCAACTCTTGCTGTGTACCATTTAGAAAAACTATGCAATTTAGAGCTAGTCCACAAAAACCCAGACGGGTACGTATTGGCAAAAGAAGTTAAGATAGGAGCTCTTTCGCAAGTCATCAAATTTGGTTCCTTTATTCTTCCCCGTTATATTTTCTATACTGCATTTTTCTCAATTTTGCTTTTGTGCTATGTCGCCTTTCTGTGGACTTCAAGCTCCCTTGAATTTACCATCCGCAGCAGTTACGCAATTCTAGTTAGCCTAGCCATAATCGCAGTCATGTTTTACGAATGCATCCGAATATGGAAACAAAGACCAATCTAGCAATGTACAACAAACTTGTACAATTGTACAAAAGAATTGTATTATATCTCACACAAACCCGTAGTTAGAACGTGGCTTGACCTAGATGGCATCAATCGACGCAAAAACAGTTTTCAAAAACATAGTTATCGGCTTGCTGGCCGCAGGCCTGTTCTTTTCCATGCTCACCCTCACTTATTCATGGATAAAAATCCTAATTGTTGCATCGTTCCTCGTTTGTAGCATAATTTGGTTGTTGTCCCACGGAAAACTCAAAAAAGCCTTGAAATATTTGGTGATTTCTTTGATGGTTTTTGGCATCTGTTTTACATCCTTTGAAAGCTACGTTTTCACGAAAGCTGGGTACCCTTCAACGTATGATGCTTCTGCGCCTGACGTCACTCTCTCTTATCCCAATATCCTATACGTGTCGCTAACTGAGATAGTTCAAGGCATCAAAGAAACCACAGCATTCACGCTTTTTAGCTTGGAACACTCTGGAACCTTAAGCCTTGAAGATATAGAATTGAGTACAACACGTCCAAATGGAAGAATCGAAGTCAGTTTTTACGCTGAATCATCAAGCATGGGTATCCGATTCGCATCAAGTGCGGGGCACCACTATGTTACTAGTGTTACACCTTGGATTGGACTCCCATCTTCTCAACTGTATTTCCAAAAGCAGACTCCTGAAGAAACCCTCAGCCAGTTCGATAATCTGGGCCTCCAATGGTTCTATGACCAAGCCTGTGAACAATATCAAAACAAAACTGGAACAAGGCCAAATGTGACCAGTTTAGATGTAAGTACTCAATGGCAAGAATATGGCGGATATCAAGGCATGACGCTACTGTTAAGTGGATGGCAACAAGTAAACAATGACCCTGAAGACCTTTTCCATGCTGAATTCCAACCCGACGGAACCATGCTCTATATCAGCATACCCACTAATTAGCCAAAAACTTTGTTTGGGTCAGCTCTGGTAATTGTTGGTTCAATTTTGTACCGGATGGGAAAGAACTGTTGCGGCTCTTGCTACGGTTTCGCTTCCTTGAAACATGCTAGAATAGTCAAATGGAATTATGGTTCTGATTTCAGTAGTTTAATCCATTCCGAATATTCTAATGTTGTTTGTTCCTCTAAGTTGAATGCCCACTGCTGAAAATCATCTTTTGATTCTTGCTTTTGGAAGTTTGCTTCCTCAAAAACTCTTTTTATTGCAGAGTTTCTGCCAGTTTTCTTGTATTGGCCAACAATTTTCTTTATTCCATTTTTTTTAGCTTCACGCTGAATGAATGCTAATGTGTTTTGTTCAACAGTTTTGCCCATTACGCGACATGAAAAGAGGAAACTGATTAACGACCACTCTTTTGTTTCTTTGTTTTCTTCGACGATTGCAACTCCACTGAGTCCATATTCGCCGTATTTATCCCACACGTTTGTTACGTAGATTTTGTGGTTTTTTGATTTGTGGAAATTTATTATTTCAGGTTTCTTGAATCGAATTATTGTTGCGTTTAGTTGATTTGTTCTTCCTATCAAATCTGTAACTCTATGTAGGTCGCGTTCTGAAGCTTCTCTAATCCACAATTTCATGTCGATAGATTTGAGAAACTCTTCTTTAGAACCTCGATAGTTGCTTTCATCCTCTTTGCGTTTCTTTTGTTGTTCGTACATTATACCCCGTTTTTTTGCTTCTTCAGTAGTTATTCCCGGGTCAAACTCTGGAAGTTGCAGTGTGTCTAGAATTTTATCAGGAAAATAAACTGATACCTCTGGCAAAAGATTTCGCACTTGATCCAAGTTAAATGGATCGTCATCAAAAAATGCTATCGAGTCCTTTCCAATGTTCAATTCAGTAGCTATTTCGTGTATGGATTGTGCTTTGTCGTTCCAGCTAATTTTTTTTAGCGTGAATATGTTTTGATATTTCCCCAGAACTTGATTTACTTGGGGTTCAAGACTTGGGTCATTTTTGCTGGCAATGGTGAGAATAATCCCACGTCTGTGCAACATTTGAAGTATCCTGAGTCTGTAATGTAATAAGTTGACTCCTGAAACGCCATCGTCTTGAATAATTCCTTGCCATAAAGTGTTGTCTAGGTCTGTGACTATGCATTTTATTTTTTTTCCAATCTTGTAGTATATTCTAAGAACCTCAAAGAGTTCATCCCCTAAGTATGCGGACCCTTTGCGACTTGGGTGTTCATAGATTCCGTCTGAGTCAGATTTTCGAATCAGCGTGTTTTTTCCCTCGTTTGCGAAGACCTGTTCAGCATTTAAGACAAAAACATCATTGAACTTCTTTGCAACTTCATAATATGTTAGCTGTAACTTCGCCAGAAACTCAATTAACGAATATCCTGTTTTAATGGAATGATACTCAAAAGCACCTAAGCCTGGTCTATACATCAGTGGATAATTAAAAATTATGATGGGACCAAAAATCCCTTTTTTTCTAAGAGTCTTTATTGTATCCTCAAAGGTTGTTTTGATTTCTTGTATCTGTGCCTCTTGGTCCTGATATGTAACTTTTTGGAGTTGAATTGCTTGAATATAACTTCGAATCTGCTGGTTATGCGATAATACTACAATATCTGGACTAAACTTCAACAGTTCACTTTGTTCATCATTCACTTCGAATACTGGATTGGAAGCTGCCCCATAGTCAAATGTATGCAAAGTTTCAAATGGTACATTTTTTTCCAAGTGTTCTTTTAAAAACGAGAGTTCACATCCGCCAATGAAAAATATTTTTTTTCCTTCAAGTGCTTTCTTGAGTTGCTCATCAACAACTTGGTTTTTTGTTTCAGTATCCGCAGTTTTACTCCACATGTATAACACATTACTGCGAAAATGTTTGTCACGTATGAACCGCTGTGAATATTTAATTGTGCGACGCCATTGACTGATAAGACTCATGACCACTTGCTCCTGTATGCTCCCACTACTTGTTTTTCCAGAGGGACAACATCTGGAATTGATGCAAAACGATTATGTTTTGGCAACTGTGTTATTCCTCGACGATGGTCAAGTTGACCAATTGTCTATATTTTCTGTTGTACGTCTTTTTCGAATCAGACACATAAAATTGCCTGCGAATTACAGATTTCTTGCGCAAAAAAATGTTTAATGTATCAAATATTTGGTAAATGTATAAATTATGCAGACTTCTTTCTTGCCAGCATCCTGTCTATTGTCGGCTTTAGTTTCGCGTTTTCTTCTTTGATTTTTTCTGGACCTAAAGCTTGGAGCTGCTCTGTCATTTCTTTCATGATTGCCGCAAACTTGACTCCTTCTGCTGCCGAAACGTACTCTACTCTGAAACGTTCTTTACTCAGTCCAAGCTTCTCAAAAATGTTAGCCAAAGCGTCCATGCGTGCCTTCATTTTGTAGTTGCCTGAAATGTAGTGACAGTCATAGGGCAAGTGGCAAGCACCAACCATTACCATTCCTGCGCCCTGCCTGAAAGCTTCCAACACGAAGTCCTTGTCCAC
Source organism: Candidatus Bathyarchaeum sp. (assembly GCA_003096235.1). Next base: position 984 of record PIXT01000128.1, on the reverse strand, counting down.
CCTGCCCGAGCACATCACCCGTATGGCTCTCATCGTAGGCGGGTACTCAAAACGGCTTGTTCCTGCAAGGTCTGCACCCGCGTAACTGCACCAGTTGCACAGAAAACCTAGAATCTTCTCTTCAGGTTTATCCTCTAACGCCGCCTTAATCTGAGCCTCTATTTGCTCATCAGTAAAGTGCTGTTGAGTTATAGCATCATGGGGGCACTCTGCAACACATGTTCCACAGCCATGACACATAGCTGCAGTAACAACAGCCGCCTCGCCTTCCTTTGCCTTAATTGCCCCATACGGACACTTTGAAACACAGATACCACACTTACTCGTAACGTTCTTACATTTACTCGGGTCAACACTGGCAATTATAGGCTCAATCTTCCACGTCGGCTGAGAAAGGACAGTTGCAGCCCGGGCTGCGGCTCCACTTCCCTGAGAAACGCTGTATGGAATGTCTTTTGGTCCTTGGCATGCTCCAGCCAAAAAGATGCCATCAACTGAAGTGTCCAAGGGCTTAAGTTTGGGGTGGCTTTCCATGAAAAAGCCGTCTCCGCCCCGTGTTATGCTCAGAATCCTTGAAACCTCATCTGATCCTTTGCTTGGAATCGCCGCTGTGCTCAAAACAACAAGCTCAGACTCAAGCTCAAGGGGCTCACCTAATGTCATGTCCTCTGCGCGGATGAGCAGATTCTTTGTAGTGGGGTCTTCCACAACTTGAGAAACTCCGCCCCTGATGAAGTTGACTCCAAGCTCCCGAGCTCTTCGGTAGAACTCTTCATAGCCTTTGAAGTTGGTTCGCATGTCCATGTAGAAAATGTAAACTTCAACATCTTCGTGGTAGTGCTCCTTAAGCAAAACCGCGTTCTTCAACGCATACATACAACAGAAACCCGAACAGTACTCGTTCTTGTTGATGTCCCGTGAGCCAACACACTGAATAAACGCAACCGAACGCGGCTGTTTTCCATCCGAAGCACGAGTAACATG
>PIXT01000127.1 GCA_003096235.1 Candidatus Bathyarchaeum sp. | reverse complement strand
GTTTGCTGCTCTTCGAACAGCAGCTGACATCGCAACAATTGCTTACCCAGAACAAACTGCAACTGCAATATCTTCAATGTCTCCCGCTTTGATTACAATTAAACTGAAAGGAAAACACCTCAGCTCCAGTAACCTTTCAGCAGTTCATGAACATTTGGAGTCCGCAACAGCGGTTGTTTTAGGTCCGGGACTTGGGCTTCACAACGAAACTAAAGAAGTAGTTAATCAAATTATTGAGCAATTAGAAAAAACAAAAACGCCGTTGCTTCTAGATGCTGATGGTCTTAAAGCCTTTGCAGACTTCAAACGAAAACTTGGGTGCCCCACAGTTTTGACTCCCCACGCGCGTGAATATGAAATTCTTACTGGAGAAAAACTACCGATCAGTTTTGCAGATAAAGTGCAGTCTGTTCAAAAGGCGGCGAAAAAGCTTGGTGCAACTATTCTGCTTAAGGGACCTGTTGACGTGATCTCAGATGGGGTTCAAACGAAGTATAATTTCACTGGCAACCCTGCAATGACTGTTGGCGGAACTGGCGACGTGCTGTCTGGAGTAGTTGGAGGCTTACTTGCAATGGCTACAAAACCCTTTAACGCTGCAGTGGCTGGAGCTTTTGTTAACGGCGCAGCAGGAGATTTCGTAGCAATAGAAAAAGGCTGTCACATGCTTCCAACAGACCTTCTTGATTGGATTCCCGTAGTACTAGATGACCCTATGTCACATCTGGAGGTGCGGTCGAATCAGCCATAGCTCTGTTGCAGTTACCGTTTACCATGCAAAACAATGTGACCCAAAAAAATGCAGCACTCTAAAGCTAAAGCGCCACAACCTTGTTCATGTCGTTCGCAGAACCAGAGACATACCCCGAGGGGCAGTGATTCTTGACCCTTTTACACCAAAAGCATTTTCGCCCGCAGACAAAGAACGCATACAAAAACGAGGATTAGCAGCCCTAGACTGTAGCTGGGTGCACGCAAAAACAGTTTTTGAGTCCTCGGGAAATTGGAAACCTAGGTGCCTTCCGTACCTTTTGGCGGCAAATCCAGTAAATTATGCTGTTCCAACAAAACTTAGCACTGTAGAAGCTTTGGCAGCCGCACTATACATTGCAGGTTATTGTGAACAAGCAGCCGAACTGTTATCCAAGTTCAAGTGGGGACCCCAATTTTTTGTTTTGAACAACGAGTTTCTGGACGGTTATGCAAAATCAAAAGACAGTTCTGAAGTTGTTATGGCACAAAAAGAGTTTATCGAGCGAAGTGCACCAACAAAAAATGAATAACTGTTGATGCTTTCTTCGCTAATTATTTGAATTTGTTTTCAGTATCCCGCTTTCTGGAGTATTTTCTTAACTGAATTGTATGCAGGTGATGTTTCTGGCAGGTCAAGAAGTGATTTTCCATATAGCACGAATTTTTCTACTTCTTGGTCGTAGTCGATTTTTCCAAGGTATTCTAGTTTTGTTCTTTTGCTGACTTCTTCTTCTAAGTTGGCTGGTACCCTGTTTCCTCCAACAATGTAAAAGTTGTTGAATTCTATGTTTATTTCCTTGGCTATCTTGTATGCACGTTCCACGTGATGGAAAGATTTCTGTGACGGGTCAATAATGTCAAACATGTCGTCGATTTTAGATGCTATTCTTCGGTTTAGGTGTTCTAGGCCACCTGGAGAATCGATGATTACATATTCGTATGTTTTAATCAGTCCATCTAACGCGTTTTTTAAGGCGTTGTTTGGAAGACAGTAACAGCCCTCAATGAATTTTGTTCCAATGGCCATGAAGTCAAAGTTTTTTCCTTCATAGAGTCCAAGTTCCCAAATTTTGCTTTCAATTCTTTTAGATGGTGGTACTCCAACTGTGGTGCCTCCGCTCTCAAGGAAAGTTTCTACAAGCAACTCAGAGATTGTCTTTTTTCCCGCTTCTCTTAGGTCAATTCCAAGCATCTCTGAAAGATTTTGGTCTGGGTCAGCGTCAATGAGAAGTATTGGTGTTTGGCCTTTTTTAATGAAATATTTTGTCATAAGAGAGACAAAAGTTGTTTTTCCGCTTCCCCCTCTACCAAGAGTAACAATTCTCTTCATTTTTGGGTCACTTCCAGTAATTACAAAAAACAAGTTGCGGCACAGAATTTATAGTTGTTGAAATTTTGCTTTTTTAAAAACTAAACCCCACTTTAGATTATGTGAGAATAAGGGTTTTCTGAGGTTTAATCCGAATAACCTTCAGGGGATTGAAGATATGAAAAAACCTGTGGAATTTGTATTCACATTTTTATTTCATTCAGACTAAACTTTTTCAGACCCTTAATTCTTCAATCATGTATATTTCCAGAACAAGACTGAACTGAGAAAAATACAAGAAATTGTTGATGAGCAATGAGTAGTTTCCTTGAATCAGGGGACTAAACTTCATTTCTCTTTCATTGTATTTTTCCTTCTCAGCGTCTTATTCTGAAGGGTTTACTCCCAAAAAAAAGAGGGATGGAAATTGGTTTATTTTCGCTTTCTTAGAACCAAGAAGCCAACGACTGCTATCAATGCTACAGCGACAACGGCTAATGCAATTGCAAGTTCAGTGCTCAGTAGTGGTTCTTGTTCAATTGGTGATGCTGCTGTTGCTGCAGGACCAACTGTGACAAATGCAGATGCTCCTGAGCTTCCATACGACTCATCGCCAGCAAATGATGCTACTATTTCGTAGGTGCCTTCTTCTTGTGGAGTCCAAGACATACCAAAGCTACCATAATAACCGCTTGTAATTGTCGTACCAAGGTCAGTGCATGTGCCATCTGAAGCGATAGCTGTTAGTGTTACTGGAACGCCGGTAATTACTTCGTCACCCCAAAGTCCACCGATTGGTTGTTGCAGGTGCAAGTACTCCATTTGGGTAGACATTGAATCTTTTGAGACACATGGTGTGCCTGCTTGTGCTGGTGACATGTCAAGTACTGTTCCTTTTATTGTCATTGCACTTCCTTTAGCCACTGCGACATCAGGAGTTGTTACCGTTGTTTCGGTCTGTCCTTTGCCTATTACGTAGGTGTAACCATCAGCCGAGCTGGAAACTACAAGGTATCCGTCAGCTATTGCAGCAGGAGTTCCTGACCCT
>PIXT01000126.1 GCA_003096235.1 Candidatus Bathyarchaeum sp. | reverse complement strand
TTATTTCAAACGTACCAAAAATAATCATTGTAGTCGTTTGTGCTTGTTGTTCCCAGTACATTTCTCCAGTTCTTAGGTCGTAGCATTGCCACATGGTTGCTGAAGTTCCATCAAGCATCGCTTTAGTTGCAGTTCCGTAGCACCGTCCGTTGAAAATTATACTGGGAGTCACACTTCCACCAAATCCTCCTCCACCAAGCAAAGAGAATGTTCCCCAGTCACTTCCGACTAGACCCGCGAGTGATCCTGGTTCTTTCCAGACAACGTGAGAAGTTTCTGGTGCCTGAACGTAGGGAGTAAAGTCATAGTTGCTAGCGTAGATGTTTGTGTCTGCTGGCCAGCCGTTGCCGCCGCCCAAACCAGTGTAGGGGTACCATCCTGAAATTGTTGCCCATTCTCTGTGTTCAGGGGAGATAGGACGTGTCCAGTAGTCAGTTGGAAGCCCAAGATCAGGCCATCCATAGACCATTTCTTCTTGAACTTCGAGTTCTTGCCAATCAGTGGAACTGGGCGCGTAGTAAACGGATTGGGTAAAGCTGGAAATTTGGTCAGCTTGTTGCGAAAACACAGCACCTGCGTGGGTAGTGTAGTTTCCTGCTGGGAAGTAGCCGCCAGGGAACTCGAATTTGAGTTTCCAAGTGCCAATTTGGTCTGCAACGTATTCAAACCAAGCAGTGGTGTCAGCACGGTATGAGTCCATGGTTACTTGAGTTTCAGTTCCGTCAGGTCGTTGGATGGTTACGGTGTAGTCTTTCATGTATCGGCTTACGTGTGTTGAAGGAGTTAGCCACATGTTAACCAAAAACACTTGGTCTAACCCCACGGGGTTAGGTCGAAAACTGAGATATGCTTCTGTGGGCAACGTCAAATCAGGAGTTACACCTGCAGGTATTGTTGTATGAGCACCCCCTTCTTCCAAGTTATTGTATGTCATCTGAGCTTGAGCAGTTGCCAACAACATAAAGCTCGACATGACTAAAAGCGCTACAATTATTGTTGCTGTTAGTTTAGTTTTCTTTGTTGAAAAATTCATTTTTTTCCCTTCTTATTTTTCCATTTTTTCTTTTTGAAGCTGAGTGCTGGCAACTTTCAGCAATAAGAGAATTGGCACTAAGGTCTCAGGCTAAAAAAACAACTCAGAATACAATTGACTATTCTACAGAAATTGACGTCCCTTACGCGACCTAATTTGCTCGAAACGTTGATTCCCCCTAGTAATAGTGATGCTGATTGCTGGAAACGACCATCACCCATCAACGAGCGATTATATAAATTGGTGAAAATATAAGCTTTTGCACATACACGCATTATTTAGCAATAAATAGGCTAGTTTGCTTACAAACGACAAAAAAACCATAAAATGTATTGCAAATTCACTTAAAACAACAGAAAATATAACCCGATAAAAACAATTTTGAGAAAAAAATAAAAAACTCCCAAAAAAAGAGGGAGTGAAAGTTTTGGTTTATTTTCGCTTTCTTAGCAACAGAAAAGCAACTGCGCCAATTGCAATTACAGCAACTACGCCTAGCGCTATTGCTAATTCAGTGCTGATTAGCGATGTTCCTTCTGTTGGTTCAGGCTCTACTGGAGCTCCGGCTGCTGGTGATGGACCTACTGTAACCCATGTTGTTGCTGATGAACTGCCGTAAGATACGTCGCCCTCGAAATTGGCAAGAATCTTGTAGGTGCCTTCAGTGTCAGGAGTCCATGTAAGACCAAAAGTGCCAGAGTATCCATCGGTTACAACTACACCTAGGTCAACATATGTGCCATCATCTTTCAATGCGCACAATGTAACTGGAACACCTGTGATTAGTTCGTCACCCCAAAGTCCGCCGATTGGCATCTGCATGTGCAAATATTCCATCTGAGTGTCCATAGTTTCAGCAGAAACACAAGGAGTTCCTGGCTGAGCAGGTGATAGGTCAAGAACGCTGCCTTTGATTGTCATTGAGGTTCCTGCGGGTACTGCAACGTCAGGTGCTGAGACTGTTGTTTCACTTTCTCCTTTACCATAGCAGTAAACGTATCCAGAATAGGTGTTTCCGCCTACTAGGTATCCGTCTGCAACGGCTGCAGGAACAGTGCATCCCATCATGTCCCAGACAGCTTCTCCAGTGAAGCAATCAATTGCGTGGATGCTCCAGCCTCTTGTTACTGGCCAGCTTTCTGTGTGCTCATAGTTCCAAGTGTAGAATTTACCGTCAGCAATGATGCCGCCTACGCCAAAGGAGTAGAAGGGCATTACTGTCTTCGCGTTTTCAACAGTGTAAGGAGTCTCATAGACTGCTTTTGCTTCTGCTTCATACTTCCAAACGATGCTTCCATCGTCCCAGCTATAAGCATATATTCCGTCCATAGCTTCACGGAAAATCATGCCATAAGCCGACATGGCAGAGTATGCACCAAAAGCACAAGACGCCCACGGATAATCCATCTGATCACCAGTCCAAGCTAATGCACCTGTTGCTAGGTCATATGCTTGGTAGTATCCTCTTGCGGATAGGATTGCGATTTTTCCGTGACCAGCAATTGAACCATAGTTAGTGTATAGAGGTTCATCCATTACTTCTTTAGTCCATAGTTGTTCGCCAGTCCAAACGTCGTAACCGGTTATTCGTTGTCCAACATAGACTTCTGCTTTAGAAATACCCTGGACATTTGCGCCATATCCGGTTTCCCAATCGATACAGGATGGTAAGCTGCTAAGAGCATAGGTTGTGTTGCTGATAATTCTACTTGCAAAGTTGCTGCTGGTTCCAGAAGTTGTCCATTTGATCAAACGATAGTTTGGACTCTGTTGGGTACCAATGTTCTGAACACTTAGAGCCAGAGGCACCGTGTTTCGTCCATTTGCACTTCTGTAGAAGGTAGCATCATCTACACCAAGTGAAACGTTACAAGTCATATCTCCAGTCCATGGATCCCATTTGTACAAACTTCCACCGCTGATCAGCATCAGATTTACTGACCATGTTCCTGCTGCTTCTGCTCCTGGAACTTCTGATGATGTTGGTGGATTGTATTCGATTGTGTCAGGTACTAGTGGAACAGTTCTAGGGAAGAGACCAAACCACATATAGGTGTATGATTGTGCTTCTGTTTCCCAGTATAGTTCACCTGTTCGTAGGTCATAACATCTGAACATTGTTTGTCCACCAGATACAGGCTTTTGGTATGAATCATAACAACGTCCAGCATAGATAATGTCTGGACCACTTGCTGCACCTGCAGTAAGGCCATATGATTTTGCTTGACCGCCAATGATTCCAGCTATTCCTTCTTGGCGTTTCCAAACAATGTGTGCACTGTCTGGACCTTCAACCCAAGGAGCAAATTTGTTCTGCTCAATCCAGTAAACACTGGTGTTAGGATAAACAGAGTTCCAATTGGGATCAGCTGTTCCGTCGTAACCGGTTGCAGGCCAATTTCCTAGGGAAGGCCACCAATCTCTGTGCTCAACCTGTACAGGTCGAGTCCAGTAGTCATCGGTGATTCCAGGTTCAGGCCAACCGTAAACCATTTC
>PIXT01000125.1 GCA_003096235.1 Candidatus Bathyarchaeum sp. | reverse complement strand
TTTTGCATTTTTGGTTCCATCCTTGGAATCTAGGTAGCACTCCTGAAATAGTTTCAAAGAGAATAAACAACGTTCTGTTGCCTTTTGTTGAGCATGCTAAAATGTTGAATAGTCGTGGTGTTTTACGGTTTGAAACAATGGGTTCAATTGCTGAAAAATACAAATTGATGTAAAACATATATCTATTAGAAAGGGAACTGATTTGGAGCATGGTTTTGTATGAAAAATAATTCTCCAGCTATTGTTATTGGTGGAGGTGTAAATGCTCTAGGTGTAATCAGGAACCTAGGACGGAATGGTATTGATGTTTATTGTGTTGTTGAAAAAAAAGATGAAGCAATTTATTCAAAGTACTGCAAGGGCTACTATGTTTTTCCAGGGATAGCACAAAGTAAAGAAAAAGTGAAGACTTTTTTAACTGAATTTAAGCGTCAAATGAATTGCGAGATTGTAGTTTTTCCAACCTCTGATCTTTCTGTTCTGAATGTTTCTCAGGTATTAACTGAACTAACTGGCTTTCGCATAGTCCTATCTGACTTTAAGATTCTTGAAACAATGATTAAAAAAAGACAATTTTACCAATCACTACTAGAAAGAAATGTTCCGCATCCAACTACGCTGTTTCCTGATCTAAAAGATAGCATAAGTATTGGAAAGAGGCTTTCTTTTCCTGTTTTCATAAAGCCCTCAGTTTCGCAGCTTTTCAACAAAAAATTTGGAAAAAAAGGGTTTGTGGCAAACTCTGAAAAAGAGCTCCATAATTACTTGCAGCTAATGGATAAACACAAAATTGATGTTATGATTCAGGAAATAATACCTGGAACTGCTGAAAACCATTTTTTTATTGACGGCTATTTCGATAAAGACTCAAAACCTGTAGCGCTTTTTGCTCGTAGGCGATTGAGGATGTGGCCATTATGGTTTGGAAATAGTTCAGTTTGTGTTAGTGTTCCGCTTTCTGAAGTTGCTGAAATGAAAGATGATATTGTCAAATATCTTGGTGCGATAGGGTATCGAGGTATATTTAGTGCGGAATTCAAACGGGATCCACGTGATAATGTTTGTAAACTTATTGAAGTGAATGCTAGAAGTTGGTGGTATAATTCGTTTCCTTCAGCTTGTGGTGTCAACATTATTTTAATGGCGTATCTAGATGCGGTAGGGGTTGATGTTGAAGAAATCACTGATTATGCGGCTGGAATCCATCTTATCAATTTTCTAGAAGATTTGAAGTCGTCATTAGCTATGATTTCTCAAAAACAGCTTACTTTTAGGGAATGGCTTACTCCGTTGATCAGAAAAAAGGATATGACCGTTTTTGCTCGGGATGATTTAGTCCCGTTTGCTATGAATTTCTTCCAAAGTATTGCAGAATTTGCCAATAAAGAAAAGCGTTCTCGGCTGCTGGGTTCAAAGTCGAAAATTGAATCTAAATAATTGGAAAAAATAGTGTTTAGAACTGATTTAGATTTGCATCTCTTTTGTGGTGTGTAAAATATCCGAATCGTCTTGGTCTTCATTTTTTGGTATTTGTAAGATTTATTAGCAATTTGCTTAGTTTTATAGTGCAGTTGTCTAACGGTTCAGGAGAGTTACGATGAAAGTCAAAGTTGGTGTTATTGGACTTGGTTTCATGGGTTCTGCGCATGCTAGGGTTTACAATAATTTGTCTGATTGTGAATTAGTCGGCATCTGCGATAGTGATTCAGATAAAAAACATTTGGCTAAGGCGTACAATTGCAAGTTTTGTGATGATTCTGAAGATTTTTTTAAGGAAGATTTTGATGCTGTGAGTGTTTGTGCTCCAACTTCTATGCACAAGGACTTAGTTTTACAGGCTTTGGAGCGCGGTAAACATGTTTTGGTTGAAAAGCCCTTTGCTGATAGTTTAAGCCATGGGGAAGAAATGGCAAAAAAGGCAGTAAATATGGGTAGGTTGTTGGCTGTTGGTTATATTGAACGGTTTAATTCTGCGGTTAGAAAGTTAAGAGAAGTTATTGATTGTTCTCAGATTTATTCCACGGTTTCTATGAGGTTTGGTCCGTTTCCGCCAAGAACAAAGTATAGTGGTGTGTTTTTGGATTTAGCGTGTCATGAAATAGATATTTTGAATTATCTTACCCAAACCGAGCCAGAAGTTCTTTACACCCATTTTTCTAGCAAATCCGATAACAGCTTTGAAGATTATGCGTATCTTTCGTTGAAGTATGGGCATATTCACAGTCACATTGAGGCAAGTTGGCTTCCAAACTATAAGCTGCGTCTCATTAACCTGTATGGGAACGAAAAATTTTATGTTCTAAATTATGCTCAGCAAAAACTGAAATCGTGTAGAGCACCGCCTAAAGCAAAAATTGAGCATGGAAGCTGGAATGATATCTTGTGGCTGTCGAGGCATGTTGAAGAGGAGATACCTGTTTTGGCAAGTGAGCCTTTAGCGATGGAATTGCAGTGTTTTGTTGATTCTGTAAAAAAGAACAAGATTTTAGATCCACTGTGTACTCCAAAAGAGGCACTTCAAGTTTTGAAAGTTATGGACAGTGCATTCAGTAAATTGGGCTGACAACTTGTTGCGGTGGTTATTGTTTCCATCCTTTTTTGAATGGTGAGATTTTTCTTAGTTGTTCAACTGCTTTTGGCACGGATTCTAGAACGTAGTTTACGCCTTCTTCTGTTGTGTATTTTCCTAGTGATAGCCTTAATGAGCCATGGGCTTCTTGGGGTTTTAGTCCGATTGCCAATAGAACATGGCTTGCTGCTAGTTCGTTTGAAGAACATGCAGAGCCTGTGGATGCGGATATGCTTTTCATGTCTAGATGCAGGAGCAAGGATTCTCCTTCGATGTATGCGAACCAGAAGTTTGTGTTGTTGGGGAGTCTTTGTGTTGGGTGCCCGTTCAGGTGTGAATCTTCTATTGTCAGAATCTTGTTCATCATTTTGTCTCTGAGTTTTGTTTGTTTTTGTGCGTCAGAGGTCATTTCTTTTTGTTGTATTTTGGCTGCTTCAGCAAAGCCTACAACGCCGGCAACGTTTATGGTTGAGGCTCTTTTGTGGAATTCGTGTCCTCCTCCATGAAGAAGGGGTTCAATTTTTGTGCCTTTTTTTATGTATAGTCCGCCGACTCCTTTGGGTCCGTACATTTTGTGGGAGCTGACAGATAGTAGGTCAATGTTCATTGTTTTTACGTCTATGGGGATTTTTCCGAAGCTTTGTGCTGCGTCTGAGTGAAAGTACACATTTTTTTCTTTGCATATTTTTCCAATTTCTTTGACATCTTGTATTGTCCCGATTTCGTTGTTTGCATGCATGATTGAGACTAGAACTGTGTCTTTTCTTATTGTGTCTTCTAGTTTGGTTATGTTGACTAGTCCATGTTTGTCTACTGGGAGCCGAGTGATTTCATACCCTTGTTCTTCTAACCATCGGGCAGGTTCTAGGATGCAGTTATGTTCGATGGCGGAAGTTATGATGTGTTTTCCTTTGTTTTTGTTGGCGTAGGCTACTCCTTTTATGACCATATTGTTTGCTTCGGTTGCGCTGCCCGTGAATATGAATTCGTTTGGTTGGGCGTTCATGAGCTCTGCGACTGTTTTTCTGGCTTGTTCTAGTGCCTGTTTTGCTGTTCTACCTTGTTTGTGTAAGGACATTGTGTTTCCGTATTCTTCACTGAAGTATGGTTGCATTGCTTTGATTACTCGTGGGTCAACGGGTGTTGTTGCAGCGTAATCCATGTAAATACTCATGTGTGCTTCACTTAGTGACATAACACCGTTATATGCTATTTAAGTTTTAACATGCAGCACGCCACAAGTCGCAATTACATCTTTTTGTTATCTAGCTGAAATTCTGTCAAAAAATGTTTGACATTCAGCAGATACCTAGCGGAGCCTAGAACCGCTTGATGGACACTTAAATTATGTTTTGTTCATGTATCTTATTGGTTGTCTGTTTTGCGGTTCATAGCAGATGGCATGCTCGGAAAACTAGCTCGGTGGCTTCGAATACTAGGACAAAACGTTGACTACTACAGAGCTGCTGACGACAACAAGCTCATCTGTTTGGCAGAATCTGAGAAACGGATTTTGCTTACTCGCGATTTTGAGTTGTATCAACGGGCTGTGTCTAGGGGACTGGAAGCAGTTTTTGTTGACGCAACAAATGAAACAGAAAAGCTTGCCCTTTTGGCGAAGCGGTTTGGTTTAAGTTTGGCTGTCGATTTGAATGTTTCTCGCTGTCCAAAATGTAATGGAACCCTTGAGGCTGTCTCTAAAGATGCTGTCCTCGACAAGATACCCAAAGCAACATCGATTCATTATGACAATTTTTGGTTGTGCACTGGTTGTGGTCAGGTGTACTGGCAGGGCGCGCACTGGAAACGTATACAGGTGACTCTTGAGGCGGCAAAGAGCAGACTTGGTTTACTGTAAACAGTTTTGTTTCTGCGTAATGCTTATTTGATTCTTGTTAACTCTCTCAACCTTAAATGGAACCGAACAAAGTTTGGGAGGTGGAACAAAGTGAGTGTAGACGAAGATTGGGAAGAAGACAAAGATGACAAAGAAGAAGACGAAGACGAAGAATGGTGAAACAAACCAAAAAAAGTATTTTTCTAAACGTTTTTTTATTTTACAACGATTGCATGCCTAACGATGGTTCATGCAACTTTTTCCGAAAAACCTATTTTTCAACAATAATCTGCTATTAGTCTCCTAATACAAGTTTGAGGAGCTAAAATTAGTCCGTGCTGTTCCAGTAAACAACCTTTTCGTAGATATCTGTTATTGGATAGTCTGGATCATCATAAACAATATCCAATCCTAAGCCATGCTGATCAAGCAAACTTTGAGTCAATTCCCAGATTTGCTCTGAATACTCGTCAGGTCCCCAGTATCCCCAAATCCTATCATCCAAAGAACGCATCCCCCAACCATAATTTTCAGGAAGAACTAAAGCAACCTGACCCTGTGTTTTTCCATAACCCTCAGGATTTTCTTCCATATAACTCCAAAACTCTTGCATCGCAGAAAAATGCTCATCCGTCAAAATCCCATAAGGGTTTCCCGCAGGATTTGTGGGATAATTAAAGATAATGATGTAATCTGCTCCTGCTTCATACGAGACACACATATCCTCCAACATTTCAGCTCCACTTTTGTAGTCGCCCTCCTTTGGGTTATCTCGGTTTAAGCTATTCCACACTATAATTGTGCCCCAATCTTTTTGTTGCGCAGTCGCTGCACCTCTACAAAGCGCAATATGCTTTTGTGAATCATGCTCCCACCCCAACTCTACAAAAACTGTGTCATAACCTGCAAGATAATCAAACCAATACAGAGCATAATCAGACGTAAAAGACGTAATCGAACGAGAAAACAATTCTTCAAGCTGTATATGCCCTACAACGTAACTAACATACCGTTTTGCTGCTTCATCATAATCTCGAAGAACTGTCTGATTTTCGTATTCTTCGATATACGAAGACATCTCTTGATAAAACTCTGGCCAATACTCTTTCACCCTGTGAAAAACAGACGACCAATTTCCATCAATTTGAATTCCTCCAGGCTCATCATACAAATAAACACCTAAGAAACTGGCGCCCCACCGCTCTTTAGCATAGGTCAACCATGGAAGCTGCCATGGACAATCAGGATCAAACCACCCAAAAAACACGATAACATCCAAACCAGCGTCTACAGCATAATCACAGATTATGTTGGTTGCTGTCTCATTCTTGCTCACAGGTCCAGACTGTAACACAAAAAGGTTAGTGCAGTCTTTAGTTTTGTCAATTAGCAGCTTTGCTTGATTGGTTGTGTCGCCGCAAAACGAAACCCCAAAATAAGGCTCAACACTGGAGGTTTCTGCTTCAGTTTCTGGGGTAGTTGCGAAATAGATTCCTACCGTGAACATTGAAAATATCAGTATTGCAACGAGGAACAGCCAACCCCGACCAGAACGTAACCAGCGTTTTAAACTCAAGTTGAACAGATTGACATTTATTCTCCATAAGTAAAAAAGGTTTCTTTATGCATAATTCATGTACATTTCGGATTTTCTGATAAACCTGATTGTGTGCTGTTTTGGTGTGTTCATTGGAACATTGTTTTCTGGTGCTGGTTTTAGATGATGTGCCAAAAAACTAATTATTGACTTGAACCTAAAATAACTGGGGGACATATTTTGCCTGCAATGCCAAAATTTGAAGTATACATTGGTGCTGGCGATAAGTATCGGTGGAGGCTGAAGGCTCCTAACGGAGAAATAATTGCAAGTGGCGAAGCCTACTCGTCTAAAGCTGCGTGCCTGAACGGTATTGAATCAGTAAAAGTTAATGCACCAAAAGCAGAAATTGTTGAGATGTAACTTTTGATCTCAACATTTCCCTCTTTTTTGAAGTGTTTCTGTGCTTTTTTGTCTCTTCGAAAGTTTTATTACTAATTATAACGAAAATGTTGCTGGGGCGGACGTTTGATAGAAGCGTCCGAAGTAATCTAAAGGTAGCAACTGGGGGGATAGGTTACTGTTGACACAAAAAAGGGGGTCACTTGGTAGTACTCGTCTTTGGATACTTATTCTTTCAATAGCGCTTGTTGTGCTCAATATTATCGTTTTTTACGTTTATCAACAGTCGCACATTACCGAGGATTTTTATACACAACTTTGGGAGTATTTCAAATCTGATGCTTTCAATTATGTTACAATCAGCCTTATGCTTCCGATTGTTTCGTTGTTTTTGGAGAATCTTTTTGAGATAAGAAAGGTTGTCGAAGAAAAAATAGAAAAGGAAAAAGAAGTTGGGCTTGAGGCACGATGGAAATGTATTGAAAAAACTGTGACTGTTTGGAACGACCTTTTCAGCGCAATTACTGACTTGCTATATTTCAAAAAGGAACTGGGCAAGAAAACGAAAGAAAAAGACAACGATGATGAAGACGAAAAAGCAACTATCGAAGACATTCAAAAGAAAATTGATGTCAGCATGATGTTGATTACTGAATTGGTTAATAGTTGGTACTTCAGGTTTCCTAACCTTCGAAATAATGTTCAGGGCTCAAACTTTGAAGGTTACGTGGTGTATTTCATAAATACGCTAGCTTACTCTGCGGAAACAGTTGCTTATCATATTCAGAAGAGTAGCAAACCAAGCGAAGTAGTTGAATTACAAAAAACCCTTTTAACAATTCTTTATGGTGTACGAAGTTTTGTCTATCATCCTTTGCTGCTCATTTTGAAGAGTTCAATATCGCTGTGGGAAGGCGAAAAAGAAAAAGATGATGCGAAAATTGCAAACGCAAACAAGATTATTCAAACAAACTTAGATGCTCTAAGAGATAACGCTGAATGGCTCAGAAAACAGGAACTGGAAAATAATGAGATATTTCTAGCAATAACTGGAAAAAAGGGAAATAACATCCGCAAAGCATCTAAGGCTGTTGAGGCGTTAGGGAAAACAAAGTCAGAAGAAGAGATTTTGGTATCTGCTGATTACCTCAAGTTCAAAGAGTTGTTCAACAAAATCAAACACGAAGAAATCATGCACGCAAAACTGCACTCACTAAAATGGATTAGATATCTTTCGGACCAGCTACAACTTAGATTCTCATGTTTTTATGTTTTAGACCGAGCAAAATGGGTTCGAGAACAAAACAAAAACAGCGAACAACCACAGCAAAACAGCAACAGAAGTCTGCAAACCAGTTGAAACTAGATTTACAGGTGTCTTTGTTGTTGAGAACCTGAAAAAATTTTTAAAAAAAAATTAGGGCTAAAAAAATAGCTTATGATAGAAAACTTTAGAGTGGTGTTAACCACTTCAGTGGGACATCTTGATATTCTTCGTTCGGTAGTGTACGACGTATAGTGAGAGGAAGAATCCGAGACTCTAACTCCAAAAGCGCGATGTCAATAGGACCAGCACGTGCTACTGGAGATTCCACAAGAAGTGGAGCCCCCATTGCAATTTGTAATGCTCTAGCTCCCACTATCCGAGCCCGTTCAAAACGGGTCAGTTTAGTAGGTCCGATTGAAACTTCGTTTTTCGCTGTCGTTTGTCTATTACGCTCCTACATGCCTGGTGGCATGCCCATGCCGCCCATGCCTCCCATTCCGCCCATACCACCCATGCCGCCAGGTGGACCTGCGGGAGCCTTCATTTTTCCTGATGCTATAACATCGTCAATCTTTAGGATTAATGTTGCGGCTTCGGAACAGGATTTGATTATCTGTTTCTTAACTGCTATTGGCTCAAATACGCCTGCTTTTTCCATGTCGCCAGCCTTGCCGATGTCAACGTCTACGCCTGCCCATGTTTTTCCTTTTTCGTGTTCTGCACGTAGACCTGAGATGATGTCGATTGGGTCGAGTCCAGCGTTTTCTGCTAAAGTGGTTGGGATTACTTCAAGTGCTTCAGCGAACTGCATTACTGCGAGTTGTTCTCGTCCAGGAAGGGTTTCGGCGTACTCTTTGAGTACTTTTGCCATTTCCATTTCTGGTGCACCGCCTCCACCTAAGATTTTAGGTTCTTCAACGATGTCGCCTACAACGCATAGTGCATCGTGTAGTGAGCGTTCTGCTTCGTCAACTATTCTTTCGGTTCCTCCGCGTATGAGGATTGTGACTGCCAAAGGATTTTTGCATCCTTCTATGAATGTCATTTTGTCGTCGCCGATTTTGCGTTCTTCTACAATCTTGGCGTAGCCGATGTCTTTCTTGTTTATGTCGTTTAGGTTTGTGACAACTTTTGCTCCTGTTGCTTTAGCTAGTGCTTCCATGTCCGATTTCTTTACTCGGCGGACTGCCAAGATGCCTTTTCGTGCAAGAAAGTGTTGAGCCAAATCGTCGATGCCTTTTTGGCATAGAACAACATTTGCCTCTTTGGCAACAAGCTTGTCTACCATACCCTTTATCATGTTTTCTTCCTGTTTAAGGAAAGCATCCATCTGCTCTGGGCTTTCTATGTTAATTTTAGCATCAAACTCGGTTTTCTCTATCTCAAGCGCTGCATCAATCAAAACGATTTTAGCGTTCTCTACCCGCTTAGGCATTCCAGAATGAACAGCCTCTTTGTCAAGAACTATACCATTTATGAGCTTTGTATCAATAAGAGATTCACCAGGCTTCTTCTCCACCTTGATGTTGCCAATATCTACCTTGTATCCGTTAGCAGTTTTCACTGCAACCTGCAAAACAGCATCAGTTGCAATATCGCCAAGATAGTCCCTGCTTCCAGAAACGAGTTTGCTAGCCATCGATGTCATGGCAGCTTTCTTTATCATTTTCTTGTCAGTTGAACTGACTTTTATTGCAATTTTTTCTAAAGTTTCAAGAGCTTTCTCAGCAGCTTTCCTATATCCGTCAATAATGACTGTTGGGTGAACATTCTTTTCGATTAAAGTTTCAGCTTTTGCAAGAAGTTCGCCGGCAATAATTACAGAAGTTGTGGTGCCGTCTCCCACTTCATCGTCTTGGGTTTTGGCAACCTCTACTAGCATCTTAGCAGCAGGGTGCTGTATATCCATTTCATCTAAAACTGTTCGTCCGTCACTTGTTATAGTTACGTCCCCAAAACTGTCTACAAGCATTTTGTCCATTCCGCGGGGTCCAAGAGCGCTTTTCACTGACTCAGCTACTATCTGTGCAGCCATGATGTTGGCGTGTTGGGCTTCTTGACCTCGTGATCGAGATGCTCCTTCACGGAGTATAAGAACTGGTGTTCCAGCTAAATTAGAAGACAATCAACATTACTCCTTAATTTGTTTCGGAACACTAGAAAATGCCTTTAAATATAAAGTTTACTGGTCTGTTTTAGAGTTTAGAGCTCCATTTTGGCAAAAAACGTCAGATAAATCAAATATTAATTCATATTTTAACATCAACTTGTTCAGTGGAAATGTATCTTGAATTGAGTTGTGTAATAAAACCTAATAATAAGAGCCAATAAACATTACATTAGTGTTTAAAAATGAGCGTTTCTCGCATACCAATTAGATTTGTTATAGACGGCGTCGGCACTGCAGAGGGAGAACTTGTTCGCATCCGTTCTCCTCGAACCACAGATGCAATAATTAGGGCACTTCCAATAGAGGGGATGGCAGCCCTGTGGCAAGAAGAAGTATACTTTGACATCCCCGTGAAAATGGGTAACGAAAAATCTTCACCAACCGTAGAGCAGGGAGCCTTAGCATACTGGCCAATGGGAAGCGCATTTTGTATCTTCTGGGGTGAAACACAGCCCTACAGTCCAGTCAACATAATCGGTAAAGTAACCAAGAACATAGAGCTGTTCAGCAAAGTCAAACGGGGAACAAAAATCATCATAGAAAAACGTTAGCCACCGTAGACCATAACTTAAACTATTTTCAGTCTCATGTCTTCAAAATTATTGTATGAATCTAATCTGAACTCAAACAGTTGTGTCCAGTCAAACTTTCTTGACAAAAACGCTTTTTTGTGCAGCCGCCAAAAAGAGTCTGTGGTGCCCATTCATGGTGAAAAACAAAAAGGGCATAAAAACAAAGACTTCCTTTGTGATTGTTTTAACAGCTGTAGTTGTCGTAATCATGGGCGGAGTTCTTGTTTGTCAACCCGTTTCCAGCTGCTATGGTCCCCACATAACCGCCGCAATATCATCAACTGAAATTTACATAAACGAAAGCGTCACCGTAACCGGAACAGTTTGTCTTGGAACTGAAGAGGAAACAAGAAGCCTTGAAGTAAGAGTGACGTTTGTTAGACCCGACTACAGCTGGGTAGACCAAGTAATTATAGCCGACAACGAAACAGGCGCATTCACAGTAACGCAACAGCTTGACATGGCTGGATACTGGAACGTATTTCCAATACTTGGACACATAAACGACAGGCTAGGTGTAACTGTAATTGACCCATCGGCTGATCCTTCAATTGTACAGCCGATTGTTGGTTCGCCATTTAATCCAAATCCTTTGTTGATTGCTGCAGCTGTAACCACAGTAAGCATTGGAGCAGTATTTGCAGTAACTGGACTAAAAAAGAAGACCAGAAAAATCAGCTCATTTAGGCTTTTCATTCAAGTAGGTCTGGTTTTTCTGATATTCTTTGGCATGTTTATTGACCACGAAATCTTGCCACAACCCGCCAGCAAAATTCCTGTACACGAGTTTTTGGTTGGAACAAACGTTGCAGGTGTTGAAATGCAGGACGGTTTTCCAGTCCCATTCTTTGGATGCTACTATCCCTGCGGCAGAACCGTAACTTGTGCCCTTTGGGAGATTCAAACATACATTTACCCGTTTTGGGAAGGCGCCCGCGGCTGGGGTGTAGACTACAATTCTTCTGGGCTAGTCAGGTTGGCAGTAGTTTTTGCAGTAATCATTGTGCTGTCTATTCTTTTGGGTAAAGCATTCTGTGGATGGGTATGCCCCTTTGGCTTGTTTATGGATTTACTTACTTACCTCAGAAAAGCGCTCAAGATACCGCACCGCGATTTTTCCGAAGACTTTAACAAAAAGTTTCATCAATTCGGGTACGTAATTTTAGCGCTCATCATATTGCTAAGCGTCATGTTTGGTTCAGAAGCCATTGCAGGTACACAATTAATTCCCGGAACCGAAGAAGGCGGATTTATTTACCAATACTTCTCTGCGCCTTTTTGTCAGGTTTGCCCAATGAAACCGTTTTGTGTGCTGCTAGAATCGTCCGTGGGGTTGATACGGTTTGAATGGATTACTCAAGTAACAACAGGACAATTCTACGAGTTAGGCTACTACGTCACCTCATTAAACCTGCTTGTATTAGGCGTCGTTATAGCAGTTTCATTTTTTTATAGACGCGCATGGTGCAGAATCTGCCCTATGGGCGCATTGATTGCTTTGTTTAATCGTTTTCCGCCCTTCAAGTGGGTGTCTGTTCTTCGTTTAGATAAAAAGGAAGAAAAATGCACCAAATGTGGAATCTGTAAACGAGTATGCCCAACACAGGTTACTGAAGTGTATGACAAGAAGAGCGGAGACGTTACAACCTCCAACTGTATACTCTGTCTACGCTGTGTTGAAATGTGCCCATACGAAGATGCTTTACAATTGAAAGTCGCAGGCAAGACATTGATAAAGTCAAGAAATTGGCTAGAGTAAAGGAGATAAAAGCTCAATGAAAAAAATGCATGCACTACTGTTCACCTTGTTGCTCATGGTTAGTTTGTGCGCTGTGGATATTTTGCGTGTAGATGCAGTTGGGCTGATTTTTATCAGGGCTGATGGAAGCATTGAAGGAACAAACAAGATTCATCGCAGCGCAAACACGTACATCTTTGCTGGTGACATCGAAGAATCTTACGGAATTATAGTAGAAAAAAGCGACATTATAATTGACGGCAAAGGTCACACTTTAAATTCGGTGCCAAGAATTTTGCCTGTTGGTTCATGGGACTTTGGAATCGAATTATCCAACGTTACAGACGGCAATGTCACAATCAAAAACTTGAGAATTGTAGGCTTCAATATTGGCGTTTACCTTTGGACAGCAAACAACACAATAACCCACAACACAATAAAAGGCTCCAACACCGGAATCTTCCTCGCCGAGTCCCCAAACACAATCGTCGCCAATTACATAGAAAATAGTACCCAAGGCGTATTCTTGGGACCACTTCCACATGACCACTCAATTGTGTACAACCTCTTTTACCATAACAGTTTTGTTGGCAACACATGGAACGTTTACGACTGCGAATGCGATGACCCAAAATGGAAGCAGCACCTGAATATCTGGGATAACGGCACCTGCGGCAACTACTGGAGCGACTACCATGGCAGTGATGTTGATGAAAACGGAATCGGCGACGCCGTATACTCTGTTACTGAAGACGATGTTGACATTTACCCCCTGATGACCCCTCTCACGTTGTCAATAAACGAAAACGAAGGCTTTCTAGGCACCAGTATACCCTTTGAACTAGGCGTTGCCCTCACGGCAGGTTCATCAATCATAGTGGCTGCGATGCTGTACGTTGTTTTGAAACGAAAAAAAGCCAAAAAACTGTAACTCTTGTTTTAATCGGTTGGCTCTTCAAATTCTTCAGGGATTTGAGAAAACAGTTTTCCATCCCTCATGAACAACAACCGATCAGTATACTTTTTTACGTAACCCGCATGCGTAACAGCAACAACAGTTTGACCCTGCTCCCTACTAGCATCGTGACACAGTTTCAAAATCTCTTTCCCCGTTTTAGTATCCAAATTTCCAGTCGGCTCATCCAACAACAAAACTCTGGGCTTGTTAGCAAATGCCCGCGCAATTGCCACTCTTTGCTGCTCACCTGCACTCAATTCTACTGGAAGATGATCAGCCCGATGCTCTAGACCCATCAACTCAAGCAGTTCATTTGACCTATTAGTTTGCTCACTTTTTGGCATGTCCGATGGAGCTAAAGCAGCTTCTATATTTTCTCGTGCAGAAAATGTGGGAATCAGATTAAATGCCTGAAAAACAAAACCAACTTTTTCGCGTCTAACTTTGACCCGTTGGCTCTCATTTAGCTTTGAGATGTCACATCCATCTACAGTTACCTTGCCAGAGGTTGATTTGTCCAGACCTCCTATTATGTTAAGAATAGTAGTTTTGCCGCTTCCAGATGGACCTAATATGGTGAGAAATTCGCCCTCTGGAACCTGCAAGGAGACATCGTCAACGGCTTTTACTTCGCTGACGCCTCCTCCTTTTTGGTATGTTTTTGATAGGTGTGAAACTTCAATTATGTTTTTGGTTGTCATCTCTAAGCATTTCTCCATTTTATATTGTTCTAAGGGCTTTGACAGGTACCAGTTTAGCTGCTCTTAGTGACGCGAATAGCCCTGCAGCGACTGCGCTAAGTATTGCTGTTGCGAATCCTATGCTGAGAAGCACGGGGTCGATTGTTACAAATTTTAGGGCTCCGCCAATTTCTCCGCCTATTGTTGAGAGGGCATATGAAGCGAAAATGTAACCAAAAAGGCAGCCTAGTATTCCGCCTATGATTCCTTGTATTGTGGATTCTATGACGATTTGGTTTACGATGTTGCTGTTGCTCCAGCCTATTGCTTTTAGTATTCCTATTTCTTTTGTGCGCTCTGCTACATTGCCTAGCTGAGATTTGACTATGAACAGGATGGTGATGAATGCTATAGCAATTGAGATATTCCATGCCATGTCTTCGTTGATTTGTATGATTCCTGATGCTGTTTCAGCCAAGTCTGAGCCCGTTAATGTGCTTGAACTGGGCCATTGTTCTTCTATTGTTGCGGCGGTTTGTTCTACTTTGGTGGGGCTGCTTGTTCGGATGAGACCTATGTTCACTAATCCGATTGGTTGTTCAGGTAAAACTTCTTGGACGACTGGCAGGTTCACGTATATGTGCGATTTCATGATGTTTGTTGCGCTGACTTCAACTATGCCTACTACCTCAAAATCTGCGGCGTAGTTTACGGTTGACCCTAACGTGAGGTTGTTTAGTTCAGCGTATTCCTTGTCAACAAGAGCAACATAACCATCATCGGGTGTAAGATATCTGCCCTCAATTACCGAGCACGGTAATACTGCATTTGTTCGTGTTTCAGAGGGGTCTATGCCTGTGAACACCATGGCACGTAGCCTGTGCATCAGTATTGGTACTGCGCATTGAACGTCCGTGACTTGTTCTATTTCGGTTAAGAGCGTTTGGTTGAAGGGGTA
>PIXT01000124.1 GCA_003096235.1 Candidatus Bathyarchaeum sp. | reverse complement strand
GACAACCTCATTTACAGTAACAAAGGAGTCGCAATAACGGTGGGGGGCGATAACAACACAATATACGAAAACAACGAATGTGGAATATACTTTGGTGGCACAAATAATCTGGTTTTCCACAACAACGCCAACATAATCCGCTTAACGGGTGCGTTAAACAGTGAAGTTTACGAAAACTCAATCGCCGAAGTTCGTGTTGACCAATCTTCAAACAACACAGTTCACGATAACAACATTAGCGGCAAAGGTACAGGCGTAGACATTGAGGGTTACTGCACAAACAACACTATCCAAAACAACAACATAACCACAGTTGGCTCTGTCGGAGTTGCAGTTGATGGCGGGATTGGAATAAAAATCATCGATAATAACATTCAGGCAATAAACTCCACAGGAATCTCAGTTTCTCATTATGGCTACGAAATTGTTGTAACTGGGAACAGCATTGCAAACTGTGAACAGGGAATCTCTTTTAGATGGGGGGCATCTAACCACGTTATTTCGGGAAACACTATAGCTAGAAACAAGTATGGCGTATTCATTGTCGGAGAAACAAATATCACAATAACTGAAAACCTCATAACGTCTAACGTTTATGGCGTATACTCAGAGTCTATATTCGGCGGAAACCAATGGTACTACGCCACAGAAAACAACATCACTTTGAACATTATTTCAGAAAACATTGGCTCTGCTATATTCTTCAACGCTTCATCCCAACAAAACAAAGTTACAAAAAACATCATAACAGGCAACAACTTTGCAGTCCTTATTGGGGATGATTCTTCACGCAACAATTTTTACCAAAACAACTTTGTAGATAACAACGCCTCTGTCGGAGGTTTCTCTTGGAGAGAGCATTGGAATACTACGTATCCTGTTGGCGGCAACTACTGGAGCGACTACTCAGGCACAGACAATAATGGAGACGGCATCGGTGATACAGAATACATTGTTGACGAAATCAACAAAGACTACTATCCACTAATGACGCCCTTTGACGTTCCAACGATTACCGTTCCATTTATTCTCCCTGAATACACTTCTTCCACACCTGAAGAACCTGAGCAACCAGATTCGACAAGTCAACAGTACAGCAGAGTGTACATTTGGTCTGATGGTCTAATTGAGCCCTCGGTTGCTCCAATTAGCCGTAATGGCAACTTTTATGCGTTAACAAGCGACCTAAATGCTGAGCTTTTAGTTGAAAAAAGCAACATCATAATAGACGCAAAAAACTTCACGGTTACCGGAAAAAGTCGACAAGAAGGCATAGGAATCTACCTGAAAGACGTAACAAACGTCACAATCAAAAACTTTAACATATCAAATTTTAAAAATGCAATTCATCTAGACAACTCCTCTTTTGTGGTTGTTTGTGGCAACAACCTGATGGCTCAAGCTAATGGAATCGTTTTAGACTCACACTGCAACAACAACACAATTTCTGGAAACACTTTAAACTCAACATGGTACAATGCACTTTTTCTATCTGATTGTTCAGGCAACATCATTCGCAACAACACTGTTGTAACAACTGCTACCGTAATTGAAGCCTACAACTCGTCAGAAAATCAGGTCTACGATAATTGTGTGATTTCATCTTCTGGGCATTTAGGTATTGGATTCCGCGAATTCAGTAACAATAACCTCTTTTACAGCAATGAGGGATCGTGCGGCATATGGGTGGAAGGAAAAAACAACAAGATTTTCGAAAACAACATAACATGGATAACTCTGCAAGGAGCAGACCTAACCTACCAATATGACGCGACAAATAACACAGTGTTCCGAAACACCGTAAACGGAATTAGCATGAGGCATGCTTCTTACAATGAGCTGTACAACAACACAGTACACATTGGTTATAACGGAATCTATTTCCAGTATTCTTCTTCATTTAACGTAATACGAGATAACTACTTTATTGGTGAAGGAACTGCAATATTCATTGAAAATTCAGGTAAAAACAACACCATAAAAGCCAACACCATAACAACTTACGAGCATCCTGCCATCAAAATAGATGACGCCTCTAGAACCAAAATTGTCGATAACAAGATTCAGGCAATAAACTCGACTGGTGTACTAATTTTTGACCACGCAACAGCTGTTACCATTTCTGGAAACGCTATTGGAAACTGTGAACAGGCTATTTACATTAAGGGACCATCCTCTGAGAACATGATTTTTGGGAATACGTTAACCAGAAACAGTCACGGCATCTACCTGTTTGGCTCATTCCACAACTTGATTGAGGGAAACAGCATACGCGACAACACTTACGGAATATACACAGAATCGGTTTACACCAGAGGAGATTTCTGGTACTACAGCCAAAACAACAACATATCCTGCAACATAATTTCAGAAAACAGTGCCGCAGGCATATTCTTAAACACAACATCCAAACAAAGCTTCGTCATTAATAATCACATAACAAACAACAATATTGGAGTCAAAATAGACGAAAACTCTTCTCCAAACACTTTCTACTCCAACAACTTTGTGGACAACAATGTTTCGGTAAGCAGCTTTCCTTGGAGGGAAAACTGGAACTCCACCTATTCCATTGGCGGAAACTATTGGAGCGACTATGCTGGCACAGACAACAATGGCGACGGCATAGGCGACACCGAACACGTTATTGATGAAAACAACAACGACTACTACCCCCTAACAGCACCAGTTGCAGTTCCAGCACTTGACGTTCCTTCTGCATTGCCTGATTTTGTGCCCACAGAGCCTGAGGAACCTGAGACACCGACAGAACCTGAAGAGCCGGAGGAGCCAGAGATTCCAACAGAGCCAGAACAGCCATCAAAACCAGAAACGCCGACTCAGCCCGGAACACCCGAAATGTCCGAACCCGAACAGCCAACAACAAAAGAGCCTGCAATCTCAACAGAAGTTCTGGTAATAGTGGCAGTTGCGGCAATTTGTGTCATCGGAGTAGCAGCCTACTGGACACATCAACAACGTAAATAGCCGTTAAAAACTGTTTTATACATGTAATATTCTGCACATTTGTCCTGATCATTTTTGCTTGTCCAGTTTTTTCTTTAATACGTTTGTTCTTTGTGGTGTATACACGTTTTAGTACATGTATGCTCTTTTTTTGTATTCTATATGATGCCTTCCTTTCTGGAATATAGAAATAAGGATAGGTATAGTGCCTAAACCGTGTA
Organism: Candidatus Bathyarchaeum sp.; assembly: GCA_003096235.1. Next base: position 2,408 of record PIXT01000124.1, on the reverse strand, counting down.
TGTATATAATAAACTGTAACTGATCCATCCACACGGACGATAACCGTTTCGCCAGTCCCGTCATCCCGTCAAGGGGGGATGGTTAAATCTTAACCTCCACACCCAAAAAATAGATTTAGACTCTAGGGTTTTGGAGGTTTAGCCTCCTTAGTGTCTTAATTTATTGTTTTTCACTTGACATTGACTTTTTTTGTTTTTCCTTCCCAGACTCCGTGTAGATTACAGAATTCCTGTGCCCTCAGAGTAGCTGATTCACCTAATGTTACATTAATGGTTACAACGTAGCCGTCTGATAGTTCAGAGCCAAACTGTATTCTGGAAATCAATCGCTCTCCAGCGTAAAGTGCAACCCAGTTTATCCAATGACTCAAAGTGTTGGGGTGCTCAACTCCGTCGAGTCCGCCAACCTTGATTTTCACGGCAAACGGCTCATTGGCTTTAACTGTATCTGGCGCCTCGATAATGGGCGTATGCTTTTTTGCCATTACCGTAAGATTGTTCCAATCTGGTTTATTCAGTTTAGTTACAGAAAACTCTTCACTCAAAACTTTCATCTCCCAAATAAATTGCTTTTCGGGCTCTAAAAAACATTATTGTACACACACTTCGGCACCCTTTTTTGGTCTATGAACCTTACCCGCAACGTTACTAAACAATTCAGGGTGTTTTGTGTGAACAGGAACTAGAAGTTTTGGCTTGATTTTATCTATCATTTCCTGTATTTCTGGACCCGAAGCATGACCGCTAGCGTGAATCTGATGTGGCTTCCAATCGTTATCAGCGTTGATGTCAAAGTGCTTTAGCCAACGTAACAGCCGTTTTTGAGAAAGCTCCATCTTAGGATTGAATGGTTCACATTGTGCCCTCACAAAAATGGAACCCTCTGGGAGCTCAAAGTCTAGGATGTTTTTGAACCTGAAATAGTCCAGATGCAAAACGTAACTGGACGGATTCTCACTAAGCTCAAGGGCAGATATCCCATTCTCCAGATGCTTCGTGTCCACATTTATGTTGCCTCGTTTGCTGCTCCACTCCGAAAAAGCCATATCCCCAACTTTGTGCTTAGAGTTGCTGTAGTCTCCAGGCGAATAAAGCATTGATCCACACCGTTCAAGAAATACTTTGGCGCCTTCATCATATGCGCTTCTGCCAATTCTAGCCAGCAAGTAGGCTAGTCGTGGATCAAAAACTGGAATCCTTCCACTCTTTAGTGCTGCATCACGAACTGTTTCATACCTGTCTATGTCTTTCCACGTAAATCCGACCATCGCCAAGCCTTTGCAGTCTGAAAATATGTCGGTTAGGTCTGTTTCCACCTTTTTTTCGTTGTCTGGCTCTTTTTTGTCAATACGGGTTCCTTCACAAATCATTACATCAGGCTCAAGCCCGTCTAGTTCGTCTCCCAGATTATAGCCTGACCTTCCATGAAACCGAATGTCTCCCGTATAAAGCACCTGAGCCCCTTTAGTTTCTACAAGACAAGCCATGGACCCCGGTATCGAGTGGTCTACATTAAAGCCAGTAACAGTTAACCCGTTATCGATTGTCTGGGCTTTTTTGTGTTCCAGATTGCAGAAACGTCGGTTTATTTCTTCTTTTGAGTACCCAACTTTTGGTTCGCCCGGAAAAAAGCCTGTCTTTAATTGCGCCATTTCACGGTCCTTTGTAGCCGTCAGTTGTTTATCTAAACCTTGCAAGTTTCCAATCTCAGCAACTGCATCCATCAGTTTCTGGGTCATTTCAGAGCACAGAAACGGGAACTCACCTAGATACGGGGCGTATCCGCAATGGTCCAGATGTGCATGTGAAATAAACAGTGCATCAGGACGCCAAGAACCCGTTTTTGCTGCTTCGTCAAAACTTTGTACATCTACTTTCCAGAACTTTTTTGCTCTAATGTTGTAGTTTTCAAAGTCTGTGGGGCAGAGAGCATCTTGCCTGTAGACTCCGTTTATGTGTGGCAGCAAGTCCAGTTTTAGCAAATCGTGTATTTTGCATCCTGACCGTGGCTGCAGGAACTCTTCGAAAAACAGGCTTTCTTTACTGTATGACAAACCAAAATCAAAAAAGATTGAGCCTTTATCTAGTTTGACGAGGATTTTGTTTCCTCCAATGTCATCTACGCCCCCATAGCACGTGAGTTTGATCATAAGCTGGAACCTACAACAAGTTATTTCTCATGAGCCCAATATAAAACGTGCCAAACGTCATGTTTTTTCTAAAAACCCGTAGATTGCGCTATCGTATCGTGAGGTTTCTTTGAATGCTTCAACCGCCAAAACCGTTCTGGTTTCAACACTTACATCACCATTGTTTTTGTACTCTTCTAGAACTTGACTGTACCTTTTTGGGTTAACAATCACAACCACGTTCTCAAAGTTTTTTGCTGCAGCCCTAATCATGTTTGG
>PIXT01000123.1 GCA_003096235.1 Candidatus Bathyarchaeum sp. | reverse complement strand
TATGTTGTCTCCAATTGAACTTGTTCAAGACGCTTCACAGTATGATGGTTCAGTTGTAACGGTTTCTGGCAAAGTTAGCTTACTAGGCGAGGTCTTCGGCTCCTTGTTTATGCTCGACGACACAGTAACAGTGTTCTACAGTCACCAAGACGCAACAGTTGATGTGTCAAACATCGAAAACGGAGACACAGTAACAGTCACAGGCAAATTCGTTGCACCAAACACAATATACGCTCTAAGCATTGAAAAAAATTGAAAGGGGAAATGAAAAAGTGAAACCATACACAACTTTGACACCCCCACTTTTTTTGCTTAAACTACAGCTCAACGAGGAATTGACGTGAAATCAACACCAAAAACTCTGATCATGGCAGTGTTGTTTGCTGTTTCTGCGTTCATGTTTGTCGGCAAGCTCTTAGTACCCACTCCAATTCAAATAATCATTCAAGGCGAAGACCCCATTATTGTGGGGCAGCTCTTCAGGTACACCCAGTTTGATGTTGCCATAATCAGCATATCTGCAATCATATTGGCAGCCAGTTGCTTCTATTTGCTGTCCACAAACTCTGACAACAATCAAACCGTTTCTCCAATAATTATTGAAAAGAACTCTGCTTCAGAACTGGACGTAACCTTTGCTCTTCGGCTGTTAGATGGCGATAAAAGGCAAATCTTCAATGAGATTGTTGACGCTAATGGCGAGCTTCTGCAAAGTGACTTGCATGCGCACACAGGCTTTTCGAAAGCAAAGATTACAAGAATTCTGGATTATCTGGAACTAAAGGGTCTGATAGTCAGGAAGAGCTTTGGCATGACCAATAAGATTGTCATAAACCGAAACGGACACATAGAACCCAAAAAAGAGCATTAATTCCCATCTTTTCTTCTTTTTAGAAAGTTTATTACATTAACATTAAAAGAGCAAAAGTACCAAAAGTTATTGGAGACGTTCATGAAACGGCAGCACATTATAAACATACTGTTCATAGTGTCGCTAATAGCAGCCATTTGTGTTACTCTGGTTTTTTTGAACAACAGTCCAGTTGATCCAGAAATTTTATTAGAGGTACAAATGGAGACTGAGACAGACCCAGTTCAATACACATACAGTGTAGTCAATGTGTATCATCATGACGAGAATGCTTTCACTCAAGGTCTAGTGTTTGAGGACGGAGTCCTATACGAGGGAACAGGGCGATACGGAGAATCATCACTGCGCAGCATAGAACTTGAAACAGGCAACATAATACAACTTCATTCATTAGCTAACGGCTTCTTTGGTGAAGGCGTCACAATCTTTGAAGACAAGATAATCCAGTTAACATGGCAAAACAATACAGGTTTTGTTTATGATATAGACTCGTTTGAGTTATTGAAAACTTTTGAGTATCCAACTCAAGGATGGGGAATCACCCATAACGGCAGCACGTTGATAATGAGCGATGGAACAGCAAACCTGTATTTTTTGGATTCAGAAACATTCCAGACAGTTGGTCAGGTTGAAGTTTATGATCAACAACCTGTAAAAAATCTTAATGAACTTGAATACATTAATGGAAGCGTCTACGCGAACATTTGGAAAGAAGACACAATTGCAATAATAAACCCAGAAACAGGACATGTTACAGGCTGGATAGACTTAACAGACCTCAAAGAGTTAATGAATCAAACTACCAGTGACGTGCTCAACGGAATTGCATACGACCAAAACGAGGACAGGCTCTTTGTGACTGGAAAAAAATGGTCAAACCTTTTCGAAATCGAATTGGTTCTTATAGAGTAGTGCTAGTTTGAATTTTTGGCATGCCCTGCAAATCGTTACCATCCTCCACCGGAACCTCCGCCTCCTGAGCGCCCACCGCCGCCTCCGCCACCTCCAGAGCGACCACCACCTCTATAACTGCCGCCCCAGCCCCGTCCTCTTCTGCCGCCACCGAAACGACCACCAAACATTATCATAACGCCCACAAAGATGACTATAAGCACAATAACCCATAATGGAATCTCCTCTTCAGCAGTAGGCAATTGTGCTCCATCGTAAACATATCTTCCACGGGTTGACATGCGCTCGGTTTCGTCGACATTTGGTATCTCTAGGGCAAGGGCAATAACCGTGTATGCAAAGCCTTCACCATATTCTCCTTCCTGAAACTTTGGAACCAAATACTCTTCCGCAATTCTATAAGATTCCACATCTGTTATGTAGCCTTCCAAGCCGTAACCTACTTCAATTCTCCATTTCTGATCCTGCATGGCAACAAGAACCAAAACACCATTATCTTTTCCAGCTTTTCCAATCCCCTTAACTTGCCCGCTGGGAGTATCCAATTCCATTTCATTAAAGATGTATACTCCAAGCTGAACGATATCATTGATTTCAACACCATCTTTTTCGATTCCGTGACCATACAAAGAATCCACAACATAGATGACTATCTCAGCAGTGGTGTTTTTGTCAATTTCAAGAAGATACTCTTCTATATCAGATTTCCAGTCGTCCGAAATCACCTGCCCACTAACAGGCAAAACAGCAGCCGGAACCGCCCCTACAAAAGCAGCTAAAACTATCACTAAAAGAAAGGTAGAAAGAATGTTGTGTTTTACGGAAAGCATCTGGGCGCCCCTGTCAATGAAGACTTAACCTAGGGGTACATTAGGAACTTCATCAGCTCCAACTGTAGTCTCAAAGTATGGTTTCTCTTCAAAGCCCCATCCTGCGGTCCACAAGTTTGCTGGAAAAGATCTTCGTGCACTGTTGTAATGTCTGACTGCTTCGTTGTATTTCATGCGTTCTGTGGAAATTCTGTTTTCTGTGCCCTCAAGTTCAATAATCAAATCCTCTACCACATTTGATGCCTTCAAATCTGGATAGTCTTCAATTACAACAATTAGATTTGATACAGCTGAATCAAGTTGGTTTGTAGCGTCATTAATGGAATCTACATCTCCTGAATCCATCGCAGCCGCCCACTGGCTCCTAAGCTCGGTTACATTCTGTAGGATAGAGCCCTCATATTGGATGTAAAGTTTAGACGCATTTACAACTCTAGGTATTAAATCGTATCTTCTTTGTAGCTCCTGTTGAATCTGACCCCATTTTTCATCTACAGTCTCTTCTAGACCTACTAAATTATTGTAACTTCCAAAGTATAGTGCCGCAAAGACGACTCCGACCACAACAATAGCAAGAATAATTACCACTACGGCAATCCATTTACTGTTCATTATAATCCCTGAATAACTGGGAGAATCAGCAGGTAATATCCTTTACGGAAACACATTCAATAAGGATTACAAAACTGGAAACAAAAAATAAAAAATGGAAAAGGGATATTGTATCCCCTTACTCTTCTAGAATTTTGTTTGCTTCTTCACCGTAGGCATCCATCACGTAGGATATTCCAGAAATTTTCGCTGCATCTTCAGTTAACGCCATAAGGTCCTTGCGGCTAATCGTTGAAAGCTTGAAGTTTCTGCTTCCAGCCATCAACTGTTGCAAACCAACCCTGAACTTTTGAGCATACGTGTAAATTCCAACAGCACCCAAAGGTATATCCTTGATGTCTGCTCCAAACTTTTCCTCAAGCTCCGCATAGGCAACAAAGATTTCGTTAACGTCACTGCCATACTTTGAAACAGACTTTGGCAAATTGTCCTCATCCAGCCATTTTGCTATGTTTTTTCCAACCATTCCAGGAATCATCAAACCTCTTCCCATACAAACCGCCTTAACGTATGGGCTACCCATCGCAAGCGCCTTGAATACGCCATCCTCTGACGAGAAGCCGCCAGCCATAGCAAGATCAGGAACCCGCATGCCTTTTCTTGAAAGCTTTTCACAGAACTTGTAAGCTAGAGATTGCAAATAGAATGTTGGAATTCCCCACTCGTTCATCATTGGCCACGGACTCATACCTGTTCCGCCCGGAGCGCCGTCAATTGTAAGCAAGTCCAGTTTTGCTTCTGCACCATAACGCAGTGCCATAGCAAGCTCCAAAGCAGAGTAGGCTCCAGTTTTTAGAGTGACTCGCTTGAATCCTAAGCCGCGGAGGCGGTCAACTTCTTCAAGGAATGCTTCTTTTGTTACAAAGCCTAATCTGGAGTGTCGCTCGAACTCTTTGATTGCGCCTTCATTAAACGCTACTTGGTTTTCTTTAAGAGTTGGATCAGGAGAAACAACGTAGCCTCTCTTTTTGAGTTCAACAGCACGCTTCAAGGTTTTAACTTTGATTTCTCCACCAATACACTTGGCGCCCTGTCCCCACTTCAACTCAATAGTGTCTAAGCCATGTTTTGATGACACATACTCTGCGACTCCAAATCGGGTGTCTTCCACGTTCATTTGGACTAGAAGTTCGCCGTAGCCTTCATGGAATTTCTTGTAAATTTCTATTCTACGGTCCATCTCAGGCGATTTAGTGATTTTTCCGTTGTTGTCAAGTACAAGTCCGGGGTCGATTCCGCAAACGTTTTCACCACAGACAAGTGTGATGCCTGAAATTGCGGCGCCTATAGCAAAGTGTTCCCAGTTTTTGCGTGCAATCTCTGTAGAACCCAATGCGCCAGTGAATATTGGGACTCTCATTTTGACCTTTTTTGTCCATCCGTAATCTGTTTCTGTGTCCACGTTAGGGAATAGTGCAGTATCTGGGTCTGCTTGGACTCCTTCTGGAAGGCCTTTTGCGCCTCGGGCGTAGCCTTGAATGTTAAGGTGCGAATAGTCCACGGGGTAGTTTTTGTCTGCTCCTGCGGTTACTTCTCCGAAGGGTCCAGGGTAGAGTACCTCACGTCCTCTAAATGATGATAACCAGATTTCGCAACCGCCTTTGCATCCATCGACGCATCTTGAACATATTCCCGACATGGGGGCAACGTTCTTGGATCGATTGAATGTAGCAGTTGATTCGTCTGCGTTTGGTCTTCTTAAATTCATTTTGCTTCATCTCCGATTTTTTGCCACATAACATAACGGTATACGGCAACCTTTTGCCATTTAGAGGAGGCTGCTTATAAGATTTGTCAATAAAATGGCAAAAATAACATAAAACATTCAGTTTTTTGACGATGCAAATCGCAAATGTGAACGCTTATTCAGAATATGTTGATGTGAGGTTAAGCGTGAAATTTTTGCCTCAACCAAATGAAGCCTTAACAGTTTTAGGTTCAATTGGGCAATATGATAAAGTGACAAATGGGGAATTGTTACATGAGTGAAAATATCCACAAAGATGAGAATCTTATTGCGTATTGTGGTCTTTACTGTGGCGACTGTCACGGTTTTTCAGGAAAAATCCCAGACTTGGCGCGAGATTTAAGAAAGGAACTAAGAGCCACAAGATACGACAAGTTTGCTGGGTTCATTTCCACGTTTTCGTTTGGCAAAGACTTCAAGGAATATGAAGAGTGCTACAAGGTTCTTGGTGCAATGGTGAAGTTTCGTTGCAAAAAAGGCTGTAGAGACGGTGGAGGTTCTCCTTTTTGCAAAATCAGAAAATGCGCTCAAAAGAAAGAAATTGAGGGATGTTGGTTGTGCGACGAGCTAGAAGGCTGTAAAAAGGTGGAGTATTTGATTCCAGTTCATGGAGATGCTCACGTCAAGAATCTGCGAGCAATAAAGCGGAAAGGCAAAGAAGCTTTCTTGAATGGAAAAAGACTGTGGTACAGCAAACCCAAAAAATGAGCATGCTAAAAGAGACTGAGCTGTTATTTTTGGCAGTTTGGGCACAGGTACACGTGTCCTCCGCCTAGACTCAGTTTTTCTGTTGGAGTTCCGCATTCTGGGCAGTTTTGATTTTTCATGTTTGGTCCCATTACCGCAGTGTAGCCGCCCTGCTTTCCGTACAGGTCACGGAACTTGTTTTTTCCTTTTAGTTTGAGCCGCTCTTTGAGAACAAGCCTAATTGAGTTATGGAGGTTTTGCTTTTCTTGTGTGTTCAGTTCTGAGGCTTTTCGTTTGGGGTGAATTTTGGCGCGATACAAGATGTCCTGAAAAGTGCTGTTGCTTATGCCAACAAGCACCGCGTCTTTTCCTACAAGCACAGCCTTCAACATTTTGTTTTGTTCTGTAATAAGCTCAGAAAAACGTTCAAAAGTGAAGCTTTCTTTGGCGGGTGAGAGCTTTGCGGAGTCAAAGTCACGTTTGTAAACATAGGAGCGCTCCAGTTCATCATCTTTCAGAAATTCTATAACGCCCATGCTGGTGAGCCTCACCGTCAACACTGTGCCGTCGCTGAAGTCAATGCGCAGATGGAATTTTGGAACATTTTCGGCATCGGCGTGATGGAAGATTTCGCCGCCGTACTCTGGACCAAGAATCAGGTTGGTTTTGTTGTCAAATTTGATTTGTATCACGTTGCCCCTAGAAGTGGCAGCTTCAATTTTTGCGTCTAAGAGCTGATTAAATGATGTAAGGTCTTTGTCCATCATGCCGATTCGTTGAAGCCGTTCACAGTCTTTCACCAGATATGATTTTACCTGCTTGCCCCTAAGCTCTTGGTTCATTTGTTCAGCAAGAATCGTGGCTTCTGGAAGCTCAACACTCATTAAACTATCCCCAACCACAACATCACGTTATTGTCTGGATATTTAAGGTACAAACCTTCAAAACATCAACAGTGGTCTAGCCGACAAGCAGTTCTTCGAAAAGGTTCTTCCGTTTAACAACAATCAACGCCACAAGAAGAGCACTCATGATAATCTGAATCCACAAGTATCCAAACGGGTCTCCAACCGCAAAGTAGATGGGGCTTTGTGTTGCGGTTGCAGAACTGAAAGGCCAAAAAACTGGGTTATAGGGATGGTTTGTCACGTCCAGTAGAACATGTGAAAGTATGCCAACAAAAACTGAGAAAACTAAGGCAAACGAGAGCTTGCATTTGTTTTCAACTCTTTGTTTGTCAACATGAAAAAGGCGACTTACAATGTATGGGTAAATCCGAACAGTGACGATTACGGCAAGGAATGTTCCGATTGTGGCTGCCCCTAGGATGCTGTGTAGAACCATTCGGTTGGGACCTTGAGTTCCAAAAAATAGAACCATGCAGGGTATTTCAAGGTCAGGAAACATGCAGCCTACAATAAGTCCAGGCAGACTGAGTTGTTTGTGAAGTTTGTAGATGAAGTATGCGAGTGGATGATGCAGAGGAGTTAAAGGCAAATTTAGAAGTTCTCCGTGTTTTGTATATTTTTGCTTTTAGTATATAAAATTGCAAAGTTTTGTTTAACAAAAAAGGAGGGAAGAGGTGTGGTGATGAATATTTTATGGATTAGCTGCTGCTATGTCTGCTGTTGGAAACAGTATGTATTTTCCTTGTGCACAGTTCATTCCAAAGAGTCCTTCAGCTTTCCAGTTGCCGCATCGGTAT
>PIXT01000122.1 GCA_003096235.1 Candidatus Bathyarchaeum sp. | reverse complement strand
AAGGCAGGCGAAACCGCAGCCGTCATGGGCGTCGTACCAGTTGACCACCCCGAAAGCTACGGCATCATCGAGCAAACCGCAGACGGCAAAGTCAAACGCATCATCGAAAAACCCCCCGCGGACAAAGCCCCCTCGAACCTTGCTAACGCAGGTGTGTACTGCTTTGGCAAAGACGTTTTTGACAAAATTCGCCAAACCAAAGCTTCTGTTCGGGGTGAATGGGAACTAACCGACGCCATCACCATGCTTGCAGAAGAAGAAAAAACAGTGTTAGCTGCAGAATTAGCTAAAGGCGACTGGTTTGATGTAGGTAGGCCATGGGACCTTCTAGACGCTAACGTTTGGGCTCTTAACCGCATGGAGCACCATGTGCTGGGCAAAGTGGAGGAAGGCGCTCACCTTTTTGGTTCCGTTACAGTCGCTGAAACTGCACGGATTCGTAGCGGGGCATACATTGAAGGTCCAGCTTTTATTGACGAGGAAGCCGATGTTGGTCCGAACTGCTACATCCGAAGCGGTACCTCTCTGGGCAAAAAAACCCGAGTGGGCAACGGTTGCGAAGTTAAAAACAGCATCATTATGGACGGTACCCATGTGGGGCACCTAAGTTACGTTGGCGACAGCATTTTCGGCGAGAAATGTAACCTCGGCGCAGGCACTATCACTGCTAACCTTCGTTTTGACGATGGCAAAGTCAAAATGACCATCAAAGGAAAAGTTGTGGATTCTGGCAGACGCAAGCTCGGTGCAGTGCTGGGTGACAAAGTAAAAACGGGAATTAAAGCCTCATTTATGCCAGGTGTTAAGGTTGGGACGAACACGTGGGTTGGAGCTAACCTGATGGTTGAACGGGACCTGCCTGCAAACAGTGTTGTGCTGCTTAAGCAGAGCTGCGAGATAAAACCCAAGAAGTAAACCGTATATAAACGCAGCTTGACAAAGTCCCTGCTTCGAGGGTGTTTTTACGAAAAATATAAGTGGCTAGTCCTTTGCTTTTCAAGCTAAACAGTGGCTGCTATATATGACGCGCTATCACCCCGTAAACTTAAAAATTGCACGAAATATTTTCGTAATATTTCTAGTTGCTTTAGTCCTCATTTCAATTCCCCAATCAGCCGCTGCTTCTGACCCGCCTCCAATTGACTGGCGCAAAACCTACTCGGGGATACAGGCTACTTCTGTCATCCAAACCTCAGACGGCGGGTACGCCATAGCTGGAACCGCAACATTTTCGGACGGAGTCTCACTGATAAAGTGTGATTCATCAGGAAACATACAGTGGCAGAAGAACCTTGGCAACGTAATATCCATAGAGGAAACCAAAGACCTCGCATATGTGGTGTTCTTAGAAAACGGCGACGTGACAAAGCTCGACACCCAAGGAAATGTTCTTTCAACATTCTCCGTTGGCGCAAAGGGTGTCCGACAAGGAATCATAGCTGTTGATGGCGACTACATTGTTACGGGTAACGGCGTCTGGCAGTACTCAGAGACTTATGTATGGTTACGCAAATTTGACCCTCAAGGAAACATGGTTTGGAACCTGAATTACACAGGCGGTTTTAAGATTTCTTCAATCGCATACACTGTTGACCGCGGTTGCGTGTTGGCTGGCAACTGGAAGAATAACTTTTGGCTAGCCCGACTTGATTCAAACGGTAACCAGCAATGGAGCCAAAACTACGTTTATGGCGACCCCGCAGATGCACATTATGTTTATGCAGTAGATAGAACTGATGATGGCGGCTTCATTCTTTCAGGGACAGGAATGTGGCAATCCAGCGGCGGCATGATTCCATGGCTTATTAAAATAAATTCCCAAGGATATGAACAGTGGAACTTGCCCTACGCCCAATACCGTGCTGACAGCTTTACTTCAATTGTACAAACCGCTGACAACGGGTACTTTGTTGTTAGACCCAGAGCTGCAAATCTTATGGGTGCCGATTCGTCAGGTAGTGAAATCTGGCAAACTCCGTTAGGCACTTCATCAATAACAGAGGTTCAAGGTTACCCTGCCGCATGTTTAATTCCTACAAAGGATGGCGGATACGCTCTCGCCGGGTCAACTTCAGAGAATGCGTTCTTACTAAAATTTTCGCCCCAAGCCACCTCTCAGCCACCAACTGTTAGCATCTTAAGCCCCCAAAGTACGACACATGAGACACATGAAATCCCCTTGACGTTCATAGTAAATGACCAAAACGCTCAATTCAGCTACGTTCTTGATGGTCAACCAGAAGTGACTATCGCTGGAAATACAACTCTAACTAACTTACCTGTAGGACCTCACAATATAACTGTCTACGCCCACAACTCTGCTGGGCTAACTGGCGTTTCGGAAGTAATTCTTTTCACAATAGCGGACCGTTTCCCAAGTGAAATACTCTTTGCAGGAATAGCTACGGTTGTTGCAGTAGGCGTCAGTTTTCTACTTTACTTGAAACGGCAAAGTCTATCTAATTTCAAAAAGGGTGATTTGAAGGGGATTCTTAAAAATAGGCATCGTCCTGCCTTTATGCACAACAAGCTTGTATGGACCTTACTAATTATCGTTATATGTTTCATCTTAGTTTTCGTTCAGTTTTTCCTTCCATACGCCTATTATTCATCTTCTTATAGAGCCTCAAATTCGTTCGAGGTAGGTATCACCTATGTCTATGAAAGGGACGATGTGGATCAAGTTTACAGTGAAGTCTCGCATTTGAAAGATTTAGGTTTCACCGTAATACGGGTCAATCTTGTATGCGATTCAATGGACGCTAATTCTATCTTGAATACTCTATCCAATGTGTTCTTTAGCGCTGTTCGCCAGCTTGGTATGAAAGTGGCTTTGATTATTAACGCACACGAAACCATGAGTGACATAAGCTACTATCTTGACAGATGGGGGAGTGACCTTTCATACATTCAGATTCTTAACGAACCCGACGTGGCTTCGTCATGGGAAATGGGTGCCTTATTCACAGATGACGAAGCAGGCTCCAAATTCGAAGATATCTACACTATAGTTGAGCAACATCAGCTTCCTGCCCAACTCTACACCAATTTTTCGCCAGCCTTCATAGTTCGCACTAACCTTCCAATAGAATTCAGCGAAAAACTAGACTTCGTTGGGTTTGACGTTTTCATGGATTCATTTCTAACAATTTCGCCCAATATGATTCAGTATCTCCAAAAAATAACCAATAAAGACGTGGTTATTTCTGAGTTTGGAATGTCAACAAGCAACGATGCAGAACAGAGTACTTTCATAATTAACGGTCTGAATCTTTTCAGAAACATGGGTCTTAAAGGCTGCTGGATTGTGTATTGGAACGATGCCGATAACCATTATGGTATACGTGGAAGATTAGCTGAACAAACAGTAGGTGAATGGATTGCCCAAAATGTTTAAACTGTCAAAACCAATTTTCATCCACGGTTTAATAATAACCGCTACACTGGTGTGTATTCAGCTATTGCTGGATGCAAGCCAACACGCGTTCTTGCTCTATATGCCGCCAATTGGGTTCGCCCTGTTTTTAGTGACAATGTTTGGAATCCAACCCATAATTCTGGGTGTGTTAAACATAATCGTAATTCACCGTTTGTACTGCTGTCAGGGTTGGCAGATAGGTTTCTGGCTTAACGGCTTCTTCTTGCTGTTAATTTTCTCCACCATAAATCTCCTGATACTAACAGTCTTAGGTGTGCCCTTCTCGATTGTTCTTGGCGTGGTTGAGGTTTTGTTGCTTTCCTATCCTTTTGGGTATCTGGCTAAATTTAGCAACCGTGGTGAAGGCTCGCTCAAAACAGTAGCGACAAAAAATGTTGACGCCTATTAAGCTTGTTTAGAAAAAACACGCTCAACATAGCGCCACACCACACCGCGGCGAATTCAACATAGGTTCTATGTTGGCGTGTGCAAGAAAACACCACTGCCACACCGCGTCAACAGTTGGAAAAAAGCTTGAATCAAAAAAGCAGTTGCAGAAGCAAGCATTCTTGTGGTGCCGCAAAACCCACCACACCCACATAAAGAGACAAAAACCAAAAGCAAAGCATCCAAAACTGCTTGTGACAACCAGTCACAACCAACTGCAGCCGCCTACCGACGAATAAACAAAAACACAGCCACCTGCTAATCCCCTGAGAAGTAGTTGTGCACCAAGGCACCACTGCCACAACAAATAGAAAAAACAAAACCAGTAACCCCTAAGAAGCAAAAAACACATACAACAACCGCTAATATCGCCTCTAAAAGCATTTATGTATGGAATTACGTT
>PIXT01000121.1 GCA_003096235.1 Candidatus Bathyarchaeum sp. | reverse complement strand
TTCTGCAACGTTTTTTCATAAAACAGCAAAGGATACTGTCCTGCAACGTCAACTTCGTGAGCTTGCCGCTGCACCTCCATAGGATTTACGATTGGGATAATCAAGATTGGAGCATCCATTATTCCTCCAATATGAGAAGGCAAAAAGACTTTAGAGAAATTCAGTATCGTGTCTAAAGCCAGCATCAACGTATCCTCGTCGCCGTCACAGTCTCTACGTTTCGCTGAATGCCACATGGGATGAGCGTAACAGACCTTAAGAGGCGTAAACCCGATAATTCTTCCAACAATACCAACTGAAGTGTGCGGCGCCAAACCGATAATGATGCGCCCAACCAAATCAGAAGCTTTTTCAATCTTGTAGAACGCAGGAAGTTCGTACACTTTTTCAAGCAACTCATCCAGAAATGCGGCAACACGAACAAAATATTCTCCACAGTTACGAGGAATAACTACATCCTGCACCTTAAGCTCGCAAATCTGATCAGGAGTAGTCAGGGGCTTTCCGTTATAGTCGTACAGGTAACCATTCAATCGAAGCTGCTCAACAGAAACCCCAACCTCCTTAGGAGTAAAATGGGAAAGGGGCGCATTCGTAACATCGAAACGGATTGTCCCATCCTTAAAGATGGATAAACCATGCTTAGCCCGCAAAATCCCTTTCTCCAAAATCTCTGGCGTCTTGGTTTCGTTTGTCATGCCTTTTACTCCCTTCACAAGGCTAGGCATATGAAGCCGCAGATTACTGCAAGCCGAAGACAACAAAGACTTTATGTCAATCTGCTGTCGAGCATAACTTTTAGTTGAGCATTTACAGACGGGACAATTATCCGCATTTATGCCTCTCCCGCATTGAGGGCAAAACTTCTCCAAAACAGTATCTGAACCGCAGTTGGGGCAACGAATCAAGAAAGTTAAGCTGTTACATTTTACGCAGTGGCGTCTCACAATGTCAACTTCAATCGAGGCTTTAGTAGAAACATCATAGAGGTTACGTCGGGAACCTCCAGCAAACCCAACAGGAAACAGAGCGTGAACAAGGGGTTTCATTTCTCTATGCTTAGCCTTCTCTGGGCGCCCCATTCTAGCACCCACAAAGCTTGGAGCCTTTGGTCTAATCAAAACACCAGTGAACTTTTGTATATGCTCGAAAACAGTCCCAGAAGAGTCTATCACATTTTCAGGAGCGTTCAATCCGAGACAAAAAGCGAGAACATGCGCTTCATCGTCTTTTACGAGGATATTGTTTGCGATGATAGTGTGGGGAATACAGAGTTTATCAAGAACACTCTTCGCCGCTTTATCTTTCAAGCCAACAATCTCTGTAACAATAGAATCTTCGACGTTTGTCTTAGAGGTTAACAGCCAGTTTCTTAAAATCTCAAACTCGTCAAGGGAAACGTTCTCCCAGAAAAAGGTGAAAAAAGGATGAAGCGGAACCCCAAAAACAGAGGAAATTGTGATTGCTTCTTTTGCGTTCGGCTTATTCTTGAAAGGATCAGCAAAAAGTTCATCAAGACGGGAATTGGACAAGCACACGGCTTTTGCAGCTTTCTTTAAGTCAGAACCAAATTTTTGCTCAAGCGCTGCCACAAGCTCTTCATGCCACCACTCTTCATTGTAGCCAGACGGACGAAGAGGCTTATTTGTGTAAAGAAAATCGCCAAAACCAATCAGGATGTCTCCAAGAAACAAAATCTTGTCAACCAGTTTCTCAATTTGTTTAAAGTTTTGGATGCTAACACGTACAACAGACCCGTTTTTTAGGCGTACAATAGGCGGCTCAATACTATCAACCGGAACTGTAATTCCGCCTTTTCCAGGACCCTCTAAACGGAGTTGAGTTCCAGCTGCAAGAAAATTCTGGACAACCATCATTGTGGCAGGGTGTATACCAACTGCTGCGAGACCGGTGTTTCTGGAGCGTCCGTATCGCAGCCTGAAGCCTCCAAATCTAGATGGAAACGAGAAAATTGGGCGCCCAGCTATGACGTCTGCCATGAACCCAGCTTTCTTTTTTTTCGAGAACTCTTTTAGGCTCCCAAGCCACTCCCAGCCATCAATCTTCAGTTTCTCGATGGTGGTTAATACTTTTGATGCTCGCCCCACTATTCCATCGTTTACGACTCGTAGAGCTCCACCCCGTACATTGTTTGTTTCGATTCGGGGAAGGTTTCGGAAAGACGAAACTTCAACAGGATCTGATTCGGTGCCTGTTACCTCCACCGGAATGTTCTGGATGCCTCTTCGTAGCTCCTCATCTGAGATATGATACTGAAATCTTGCGATTGAACGTTCAAACAAACGCACTTCTTCTATGAAACGGCAAACCTCTTCTTCTGTTGGTTTGTAGCGATCCAACTTGAGCAAACGACGAATGTGATCGCCAACTATTATGGTTAAAGCCTGTTCTGTTCCACCGGCTGAACGTATCGGACCAGCATAGTATATAGCCAAATAGTTTGTCCGATCCGGATTAGTTTTTATTTCCACCTTAGCAATGCCTTGTATAGGAGCCGCGGTTATGCCCTCAGTTAGTATGGCAAGAGCAGTTCTCATTGCCTGTTCTGCTGCTTCACGGGCATCCATAGCACCAAATTTTCCATTTATTATCTGTTCAGTAATTTTGAAGGTAAGCGCCTCTCTAGATAACTTATCAGTCAAATCGCGTATACCCTCAGCGACCCCAGGAGGACCAACAAGCCCTTCTACCAGTTCAGCTAAATCCTTGGCAACCTCCGGTTCGGGAACAAGTGCAGGGTCTAACCCTTTTTTCCGCGCTTTTCTTGCAACAGCATATATGTTTTCAAGATTTTTCTCTAAAAGATCAGCATACTGCTTGTAATCTTTGCTCATCGGGATTGTCAAAATCGTTCTCCTTACAGTAGATTTCACGAAGCGATGTATTGAGTCTTTCTAATACTAAAAAACAATAACTCCAGAAGATGTGGAAAATAATCGTTCAACTAAAATTTGGGTTAGCACATGTTTTATTGGAGATTCATGTTGTCTACCAGTTCTCTTATCTTGCTTTTTCCTTTGTTTTCTTCCAAAACATTGCCGGTCACAACGATGCTGGCGCCAGCTTTAACTATTTCTTTAACCTTTTCACCGGTTCTTATACCACCGCCTACAATTAAGGGAAGATTAGTTACAGTTTTGACCGTTTTTATCAGATCAGCTGGCACAGGATTTCCGACTCCAGACCCTGCTTCCAAGTACACGAAGTGCATTCCAAAATATTCGGCTGCCAAAGCATGAGCAGCTGCAAGTTCAGGTTTACTATAAGGTATAGGAACGGCTTTTCCCACAACACTAACAGTGCCTCCTTCGCCCACAATGATATAACCAAGAGGAATGGGTTCCAAACCGAATTTTTTGATGATTGGTGCTCCTAAGACTTGAGCACCCATAATGAAGTATGGGTCTGCAGAATTAAGAAGTGACATGAACCAGATGGCGTCAGCATGTCTGGTTATTCCAGTGATGTTGTTAGGAAAAAGGATTAGGGGGATTTCCACGGAATCCTTCAGAGCTTTTGCAACTTTATCCAGATGAGAAGCCGAAACAGAAGTTGAACCGCCCAGCATTATGGCTGCTGTACCACAAGATTCAGCATCTTTAGCTAAACGAGTAGCAGACGACGGTGTAACCTTTTCTGGATCAACAAGAGTCATGTGAATAGTTGCTTTTTCTTCAATCTTCTCTAAGAGATATTTCTCTACTCTGCCAACCATACGCGATCCCTTAACTACAGCGCTAACCTTGAATAAAAAAGGTCTGTGAATTGGCAGTATATATCTATCTCACTAAAAGCAGGTCGAGTGTCCAGTTCCTCTGTTAATTCACAGCTACCACAACGCACCTTAGCGTGTTCACCGCCAGAAAATATTTCAACATTAATTGCTTGTTTGCCGCACCTAGGACAGAGGAAAACAGTAGGCAACTTCTTTTTAGGTATATGAACAACTTTTCTTCTTCTTCTGCCCATTTCAATGCCCCTGTAATATAAATCAGTTCATTTCTGCAACAGAGATACTTGTTTCAAACTATAATTCAACAACAACTTAAATATTTGTCCTAAAAACGAGACTGAAAACGTTAAATCAAAAGAAAAAAGTCAACAAAAAGAAGGGTCTAAAAACAAAAACACTAACCAATAAAAAGAAAATTATCAGAGCCCTAATAAACGAAGCTGTTAGGAAAAATAAGTAAAAATAACATTCCA
The DNA here is from genome assembly GCA_003096235.1 of Candidatus Bathyarchaeum sp. Next base: position 9,415 of record PIXT01000121.1, on the reverse strand, counting down.
GTAACGGTTTCTGCATATTATTTAAGTTTTTAGCTCAATATTAGCGATTTAATGTAGATTTAATGGCATGCTAATTTCGAATCCAGCCAACTATTTTACATAACAACAATAAAGCGGTTCAACAACAGATAAGAAAACATAGGTCACTTGATCTGTTAAACCCAAAGAAGTTACAGTAAAAATTTTGATTCGAGTTTTCAGCAAAACCAGAGCACAAAAAACATTTCGAACAACAACGAGTGCACTCAAAGCATGCATCCTGTGATATAAAAAGTATCACAAACGAAAATGCATCTAACCCAACAACAAACTCAAAAAGCCTAAAAAACAAGCTAAAACACAAAAGGGGACAAAAAACAGCTCATTTAAGAAGGGGGATTGGTCGTGACGTCACACGTGATTCTGTGATAATCACATGTGATTCAGTCGTGATAAGAAATCACACAAAAGATAAATCACAAGGTCACAAGAACCCAGATTTTTCATAGAAGCAGAACGAAAAGTTGCCGTTTGAAGGGAAGAATTAGTCCATAAAAAGGAACATGACACAACGAAGTTCGACTAAACAAGCAGAATTAAGTTAGAATACCAGGTTTTCCACCAAAAATGGGTGGATGTTGCCGTTTTTATATGAATGTGATTTTCTTAAAAGTCAAGTTTATGTATTAAACTAAATTATTTATGAGTGGTTTATTTACTGTTTTATAAGTTATAAAAAAAATAAAGTATTGGTTTTTTTGGCAGGTTTTGACGAAGTTTTTTATTGCAGGACACGGTATACAAATTTGTATCCTTTAGAACAGGGGTTGAAACATAAAGTTTGAAATTGAAGGAAAAGACCCAAAATTGGCTAAACTACTCATTAAACGACCCGTTAGTAAAAATACTTTCAAAAAACAGTAATTTAACCAAAATACAGATAGAAACTCTCCTAATAGACGTTTTAGCCGAAAATATATCCGATAAAAGCCTAAAATACGACGAAAAGGCTAAATTACGGATTTTAGCCGTAAGCAGAGGCGCATTTAACAGAAGCCTAAGGCAAGCCAGACACAACGTCACCCAATCAATATACACAATTTTACTCCTCGGATACTTAGGAATTCTCGAAGAAATCAGCCTAGAACCATATTTAGAGGCAGCAAACAAACTAAAAACATACGTAAACACTCAACGAGAACTCATAAAAAAGAGACCAAAAGAAGAACACATCAGGACAGTTGCACAACTCCACGAAGAACTCAAAAACAGCCTAGAGGAGCTCACCAACCCCCGAAAAATGTCAAAAAGATCGTGACATCACAAATCACAGCCATTTTATCACAAAAATGAACGGGTTACAACCAAACAAAAGCCAAAGCAACACAGGTGCACATCACCCCAGAACAAAAATATCCATCCCACAAAAATAAGCCATTTTTAGACCCCGTTATAAAAAAGAACACGTTTAAACAGTTTTAAATAACAAGAATGTAAAACATAAGGACAGAAAAAAGTAGGCAATACAGTAAGCAAGCACAGTTTTTCTGAAGCATTGTTGCAAGGCTTTTGTGACGTGTGATGTCACGACGTGAAAATTAGGAAAAACTTTAAGTTTACTTATATATTACTGTGATGTGTGATAATGCATGCACATCACAAGACATCACGCCGAAATCACATGTGAGGGGATAAGCCTGTGAGTTCAGACGTTATGTTAATAGTGACGTCAGTTCTGCTGCTGAGCACTGTTTCGGCACTATTTCTTTACTATCGCCGAATAATGACTCTGCGCCAAGAGTATGACAGGGCAAAAGGGGTCGTAAACGATGTCATTGTAAGTTTTGATGGCCAGTTTAGGAGACAAAAGGATAGGTTTCTTTTCGTTGCCCAAAAGATAGAGAATGTTTTGTTGGAAAACAAAAAAGTCGTAAAACAGGTAGAAGAATACGAAGGGAGATTAACGAATCTTAGTCAGCTGATAGCTGATGCCCCACAGGTTGAAGAAAAGTTTTCTGGGCAACTTGAAGAGATGCGTCAAGATGTCGCGGGAATAAAGGAAGCCCAAGACAAAGTTATGAAGAAGCTTGTTGAGATCGAAAAAATCAAGAAAGAAGCTCCTGTTCCCGAAGTGAAAATTGAAGCGGCTATTCCTATAAAACGGGAAAAAGCGTTAGAGCCACTAACTGAAACCGAGCTGATGGTTCTCGAAACTATCGGTAAAGAAGGAGAAAAGACTGCTCCAGAAATAAGAGAAAAAATTAGTCTCACAAGGGAGCACACTGCTCGCCTAATGAAGAAACTATACAAGGACGGGTATCTGGAACGGGACACTCACAAGATGCCCTACGTCTACAGATTAAAAGAAGAGATGCAAAAGATACTAAAAAAAAGAGAGTCTAACGTTTCTTAGCCGCTTCTTCAGCCACAAGAGACGCTCCAGCAGCTTTAATTCTTTTCAGTTTCTCATCCATTTCAGAAAGAGGCTTTGAAGTCGGCAAATCATATTCAGCTTTGCCTCTCTGTTTTAGGTAATCAGGATAATGAATGACCTTTATAGGAACCGCGAATCGAATCTGTGGCTCTGAAATCAGCAAAGCTTCTCCGATGTCAAGCATTTTAATCTCAGTATCACTGTATTCCATGTAAGGCGTATTTTGGGTCAGATAGTCCCTATCTCTTTTCAGCTCAGTTTTCATGATGAGTTTAGTCCAAAGCTCCGCGAACACATCACGGTTTATCTTGGAAGGTCTTGGAGTAACAGCGTTTAGGCCTACACGATATTTGCGGTATGTTAGGGCAATGTTAGAAAAGATTGTTTTGTGTATTTCCGGGTCAAGAAACTCGTGAGCCTCTTCAAGAGTTATCAATAGAGTGGGGAGCTTTTTCCATGCTTCGAAATTGTTTTCCCAATACCGCTTATAGTGCTGTGCAACGTTTGTTGCTGTGAGGCAAGTGACATTTTGTTGCTCTTCAGAAGTTAAGCCTGATATGTCAATGAGGCAAGTGATTCCTTTGCTGACGTTTTGAACAACATCATCTATGAAATTGAAGTTAGATGGCGGGTAGAGGTGTGGCGGAAGATCGGAAAGACGACTCATGAGGGCACTGATTACAACTTTTTGTGCATTGGGAACAATTTGTTTAATCCCAGAATACCCCTCTATGCGATAGGTCTCAAGTGATTGTTCAATCCAACAGTTACCCAGTTGTTCATACAGCCTCCGAGAAATGCGGATTTGAGGTCTCCTAATATCAGGAAAAATCGTCCATAATCGTCCAGGAGTAAGAGTACGCAAGCCTATGCAAAGTTTTCCATCTCTTGCTGAATAGTAACGAACCTTACTATGAAAGAGCGGGTGATCCCTTAAACCGCTCGATTCAGACCCAATATCCTTGCCAGATAATAATTGTCCAGCAAAATCGAATATTAACCCAACAGTTTCAGGGTTATCAATTATTCGTGCGTTTAGAATAAGTTCGGTGTTGGTTTTTCCTGAACCGGTCATTCCGAACATGCCCATCATCTTTGGGATGGCTTTAACGCTCACACCTACTTCGCCTAAAACAGCTTCTCCAGAACGCAGACGCCCTATCTCTAAATCTCCTGAAAGACGTAAAATTGAGTAGTCTTCCTCGTTTATTGTGAATACATGATCCATATAGTTAGGGTTGAAGGTTGGAGAACGAATACGCCCATCGTTACTTTCAAGCAATAAAATCGCATCAACATGCCTAAAGCTGGAATAAGGTCCAAAAGACTCTTTTCCTTCAGCTTCACGAAGCTGCTCATTAGTATTTAGTGTCGAGGAACTCCCTGCATCTACTACACGTGCGTAAAAGTTCCGGTTATCAGAGTCTATTCGGACAATCTGACCAAAAGAAAGAGCTGTTCCCTGGTTTAGAAAAAAAGAGACTGTGTCCCCTTTTACTTCGCGAACAAAACCAACAGGCTCAAACGCGGTCAAAGCCTTCACCACCTTCAAAGGGGTTTGTTAGTCCGTGAATTTTGTCAGCAAAACTGCAGGAAAGCTCTTCCATGCGAAGAGGTTCTAAGATTCCTTCATCGGAGAGTGCTTTTTCGATTAAGTCATAGTATTGAAGAATTTTTGAGTTTGATGCTCCAGAGAATTCGTGAGCAAGCCAAAGGGTAACAGGGTAGCCTAAACATCGAGGGTCTTCGGAAAGTGAGGTAAGAGGAGAAAGGAGCGTAGATGGGTCGCTAGAGGTTGAAGATTCCATTATGTCACAACGGAAAACGTGTTTACTGTCTTCACACAACTTAACAAGCGATACATCCCCATACAGATGCTTTTCCATATTTGCCTTTTTAACTGGATGATAAACCCAAAGCGGATACGAAACAAGTGTACTTGTTGATGCCATAAAATCTCGTCCTTTCTCATCACACAACATAGGAGATTGCTTACTCACGGCGAGAAGATTAACCTTTTTACGAAGAGCCTCCTCATACAATGAAGTGTGGAAACCTCTCTTTCCGCCAAAAAAACTTGCTCCATCCAAAAGAACATAATCGCCTTCACATAATTCACGAAGAGTCTCCCCATGTGGCTCTGGACCCCCAGTAGGCTCTTCGTGAAGAAGCTTCAAAGCCAATTCACTTTCTAGCTGTAGCCGTTGATCCATCAAAAAGTTAGAGCGGTAACGGCGGTCGCCAACTGGACTTACAATGCTTTCATCGTAGCCCCAAGTAACTTTACGATCCTCCACGGAAGCGTATGCAACTCTCATAAGATAAATGCCCCAGTTATGGGCTCTTTTCAGAGTTCTAGTAGAGCAGTCAACAGCAAGAAACCGTGAATTGCAACGTTTAACCTTTTTTAGGGGCGTAATTTTAGTCATGTCAGGTTTGGTAACGATTAGTGGTTGCGGTTTAATATCGCTAAAACCTATTTGTCGACCCCTATTCACGTATGTTTTAAGCTTAGTTTTCAGGTTTGACAAGTCTTCTTGAATTTTGCTCATATGCGGGTTTTCTCCTTAAACATGAAGAAGATTATGACTGATGTTAAAGTAATATCTAAAAGATGGTGCATTTATTATCTTTCGTGAATTTGTTGTTTTGATATTGCAGTCATAATTCTGTAATGTAGTTTATTTGATGCTCCTTTTTTAAGGAAAAATCCACGGTCTGTTAGACGAGATAAATAAGTTGATATGGTGCTCAAGCGGATTGGTTCATTGAACTGCTTTTCATATGTTGATTGCAGTTCTTTTGAAGAAAACCAGCCTACAGGAAAATTTTTCTCCGCAGCTAAACGTACTTTTTCGATCTTAGGTATTTCGGACGCAGAACGAGTTGATTCAGAGTTTACGGTTGGCATTCCTCCTAAAAGCTCAACTAAATCAAGTAGACGAAGAGCCTTATCTCGCGTAACCTGACCTTCAAAGGTTACCGTGTAACGGTCTCCATTATTGAAGATTTCTACGCGCATTTTTTTGGTAGGCATACCATGCACCAGTTTACGGTTCACTAATTAGCTATTCACAAGTTATAGATATTGCGGTAGACAGTGTCTGATGAAAAGGCTTGAAAATAGCTTAAAAAGGCAAAATAGTAGAATTTTGCAGTTTATTAGGTTCACAAGCTTCACATAAGTTTTCGTTTGTGAAACGGAAACAGAGAAACCAGTGAAGCTAGTTTTCCAGTAGAAACCAAGGGGTTGTTTCTATACGTGTAAAAAGGCAAAATCAAGCCTGTTTTTCAAAATAAATACCAAAAAAGGTGAAAGTTACTAGTTAACTTCACAAGGTTTCACAGCAAAGTTAACAACCAAGTTAATCAGCAAATAAGAAAGACTCTTCGTCAATTAACATTTGATTTGTCTCAAAAGAATCATGTTTGCTTTTCAGAGTTTGATTAAGACTCCGACCCCTTCATTTCCATTGTAATAAAGAAGTTCGGTTAGAGTCATTGTTCAAGCTTAAAGTTAAAAAAGTGTAGAGTTAAATCTAATTTTTTTGACGATTAACACTAAATACTAATTACAAATATATTACCCACGAGATTCTTTTTTATTATATTATTTCCTTCGTAAAATATGATTCTTTTTTTAATTAAACTACGTAAACACCTTACTTTTTCCACGAGAAATATAGGGGTGCGAGAGTCACTAAACCCTTTTCTATATCCACAAACAACCCAAAAACGATTTTACCCACAAAGTTTTGTTCCCCTTTAGCTTTTTGTGCAAACTGTCTACTTTTTTTTATGACAGTTTTTATCTACTGGAAATGCAATCGAGGCACTAATTCCATTGTCTCTTAGAGGCGATTGCAACACTGACAAAAATTGATACTCTTGATGACGTTTTCAACCGTTTTCTGAGTAATACCCATATTTTTAAAGACCGAGAAGTATTACGTCATGATTATATCCCAAATAAACTTCCACACCGCGATAAACAAATCAATTGTTTAGGTGGAATAGTTGCCCCTGTTTTGAGAGGTTCTCCATGCTCTAATGCTTTTATCTACGGGAAAACTGGGACCGGAAAAACAGCGGTCACCAAATATGTCTTGAATAAACTATCCTCTAAAGCACATGAACTGGGAGCTCCTATTGATGTTTGCTACGTGAACTGCCGTCTTGCTGGCACTGAATATCGAATTCTTTCAAGCTTATGTGACGCTTTAGATGTGAAAGTACCTTTCACGGGGCTAGCCGTCGGAGAGGTCTTTGACCGATTCAAGGACGGTTTAGACAAACAAAGAAAAATCTTCATTGTTGTTCTCGACGAAATTGATGCATTAATAAAGACTCGTGGCGACACACTCCTTTACGAGTTAACTAGAATAAACGAGACTCTTCGTCACGGTCGAACTTCAATAATAGGGATTTCAAACGATCTTCGGTTCAAAGAATTTTTGGATCCACGAGTTCTAAGTTCCTTAAGTGAAGAAGAAATAGTTTTCAGACCTTACGACGCAGCTGAACTCCAAGACATTCTGTGGAGACGTGCTCAATTAGCGTTTTCCGATGGCGCTCTCCTAGATAGTGCAGTTGCGTTGTGTGCTGCTTTGGCTGCGGCAGAACACGGTGACGCTAGACGTGCTTTGGACTTGCTTCGAGTCGCAGGTGAATTAGCAGAACGTCAAGGTTCAGAAAGTGTTAGCGAAGAAAATGTTAGGCAAGCAGAAAAGCGCGTAGAACACGATCGAATAGTAGAGGTTTTAGAGAACCTTCCTGTGCACTCCAAATTAGTCTTGTGTAGTGTTTACTTGTTAGGTAAAGCAAAACTTAATTACACAATCACTGGGGACATCTACGGAATTTACTGTGAACTTTGTGACCAATGTGGGTTCTCTTCGTTGACCCAAAGACGAGTGAGTGGGCTAATCAGCGAGTTAGACATGATTGGCTTATTAAACGCACGTGTTGTGAGTATGGGTCGACATGGGCGCACAAAAAAAATTCGTTTAGGCATAGGACGCAGTCTTGTCAGGAACGTATTCACTAACAATGATCGATTCCGTGAACTGTTGGGTTACATTCCTACCTGTTTTGCTGGCGTTAAATGACCTTAAAAACCGTTAACTGCTTTTTTTGACAAATCTTTACCAAGGTTGCGTAAAATCTATTGTTGCAATAGTAGCTGTTTGGAGGTTAACTACAGGTACGATTCCGGGAGTAGGAACAAGCCCCATTTTTTGTTGAAAATCTGTTTGTTCTTGCCACGCCCCTGAATTCACAATAAGGGTTCCTTTATACCTGTTGCATTTCATGATATGGACATGTCCTGAATGAAATATATCTGGAGTTCTTTCTATAACCATAAAATCACGTTTTTCTGGGGCAATAGGTGTTCTTGATCCGTAAATTGGAGCAAGATGCCTTCCCTGTAACATAAGCTTCATCGATTTATCTGGAGTATCAAAACTGACATTTGGGGCAACAGCTGCTATATCATCCAAACTACGTCCATGAAATACTAGCAACTCTACTCCATGGAGACTGACTGTAGATGGATTGCCAAGCGAATAGATTTTTCGGGCTTCATGTAGTGGTTCTGCATACTCTTTAGGTATCGCCGGTTGAGGTAACGCCTTTCTAGATGAGTCATGATTTCCTGGAACAATTATTACTTCAATGTGTTCGGGAACTTGTTCAAGAAATTTTGCGGCTTGCTTGTATTGCTCGTAAATATCCGTTATCGACAACTCTTCCATTTGCCCTGGGTATATGCCAATTCCGTCTACAATATCGCCTGCTATTACCAAATATTTGGTATGACTGGCGATTTCTCTGAGTTGTTGGTTGCCTTTTTCTCCTTTTAACCAACCTAAACATCGGTTGAATTCTTTTTCCATAAATTTTTTGCTTCCAACATGAATGTCCGACATTAACGCTGCATAAATTGGGATTGAGGCCTTGTGGGGTGTTTTCTGTGGCATTTCAGGCAGGACAAAGTCTTTTGCGATAATTAGGTCATTGTTTCCTTTTATTGCCTTTATGCAAACAACTTGGTCTAATAGTAGAGAACGGGCTTTTTCTATAATTTCCTTGCTTAAGTTTGGAGAAACAAGCACCGTGGCGCTCGATTCAAGGTCCTCTATTTTCACGAAGAGCCTTTCTTTTGATTCTATTTTTTCTGTAACCATACCTATTATGTTGACCTTCGATTTGGTCGGTGCCTTTAGTGCAACTGCTATTGGTATAGCGTTTTTTACATCCATTCTTCTTCTAAGAATCTTCTTTAACCTTTCAAACCTGTCCTGAAAATATTCCAGATATTCTTTGATGGAACCTGTTGTGCATATATTTTTTGTTGGATCCACCAGAACTTTTACTTCATCTTCAACATCTTTAGCGTATGGCCTAAAACTCTTTCTTGATTCAGATGTGGTTGATTCTAAATTGGCTTCAAGTTGATTTTTTTCTTCAACACACGGCTCTTTTTTCATTGCTTCCAGAAAAGCTCGATCTATAAACAAAGGCTTTTGAGGCAAATCTCTAATTTTCCTGACAGTCTCTTCCATTAAATAAAGAGGGTCTTCTGTTTTAGCTACCCCATTCAAAAAATCGAAAGCCTCTTTGTCCAGTTGGTATCCTGATGCTATTGTGAAGGAAACGGCCTTCTGTAGCCTTTCGCCCTCACTCATACTTTTCGCCTCGTTTGATTCCCTCTTTGAAACGTTAATATGTGCTTGGTGTCCTATTAATCGTGTTCTTGGTTCTGAACAAAAATATCCTTCACATTTTATTCTTTTTACTATAAGTGTCTATATTTGTTAGAACATTTCCTATATTTCAAACAATTTCTAGTTAACTCTTAATAGTCCGTTTTACTTTAAACTAATTCAATATCTGCTTGAGGATTCAGAGATGGATCTCCGCAAAATTCAGAGAACTAGTGGCGGAACATTTTTTGTGTGTCTACCTAAAGATTGGGCTGAAAAAAACGGTCTTGATCGT
>PIXT01000120.1 GCA_003096235.1 Candidatus Bathyarchaeum sp. | reverse complement strand
CTTGTTATTCCGGCACTGTTATCCAAAGCGGTTTCTAGGGGGCTTTTGTTACAGTTATGACATTTAGTTAAAGTCTTTTTTAGCATCCACTTTACTGGACGGGTCGTTATGACAGAATTCCAAAGTTTTTGATTAGTTAACAGGTCCATTGAATTTCGGTCCAAAGCAGATTTAGATAGTAGTTAGGATAAGCAGGAAAAATAAACTTACCTAGAAAAAATTGAATTCCACCCACAAACAGCCAAAATGATTACTTGTTTGAACAGTAAGGGATATGATGTTGTAGCTTTGAATTTCTTGAAAAACGCTGACAAAAAAGATTGGTTTAACTTCAATCAATATGCCACCAAAATGCAAGTTTTACTTTAAGGTTTGATATTTCAGGCTTAATTGCATTTAACCCCTAGATTGTTCCCCCTATAGGAGAAATAACCAAGCAATGTAAAAAGCCAAAGTCGACACAAAAAGCCCAGTCCAAACGAGTTTGTTGTTGTCGAAGATTTTTTTGCCATACAACGGTGCAATGGGAAAAGTATCAAAGAAAGCGCCTATCAGACACATTGCCAAGCCAGTTCCACCAATAACTGTGTTGCCTGCTAATAGCAAGCCGAAAAACAGACCAGCAAAAACTAAGGTTATCAATATCGAAAAAATTGAAAGCTTAGCGCTCAGTTGTTTGGTCATTTTTGGCGAGTGGTTAACGTTTCTAGTTGGAGAAGAGAAGGGAACCCTGAACGCAAAGGTTGTGATAATAAATATTGCAAGACCAAAATACCAGAGTTTAAACTCAGTCCAGACCCCCCGACGCCTAGCATAGGTTATTGTGACGAATGATTTGACGAACCCTACAAGGATGCTTGTGGCCAAGATTGTGGGTAAAACTGTCAAAATGTCTCCTAAACTACTAACTTTAACATAAGAGAAAGAGAAAGCCAAAAGCATAATTGAGATTGCATATGCAATAAGCTCAGGCTTTGTTGGTAAGAAGATGGAGCCTCTTTTTTCATCCACTTCCAATTTCCGTTTTGAGGCTAGAAAGCTTGCTAACCACTTCTTTAACGCAGAAGGAAAAAGACCACTAACTTCGTTTGCCACTTTGCCAGTTGAGGCCCCGATTACAGAGTTGACTGCTGCAACAGCTACGGAAACAACTCCAGTTGCAGCGACAGTTATCACAGTCGCAACTGCGGCATTAGAAGGAGCAGGCACCCACACTTCAGAATTAGGAGTCGACGAGCCATTGGCATCAATAGTGGTGCCAAAAGCATAAAGGATGTTGTCGTATGAACCTACATACATAATTCCGTTAACAACAGATGGGGATGAAAACACTCCTCCACCAGTTGTGAATTGCCAGATCGTGTCACCCGTGGAAGCATCCAAAGCATAAACTATACCGTTTGGGTAGGAACCAACGTAGACTACACCGTCAGCGACGGCAGGTGAAGAATAAACTGAACTGCCTGTTGCATGGGACCAAATCAAAGCTCCTGTGTTTGCATTCAAAGCGTAAACGTTCTCGTCTTCTGAACCTACATAGACTATGCCATTTACTACGGCTGGAGATGAGGAGACTTTGTTGCCTGTTGTGTAGTTCCAGATTTGCTCCCCAGTCGTGGTGCTGAATGCGTAAACATTTCCATCTGTTGAGCCAATATAGACTACGCCTCCAGAAACTGCAGGGGAAGAATTTGTGTATATGTCACCGTCTCCTGTGAAAGACCTCCAAATTTGGGCTCCAGAATCTGCATTTAATGCATAAAGATAGCCATCCTGTGAACTTATGTAGACAACACCATCAACGATAGCAGGAGAAGACCGAATGTGTCCTCCTGTTGTAAAGGTCCACACTATTTCACCAGTTGCGGCGTTTAAGGCATAAAAGATGTTATCATTTGCGCCAAAATAAACAACACCATCATAGACCGCAGGGCTGGACCATGTTTCGTCACCAGTTGTGAAAGTCCAAACCATGTTACCTGTAGTCGCATTCAAAGCGTAGAGGTTAAAGTCCCTGCAAGTAAAGTAAACCATTCCATTAGTTACGGCTGCAGATGACCAAATGCTTGCATCTGTGAAATATGTCCAAATCAAAGCACCTGTCGTTGAATTTAGAGCATAAAAAGGTCCGTTGAATGCACCCACATAGACTACGCCGTCTTGCACTGTTGCAGTTGAACGGATAGCTGATGTGGCAGTATAGGTCCATGCAATCTTGTTAGTAATTGGAGCAGGTGAGGTTGAATATTTTGCGTTTGTGAGGTCGTGACCGAACATGGGCCACCAATCCCCTGACATTTCACCCTGAACTTGGGTTGTATTAAATGCCAAAGTCATAAAACTGAAAAATAGAAAAAAGAGAAACATTGCTGCTAACGATTTCCTCATTGCTCTCCCTCTACGTCCTTGATGTTTTGAGTTGTGTTGTTAGCAATTCTATTTAAGTTTTAACAAAGTGTCGCTTCAAATGCAAGAAAACAACTGATATACATTCAATTTCATTGTGATTATCGAAAAATCTTCAGCCAAGACTTGAAAAGCCACATGCTTTACAAAAATTTAGCACCTAACAAAAAAACAAATTGATGAAAATTATATTGTGTGGGAATAACTTCACACACCCAGAAGGTATGTCAAGTTGTTCCCGGTTGTGCAAACACCAGACAAAACTATCAGACTAGTAGATGTCGTCAAGAATACAATGCCGTGATAGCAGACAGTTTTTGCCGGAAAAATTCATTTTTCCATTCCTTCAAGTTATTTGTGCTTTAGTTTGTTTAAAAAATTTGCGACACAATCGACGACACAAAAACGTTGTTTAAAAAAAATCTGGGTCAGGGCTATTTTTTTGCGAGCCACAAACTGGTTTCGGGTCTACAAAAACGGGCATACAAACGGAAAAGAGGATTCAAAAAGTAAACTCGTCTGAGATGATAGTCTTGGCGTTTTGAATGTTTGTAGCCTTCTTTTGTGAACACGTTTTTTATTTCTTGGTGGTCGAGTTGGTGTTTTTTTGCGTACCAGTAATCAGACAAGTTGTAATCAAGGGGAGGAAGCTTCAGACCAATTAACCTGAAATACAAACTGTTGAAAGTTG
>PIXT01000119.1 GCA_003096235.1 Candidatus Bathyarchaeum sp. | reverse complement strand
TCGCCCACTCCGAATTCAATTGTTTCTTCAGGAGTTTTTACAACTGCTTTTCCTTCCAAAATCCGGCAGGTTTCTTGGTCATCGTATTCCCATGGAAACTCTGATTCTTCTTTTTCCCAGATTGGCCAAGATTCTGCGTCTTCAGATTCTTGTTTGGTGGGTTTTCGGACATTTGGCTTCATATTTCATCAAAGCTTCAAAACATGTTCTATTAATATAATGATTTCGCCACACAAAAAACGTAGGCTAACTTTGTCTGGGCGCTCCACAAATTGGACAGGCACTAGAAGTTTCAGGCATCAACGCCTTGCAGTATTCACAGGGAACCATCCTGACTTCTGGTTTGGCTGCGGCGGCTGTGGCTCGGATTATTTGAAGTTCGATTGTGTCGCTGGTTGCGTCGGGGCGTCCGTCCACTGCAACTACGCCTTTTAGAAACCATGTAACGTTCTGGTCTACACCATCTAATGTTTCTCGTCCGCTGGCGGGTATGTGAACTGTTAGTGGGAATGTCTTTTTGAATCCAGGTACAATGTGAATTAGGTTACTGGCTTTCAGGTCTTCTGAAAGAAGCGTTTCTGTATCCCAGTATACGTGGCGTACGTTGCGTCGGAGCCTTTCGTTGTATACCCAGCGTTCGCGTCTTACTTTTTCGATGCACCGTAGTTCTGCGCGTACTTCGGTGGCGTCAAATTCTTCTTTGGCGGATACTATAATTGTTGTGTCAATGTTTGAACCAAGCGAGAACGTGTCTTTGGGTAGCTTTAGTGTGACAGAAGTTTTGGGTTTTTTGAACATTTTGAAGAAGCCCACGGATTATTGTCTCCTGCTGTTTTTATCCTGAACAATATCGTTTATTTGCAATTTATGTGTGTTCCTTCACAGAATATCTGCTACAGTTTTGTTGAGTTTAGAAACTCTGAGCATGCCCAATGTGGTTCACACTGGATAATGCTAACACAGTGGTTTGCAGTGCTGTGGTTACCGTTCAACTATGAACGAAATTTTCACATTAGCATTGTATTCAACAATCATGTTGTTTTTCACTTTAGCAGTGCAGCGTTTAACATGAACTCCTTTGATGTTCTTGATTGTTTTAGCTGCGTCAGTTACAGCATTTTGGGCAGCCTCTGACCAACCAGTCGCTGCACTCCCTATCAACTCAATTACTTTGACAACTGTCACAAAACTCACCTCCCCTAACATAATGTGGTCAAAAAGGCACTTGAATTTTTCGAAGAATATAGCGGCTCAAATGGCTTATCTAACATTTCCGTTTCTGCAAACAAAAAGAGGCAAACTATTTCTGAAGTCTTCACTGTTATGGTGATGTGACATCTTTGGAAAACGCAAACATACACCTTGCGAAATCAAAGCTAATAGAAGAAAACCTCAGTTTAGTGATTACAAAGAATAACCAAGTGATTTTTGAAACAACAAAACCTGGAATAGGTGGCTTTCTGCAAGCCATCGAACAGTTAGAAAATAAACTGAATGGGTCGTCGGTTGCTGACAAGATTATTGGTGTTGCGGCAGCTATGCTTTGTGTTTACTGTAAAGTTGAGTCTGTGTTTGCTTTGACAATCAGTGAGGGCGGAGTCAAAGTTCTTGAAGAAAATGGCATCAGATTTGAGTTTGAAGAAAGAGTGTCACATATTATGAACAGGGACAAAACTGATGTGTGTCCTTTCGAAAAACTGGCAATGGAGGCTAAAACCTCACAAGAAGCTTATGTTAATTTGAAGGCTTTTGCGAAGCAGTTGATGGATATGTCAACAAAAACCTGTTAACGCTAAAACTTGGTTCAACGAATTAGAATTCTATTAATTTTAAAGAAAAAATGGAAAAAAGGGGGTATTGCAATTTCTTGCGTATTCTACCCCGATGCTGATGGTAACAGTATAGGAGTTCCGTCAGGAGCCATTATTAGCATGTCAATGTCTGGAGCGATTTGTTGTAGGGTCTGTACGACTAGGTAAAGTTCTGCAATTCTGGTTTGGTTTGCTGGGTCTGCGCCTGCTGCGGAAAGGACAAGTTCAATAGCTTCTTTTGTTGCGTTTGCTTCTATGACTGTGGCGTTTGCGTTTGCTGCGGCTTCAATGGTTATTTTTTCTGCAGTTGCTGTGGCTTCGATTACGACTATTTGTCGTTCAAAGTCTGCTTGAATCTTTTGTTGTTCAGCAACTAGCTTGTTTTCGATTGCTACTGTGTATGTTTCGGGGTATGCAATGTTTCGGAGTTCAAACTCAAAGTCAGTTAATGCTCCTGCAAGTGGTGCCGAAGAGCTGATTTTGTTCCAGATTGCGTCTCGTATGGTTTGTGCGACATAGTCACGTTGTTCGATTGTTTCAATTGTGTTGAAGTCTTTTGTTACGATTCTGACTTGTTCTCGTGCAATGGAGGAGATAACGTTGTTTTTCCAGTTCTTTTGAGGTAAATTCTCGTACAGTTGTTTAATTTTTGAAGGATCAAGTCTCCACCGCATCATGATGTCAATTCCCATCTCAAGCTGGTCTTTTGAAAAGCTCTTTACTGTTGGAAAATCTGCGGTAGCGTCATATCCGTCGCCCCACATTCCTAAGGTGTCTACTGCGACCGTGATTTGAACTGCTTCAACCCATGGAGCTTTTGTTGTCCAAGTTGGTCCTAGGACAGGGTCGCTGATTGTGCCTGCCAGAGGGTCTACCATTACAACGGCGTTACCTACAGGAACGTTTACCCACATGGTCAAGACAAACACTGCTGCGAAAACTGTTAAACAGACAATAATAATGACCAATGCTGCTGCAAGTTTAGGATTAATCTTAATTCGATTATCATACTCTATGCTCATTTTTTCACCTCCGATATACTTTTGTAATTAAACAAAAAAACGTGTTGCTTACGTGTTGTCACGGATTGGAAAAATCCACCTGTTTGATTTCCTTTTTTATTAACAACTTCAACATTGTTAGATCAATCTAAATATTTTTCTAAAATAGTATATTTATCCCTATAGAATCTATATAGACGCTGTTTAGAGCTGAACAACTACCTACGGCTATGTAGAAACACTAAAGAACAAAATTTCTTATCCCAAACTAGCTTTCAACATTTTCTCGGCTATGGCTTTTCCCAGTTTGCGGCACTCTTCTAAGCCTTTTTCGTCTGGGTTATACTTTATTCGCAACGCTGGTTCAATAACGTCCATTTCAAACTTGTTTTTCATAATCTCCAACAACAAGTGGGGGGCTTCTCCGCTCCAACCGTATGATCCAAAGGCGGCACCAACTTTTCCTTTCAGGTTTATCTTTTGTTTGGCCGCATTTTCTAGGAGGTTTTTCATGTCCCTGCTCATATCGTGGTAGTATGTTGGCATTCCAAGGGCTATTGCGTCGGCGTCTTGTAGTTCTTCAGGGGTGACATAATATTTTACGTCAACGTTAATTCCAACAACGGATTTTGCGCCCTCTTCGATTGCTCTTGCCATTTTTTCGGTGTTACCTGTTTGACTGTAGTAAACAATAAGCAAGTTTAGATTCTTGGTCAACTTCTCAAACCCCACAAATAGTAAGGTTTGGTTAACGAATTAACTTTTTGGATACGCAGAAATTGTTTGCACTTTGTGGATTGTTTGAAGCTTTCAAGAAAGATATTTATGTACAGTAGCCGACTCCAAAGGTCTAACAAAGCTTACGGTGGATTCACTACAGGGAGTTGCAAACAACGAAGGGAATTGAACTGGTGTTATTTGCTGTTGGCGCGGTGATTGGTACGGTTTTGCGTTACAGAATTGGTTGT
>PIXT01000118.1 GCA_003096235.1 Candidatus Bathyarchaeum sp. | reverse complement strand
CGTTGTTTGCCCTATTTGGTTGCGGCGAATCCCGTAAATTATGGAAAACCAACCAAACTTAGCACTGTAGAGGCTTTGGCTGCGGCTCTTTACATAGCAGATTATCGTGAACAGTCAACAAAATTGTTATCCAAGTTTAAGTGGGGGCTCCAATTCATTGCATTAAACCAAGAGCTTCTGGACGGCTATGCAGAAGCAAAAGATAGCGCTGGAGTTGTTGAGGTGCAAAAAGATTACCTTAACCAAATTGGCGCTGCATAGCAGACAATTCTTTGAATTAGCTTACATCCAGTCAACATAATTTTGTTTTGACTACAGTTTAGTAGCTTTAATCGTGTAATCTCTTTCTGGTATGAATATTCATTAAGGAAACACAAATACAGGCTGCCCTGATGAATGCCTATGCAGAAACACTAAAACGCGTTAGAGTTATTAGCATACAAGTTGTTTTTGTCATTATGTTCGGAAACTAATATGCAACTTATTTTTTAAAACATAAAAAAAGAAGAAAAGGTGGACCTCACAGTCAATGTGAGGCGCAACACTTGAAATTAGATTTTGCTTTGGAACCACACAGGATTTAGCGCGAATGGCGTTTCTTCTACTGACAGCCCGCCTCGTTCGATGTTTAGTTTTAGTATCTGAGGCTTTAGGGGTACGCTTCGTGACTTTCGAAGAATGAAAACGCGTGTCCATATGGTGTCTTGTTTTCGGTAGTCAAGGTATATCAGGTGGTCTACAAGGTATTCGGTGATGTCTGGCGTCAAGGGGATGCCTTCGGCGGTGAGTAATATGGTTGATCCTTTTTGTTTTGTTTCAAGCAGTAACTTCATGAAGACTTCTCGGAATTCGTTGGAATCAGATAGACGTCTCTGCAGTGAAGACAACGAGTCAATTACTATTCTTGTGGCTCCGGGTTGTGCAGCAAACCCTTTTTCGGCGATGTTCATGGCTTCTGCTTTGTTAAGTATACCGTATTCGCTGGAGTACTCTGCGGTTATGGACATGTCAACAATTTGTATTATTCCCTTTTTGACTAGTTGTGGGAAATCTGGCCACAGTTCTCCACCCGCTCGCATTATTGATTTTGGGCTTTCTTCTGTTGTGATGTATATGCATTTTTCGCCGCACTTTGCGCCTTTGTAAAGGAATTGTAAGCAGACAATGGTTTTGCCTGTGCCGGGGTCACCTCGAACTAGTATTGCGTCACCTTTGGGTAGTCCTGGAATGAATTCGTCCAGTCCAACCACTCCGATGTCGACCCAATCAATTATTGATGTTTTTTGTGCTGTCATTCTGAATCAGCTCTCATTCAATTAAAATGCTAGATATTGACTATTTGTATATAAACATTTTCTTTTTACTGAATGTTTATTGATTAGCCCTTAGAACTCTGAATGAATGTTCAATATCGTATTTAACAGTCATTACTTAACATGCGTGTGTTCTCATTTGATTAATTTAGTCTTGATATATTAATAACAAATAAATCACGAAAATCGTGTCAAACCCAACCAGAAATGTCTGACAAAATATACACGTTTATGCACACGTAAAAACATCAAAAAACAGGGCGCGCGAATTTGCAGTGATTATAAAAAATAAAAAAGAACAGGAGGGGTTTTGAGCCGTTTTGTAATGCTCGGCTCTAAAATCCTAGATCGTATGCTTCTTCTCCATGTTGGCTTATGTCCAGACCTTTTGCTTCTTCCTCTGAACTTACGCGTAGTGGTGAGAAAACGTTGATTACTTTCAGCAGAACTAACGAACCAAAGAACGAGTAAGCTGCAACGATTACCACAGACAATACTTGAGCAATCAATAGAGCAGAATTGCCATAGAATAAACCATCTACGTTATTCACCATTGTTGTCGCGAACAGCCCAGTTGCTATTGAGCCCCATACTCCGCTTATCCCGTGACACGCAAAGACATCCAATGAGTCATCAATTCTCGTTTTTGCTAAGCGCCAGTTAGCCACAAAATTTGAGATTACCCCAGCAGCCAAACCTATGATCATTGCCGATGTCACACTAACATATCCCGACGCAGGTGTTACCGCTACCAATCCACAAACTGCACCAACAGATATGCCGATTGCTGATGGTTTTCCTTTTTTTATCCAATCCACAATCATCCAACTTGTTGCAGCCGCAGCAGCAGCTAAGTTGGTTGCTACCAGAGCCGAAACCGACAATGCATTTGCTTCTAGTGCACTTCCTGCATTAAAACCGAACCAGCCAAACCAAAGCAAAGACGCACCCAGTATTACGTAGGGAATGTTGCATGCTTTTTGTTCATTACAGTTACAGTTGTTTGGTTCCTGTTTTGTTAGTACTTTTCGTCTACCGATAACTAATGCGGCGGCTAGGGCAGAAAATCCTGCTGTAACATGTATCACGATTCCCCCTGCAAAATCAACTGCGCCTAAAAAGTTTAACCAACCATTAACGTTCCATACCCAATGTGCTACTGGCGAGTAAATGAAGGTTGACCACAAAACAGTGAATATTAGAAGTGAACGAAACTTGATTCGTTCTGCGAAAGCCCCGATTATTAAAGCGGGCGTTATGGCTGCAAATTTTAATTGAAATGCAAAAAACAGTAGCTCGGGAATTTGTGTTGCGTATGGACTTATGGTGTTTATTCCAATGTTGTTTAACCCTGCTAGGGACAGGTCGCCGATAAAGCCGTTGATGCTGGTTCCGAATGTGAGGCTATAGCCCCAGAGCGTCCAAACTATGCTTGATACGGCAAATATGATCAGGCATTGAACAAGGGTTGAAACAAGGTTTTTCTTTCGCACTAATCCGGCATAAAAGAATCCTAGTGCAGGAGTCATTAACATGACTAACGCGGTTGCTGTTGATATCCAAGCTATATCCCCTACTGCCATTGGTTGTGTATCTCCTTGATGTTTTTCACGGCGATTGATTCGCTGATTTTGGTTTCCATGATTGTTATTTTCTCCAGATATTTTATTCAATTAACGAATGAATGGTTGTTCATTTACATATAAATCTTTTCTAAAAACTGAATGTTTATCATATCAAGATTAAAAAATTGAATGTTTGTTCATTTAACGGTGAATATTCATTCATTTGGTTGTAGAAAAAAACCCCAAAAAAAGCCACAATTCCCAAACTATTCAAGACCAAAAAACGCAAAAATCAAAAACTGAACAAAATGCAACACAAAAAACTGACCCTATTAGGATACTAATAGAGGTACATTGTTGAAAACAGCCTTTTTTCAGAAAACATGAAAGCGCTCTCTTTGCTATCTTAAATGAGAATTTCTTCCAACACTTACATTCTACACCAAGACCGCATACAACATGTGCACTTTTAGAAATTATCTGAACTCACAACCCGTAGATTCTGTACAACTGTTTTACCGTTGGGATGCCCTTTTTTATTTTTCATTCTCCTTCCTTTGAGTATTCACTTATTTAAAAGCCAAAACTAAATTGACTGCAACACAATATTTCACTGCCAACACTGAACAGCAATCCAATTTGCATTCCCATTTGTTTCTCTAGATTGACCTAAACATCAAAAGTCGAGCATCGACGTGACTACTCTAAAGTAGGCTCTTAATTGTGGTCTATTGGCTTCAGAGAGCGATTGGTTCAAGAATTCGTTGCAGATACAACCTGAACCTATTTCCCTTTTTATGACCCCCAGCTTTTCACAGCATTTGTCAAATTTTTCGCAACATAAGCAAAACTCTTTATACATCTCTATTCCTAACGCGTTTCTGATCACTGACGCAGCCCATGTTGGATGCTGCAAGATGAACGCATTAATCTCTATGATCGACACTTTCGGTTTACACTGGAGCTTTTTTAAATCCTCCATCCAACTCAAAAAATATTCCCCTATTACCTAACGGAATATGGAAAGAAAAAGTTTATTGTGGCTCAACGTTTCTGATTGGACACCCAATTCACAAATGCTTACAATTTTAGCTTAATTACAGCCCTGAATGATAAACAACGAACGAGCTATAAGCAGTGACACACCTATACTGGAAATGCACCCCAATCAACAAAGAAGCCAAATCAAGTCTGGAGTCCGCGTAAAAATCGTTTTGAAACAGCACCAGCGGAGCGGTAAATTAACCGAGGGCATCGTCAAAGACATCCTCACTGGCAGCTCAACTCATCCTCACGGAATCAAGGTGCGACTTACAGACGGCAAAGTCGGCAGAGTACAATCAATAATAAAATAGTATTAACTGTGTTTTTGTCTAATTCACTAAACGTTAATTCAGAGCAGCATCGTTTTACTTGTGGATATTAGATTTTATTCATTGTCTATCGGGTTTAACTTTCATTTTGCCTCATTTTTTCACGTGAAACCAGTTTTTATCGTTTATTCTTTTTATGGTGGCAAGTTTTCATTTATTATGCGGAATCAAAATTTGCAGAAAATAAGTATTTTAGAAGCATAAAGATTAACTAATTCTATAAACATATGTAATTTTATTGGTTGGGCAGCAAATTTGGATAATAAAAAACTAAAAAAAATGACTGAATTATTAAATAATAAGCTGAAAAAACTTGACTCAGCGCCTAGTAATAATTCAACCCTTCGTCGTCATCCCTCCGAATTGGCAGAATTTAGAAACGTCCTTGAAATTACGAGTAAAACCATTCCAGGACAAAAAATTTACTTCGAAAATATGATTGAAAAAGCAGGGTTCTCTACTTTTTATTTGTCAGACGCTCTTGATGTTATTACACACGTTTTAGAGATTATTGAAAAATAACGTCTACGCATATTTTGTTTTTGAAAATAAAACTGGATAATTTTTAATTGAAACTAAATCAAACCTTATGTAAAAATAAATAAATCTGGAAACCCATTTGTCAGTAGACCCGAAATGTTAGAGATTGACGGCAGCCAAAAGAGCGGCAGCGGAACAATATTGCGGTTATCAATAGCCCTCTCAGCCATCACTCAGGAACCCCTGCACATTTACAACATCCGCCACAACCGCAAACAACCAGGACTACGCCCCCAGCACCTAGAATCAGTTAACACCGCAGCAAAGCTCTGCAACGCAAAAACAAAAGGAGCAAAACTTGGTTCCAGTGAACTGTGGTTCAAACCAACTGCCATCATAAACGGCAAGGTAAATGCTGACATAGGCACTGCAGGAAGCATATCGATGCTGCTGTTAACTGTTCTGCCCATCTGCGCCTACGCCAAGGACGAAGTTAGGATTCATGTTGTTAATGGCGGTACAGATGTTCGTTATGCTCCAACCATAAGCTACATGAAGTATGTGCTCTTGCCCATGCTTGAGCGGCTTGGATTGAAGGCATCTTTGGCTGTCAAAAGGTTCGGTTATTATCCGCGGGGCATGGGCGAAGTTGTCTTGAATGTCAAACCAGTATCTAAACTCAACTCCATCGCCCTGAAAGAATTTGGAGAAATAAAAGAAATTGAAGGCGTTTCCGTTTGCACCTTCCTAGAACAGCAAAAAGTTGCAGAACGCCAAGCCAAAGCAGCTACGGACATTCTTAGAACTCACGGTTACACCACAAAAATTAATGTTGACAATGACCGGTCTAACTCTCTTCAGAAAGGCAGTTCCATAGCATTATGGGCAACAACAAACAAAGGCGCACTGCTTGCAGGAGACGCCATAGGCGAACGCGGTAAATCCAGTGAAGCAGTAGGCAGAGAAGCTGCCAAAAACCTCTTAACGGAAATTGAGTCAAAAGCCACCGTTGATGTTCATCTTGCAGACATGCTTGTGCCATACATTGCATTGGCAAACGGCGCCTCAACATACTTTGTACGCAAAATAACTGACCACATCGAGACGAACATCTGGTTGACCGAAAAAATTTTAGGCACAAAACTTCAGGTTACAAAAGTTGGCAATTTGTACAGAATCAACACCTGAAATAGTAAAGAATATAAGCGGCTGTTCGTGCTCAGAATTATTGGGGATAATTTAGTGAGTTTATGGAAACTCCGCTTTTCATTAATCGGAACAGTAGCAGCCATTATCGGTTTATCTACACTCTTCTTCACAGTTATTTTGTCTTTAGCTGGCGTTAGCATACTTCTTTTGCCCTTCATCGTGGTAGTCTTCAACATAATCCAGTGGCTCATAGCACCATACCTCATAGGCGCCATGTACAACGTAAAAGAAGTTAGCCCCTCAGAAGACCCAGCCCTGCACAGCATGGTCGACAGACTAAGCCAAAAAAGCAAAATCAAAAAACCCAAACTAATGAAAGCCAAAATGCCAATACCAAACGCCTTCGCATACGGGTCTCCACTTACAGGAAGCAGAGTTGCAGTAACAACCGGACTTCTGGAAACCCTTGAAACCGAAGAAGTAGAAGCTGTAATCGGACATGAATTAGGTCACCTAAAACACAGAGACGTCCAAGTTATGATGTTCGTCTCTATACTGCCCGCAATATTCTACTACATCGGCTACTCTATGCTCCTTTCCTCCATGTTCAGCCGAAGAGACAGCAGAGACAGCGGAGGAGCAGCAATCATCGGGCTCGTAAGCATCTTCCTTTACTGGATACTTACACTATTCACACTCTACCTAAGCAGAATACGCGAATACTACGCAGACCGCCACAGCGTATCAATCGTAGAAGATGGATCACGCAAACTCTCTGAAGGACTAGCAAAGATAGTGAACTCCACAAACAACATGAAAAAGAGAAGCCGCGGTACCCGCGACAAAGGCAACAGCTCCAACTCGTTTAAGGCTCTGTTTATTTCAGACCCTGACCGATCAGAAATAGATGCAGCAGCATTAAGCCATTTAGGTGCAGGCATGGGTGACAGAAAGCTTGTCGAAGAGGTTCTGCGAAGAAAAGTAACTACTTTCGACAAATTCATGGAAGTCTTTTCTACACACCCCAACATAGTGAAGCGCTTGAAAGCTCTCCAAGAACTTGATTAACTGTTGATTTTCTAGCTCTTTGTAGTTTAAGCTATATTTTCCACATTTTTAAATTAAAATAAGTCGGTCTTTATGATTTGTACAAAATGTTAAACAGTCTTCTAGAGTGTGTCAAGCATTTTTTTTAGCGATTCAGCTTCTTCTCGAAGTACAGCCACTTCACATTCTAACGAGATTGCTTTGCCTTCTGCTTCTTTTCTGAGCGTTTTTACCTCTTCTAGAAGTTGAGCCTTTTCATCTTCCAAGTCTTCGATTTTTTCCCGTATTTCTGTTAAAGTTAACATTTAGTGAGCCTCTACTCCAGATTTCTCTTCTGAATTGATATATCACTTATTACAGCTAATGCCATAATCTAAAATTAGACATATCCACTCATCTAAAACCACAAACATGAAACAGGAACCTGTAACTCAAACCCCAAAAATTGTCAAGTTGGACTATGGACGTAATAAACATGAAAGATTCAAACAAAAGAACCCCACTTCACATCTCAGGGGATTCCCTCACTTTCGAAAGCCCATCATGGGAACAAACTTACAGTTTACTACTTAAACTCGCTGAGGATATTCAAAAAAGCAAGTTTAAGCCTGACATCATACTGGGTATTTCCAGAGGCGGCTGGATTCCAGCTCGAATACTCTCTGATCTACTAGAAAACCCTAACCTAGCAAATGTAAAAGCAGAGTTTTACATCGGAATCGGCGAAACAAAACCTGAACCCACTATCACACAACCTATCTGTATTCCAGTTAAGGGTAAGAAAGTGCTTATCGTTGACGATTTGGCGGATACAGGTAAGAGCCTCAAACTCGTAAACTTGTATCTAAAGAATCATGGTGCATCAGAAGTCAGGATTGCAACCATATACTACAAACCATGGAGTATAATCACCCCACACTACTACGAAAAAGAAACCCACAATTGGATAGTTTTTCCTTGGGAACTCAAAGAAACCGTGAAAAAAACTGTTGAAACCTTCATAAACAACGGACAAACTGTAAAAGACGCTAAAGAAAAACTGGTCAGCTCCATGTTTGACAAGGAGCTTACAGAACAATTCATCAAAGAGGTAATTGGTGAAGAACATTGACAAGAAAACCTGAAAAAAACAACGAAAACATCGCCATAATCGGCTTCAGAAACGTCAAAATAGAAAACATCAACACATTTCTTGAACAATTCAGAAACAAAACAAAAGACGTTCCAATACAGTTTTTTGACGCACAAAAAGTGGCAAGCTCACAACACATGTATTTTGCAGCCTTAAACACACTAAACGCTTTCAAAAAAAAGACCAACATCTCAAAAAACATGGCAGTTGAATCGCTCCTTTATGCTTCAGCTCAAAGACAGATAGAAAAAGCCGTGAACATGCTTGGAATCAAGCAAAACTCTTCAGAAGTAGTTGCCTTGATAATCGCAAAAGACACGCATGAAAAAGACAACTACATACGCCTAGTTACCAAAACAATTCCTGGAGAACGCGACGATAATGTTGTAGAGTTAACCGACAAAAAAGTTAATACACTAAAAAAGCTGTTCAAAATTTCTGACCTTGAATTCGAAGCTAAGTTAAAAAAGCAAGGTCTAGAAAAAGAAGCATTAATCGATCTTATACTCGAACGCATGGCACTACTGGTCACAAAAAGCTAAAGCACCCAAAATTTCTTTGAGACTTATTGGTCCCTCTCTGAGGATTCGAGGCTCATCTGACGTCAAATCAACTACTGTCGACGGTATTCCCTGAACCATTGACCCACCGTCAAGAACCACATCCACCATATCCTTTAGTTCCCCAGATATTTCCTGAACACTCCGTGGAGGCTCTTCACCTGTTCTGTTAGCACTTGACCCAACTAGAAGCCCCCCCGACAAACCAATCAGCTGAAGAGCAACATCATTATCAGGTATGCGCAATCCAACAGAATCCAAACCGAACGTAACAATCTTAGGAAAATCGGGCTTCTTGGGAAAAACCATTGTGAGCGCTCCTGGCCAAAATTTTGCAGCCAGCTTCTTTCCCGCTGAGGAAACTAGAGCTGCACTTTCAGCATATTCTATGTTTGATGCCAATACAGGCAGAGGCTTTTTTCTGTCACCTTTAACAGCTATAATCCGTTTCACAGCTTCAACGTTTAATGGGTCACAGCCTAGTCCGTACACTGTTTCGGTAGGATAAACAACCAACCCGCCATTTCTAACAATCTGAGCTGCTGTTATAATGTTGTTTTTTGTTGCTTTCAGAAGGGTCATGTTTTCGTCGAACCGACTATTGCACAAGCTTCTATTAAGTTCTGCTCAAAATTTTATTGTGTATGTCATTAAAAAGAAAGGAAAGAAAAAGGAGGGCAACAAACCAACTGGGTTGATTTGGATTGCTACCTTGCTCTTGATTTAACTCTGGATTCAAGAAGTGTCCAGAGCCAGTCCACAAATTCTCTTAGGTTTTTGGTTTGTATGTAAACGTCTCCGGGACCTTTTATTTCTGTAACCAATCCCTCTCCGCCAAGCAGAGTTGATTTTAGTCCTCCAAACTTTCGCACTTTGTAGTCACATGTGTCGCTGAATGCTACCAGATGGAAGTTGTCAACGATCAAAGTTTTGTCTGCGTCTAATGTGTGTTTGTCGATGGCTCCAAAAGTGTTTATGAACAGTTTGCCTTCTCCTTTAGCCTTGATCATGAACAATCCTTGTCCGAAGAGTCCTTTTGTGAATCCCTGCCATTTCATGTCCAAGTCAACATTTTGGGTGGATGCGATGTATGATGCAGATTGTATGATGTAACCTTGGTTTGGTTTGACTTCAAGTATTTCGATGTCTCCAACTGGAGCAGAAACAAACGCGACTTCTCCGGGAGTATTTTGTGCTTTATAGTCGTTTACAAAGAATGATTGGCGACCCAAGAGCGTGAGACCCAAGGTGCCTAAGAGGCTCTTTTCTCGTTTACGTGTGTTTACGTTTATGTTGGGTTCCATGTATGTCATGGCACCTGCTTCTGCAGTTACAGATTCGTTGGCTTCCAGTTTTACAACAAGCATCGAATATGAGGGCTTGTACTTTATTTCATAATCCATTTTTAATTCCGCCTAAAATTCCGTTAAAGTTTTTTGACAACTAGGCAACTAAATCTTGGTAGTATCCGAATTTAAAAATTATCCTCAAGCATTTAGGCGGCAGTAAGAGTTTTAAGTTAATATTTCGCCGTCCATTATTCTACGTTAACAGGTGTATTGATTCAGAATGGTTCGAATAGCGGTTCTTGACGAAGAAAGATGCGAATCCAAACGTTGCGGTAGAGCATGCTATCGTTTCTGTCCGCCAGTAAGAAACAAAATTGAAGCAATCATATTTGAAGGCGAGAAGCCTCAAATCGTGGAAAGCCTTTGCGTAGGCTGCGGTATTTGCGTGAGAAAATGCCCCTTCAAAGCAATCTCTATCGTTAACTTGGCAGACGAACTTGAAGAAGATTGCAGCCACCGCTTCGGACCAAACACATTCAAACTCTTTCGCCTCCCCACACCATCCCCTGGAGTAGTCTTGGGATTGCTTGGGCAAAATGGTATAGGAAAATCAACTGCACTTCACATTCTTTCAGGAGAAATCAAACCGAACTTAGGACAATATGATGATCCACCAGATTGGACGCAACTGATTCAACATTTCCGTGGCTCAACCCTTCAGGAATATTTTCAGAAGGTTAGCGAAGGAAAAATGAAGGTTGTTCACAAGCCTCAGTATGTTGACAAGTTATCTCGGGTTGTTTCTGGCAACGTAGGGGAACTTCTTGAAAAAGTCGACGAACGCAACAAGCTGAGTCAGCTAGCCGAGCAACTTCAGCTAAAGACTATCTGGAACAGAAACCTGAAGGTGTTGAGTGGCGGAGAACTGCAACGGGTGGCTGTCGCAGCGTCGATTTGTCGAGAAGCAGATGTCTATCTTTTTGATGAGCCTTCCAGCTACTTGGATGTAAAGCAGAGGCTGCAGGTCGCTAAGGCTATTCGTTCTCTCAAAGATGATGGTAAAACAGTCATTGCTGCAGAGCACGACTTAGCAATTCTTGATTACTTGTCTGATCAAATATGCGTTTTTTATGGTGACCCCGGAGTTTACGGTGTAGTATCTCATGTTCACGGCGTAAGAGTTGGAATAAACATTTACCTTGAAGGCTATATCCCAGACGAGAACGTAAGATTCAGAAACCAGCCAATCACCTTTCATGTTAAACCCCCAATCGCCGGATTAACTGCGGGAGAATCACTGCTACAGTGGAACGAAATCACCAAATCTTTTGGCGATTTTGAGTTTCGAGCGATGCCTGGAGAAGTGAAAAGGGGCGAAGTTGTTGGAATATTTGGACCCAACGGGATTGGAAAAACTACATTCGTGAAAGTGCTTGCTGGAATCGAAAAGGCGGATTCTGGCGAAACATCCGCTGAGGAAGGACTGAAAATAAGCTACAAACCTCAATACATTTCACCGCAGTATACCGGAACTGTTGAAGAACTTCTGAAAGAGGCTGCTGACAAAGAGTTTGGAACAAGTTTGTATCACAGCCAGGTTCTTCAGCCTTTAAAATTGCCGATTCTTCTTGACCGAGACATAAATGAACTTAGCGGAGGGGAACTTCAAAGAGTGGCTATTGCTGCGTGCCTATCTAGAGAAGCTGAATTGTATCTTCTTGATGAACCAAGCGCATATTTGGACGTTGAAGACAGGCTCTCTGCGGCTCGCACGATTCGGCGTGTAATAGAAAACAGAAAAGTAACTGCATTCGTGGTAGAGCATGATGTGGTGGCACAAGATTTCATAGCTGACCGACTAATGATTTTCTCGGGAGATCCTGGGGTTCGCGGTTTTGCTAATCCGCCAACAAATCTTCGCGAAGGCATGAACAGTTTCCTCAAAGACATGACTATCAGCTTCAGGAGAGACCCTCAAACCAAACGTCCAAGAGTAAACAAGGAAGGCTCTAGACTAGACCGAGAACAAAAAGAAATGGGCGAGTACTACTACATGCAAGAAGAGTAATGCTATATAATAATCATAATTCAAACTTTCCAAAGTTGTAAACATGCTCTTTTTGAACTTGTTTTTCAGAGCTTTAAGTCAAGACTTCATGTAGTCTGAGTTTTATTGGCACAATCTTATACAAAATGTAAAAGCTGTTAAACTTCTTAAAAAATGAATTACAGCCGACAAAATATGTTAATGGTTTGCTGAGGCTCCTGCACAGGCAATAGGAGAATAAAAAAATGAACGAAATTGCTACTATTGTTTGGTCATTTTCATTTCTGCGCTTGAGCCTTTTCAGCCACATTTTTAATGATTTTACTCCCACAAAAAAGGGGGAGGGAAAATTGTTTGTTTATTTTCGTTTTCTTAGTGCCCAAAATGCTACTACGCCAATTACACAGACTACTGCAACTGCTGCGATGATTGCTACTTCAGTAGAGATCAAAGGTGCTTCTCCTGTTTCAGGCTCTATTGGAGTTGAAGCTGTTGCGCCTTCATCAACGGCAAGGTATGTTGTTGATGTTGAACCATAGTACGACTCAGATCCGTCAAAGGTAGCTATGATCATATATGTGCCTACAGTTTCAGGACAAAACGCGAAACCGTAGTTGCCATACGAGTCGCTTGTTGTTGTGCCTAGATTTTGGTAGTTGCCGTTAGAATCTATAGCCTCTAACTTCACTGTAACGCCGACTACATTTTGTGGCATTTCATGCTGTGTATATACGTACATCATCCAATCGCTCATGGATTCATCAGATACTGCTGGAACTCCATTTGGGAACCGTAGTTTTGTTTCTGTACTTTCAGTACCCGGGGAAACGTCCATTACATTGCCTCGGAGCATAACTGAACTGCCTACTTCTACACTGTTGTCAGGCGCTGTCACTTTAGTTGCGCTTGGTCCTTTACCTAAAGCATAGATTCGTTGATCGTAGGTGTTGTATATCGCAATTGTGCTATCTCCAATAACTGGATAACCTCCCCAGTGGTGTCCACGAAGGTTTATTGTCCAGATTTCATCTCCAGTTTCAGCGTCAAGGCATATGAAAGGTGCGCCACGAGGTTTGGGATCAATTACCGAGTGTTCAGCACTGTGGATGTATAGTTTTCCGTCGGAAACAAAAGACCCGTATATGACCCAATTGTTGCCCCATAGAATTTCGTTGTGAGGATCGGTTGCTTCGTAAGTCCATAGTAGATTACCATTACTCATATCGTATGTGTATACTATTCCGCTCAAGCCCCCTACGTGGTATCTGCCGTCAGCAACATGGTTTACGCTTCGTCTGTCATTAGTGACGCTGTAAATTTCCATATAATGCTGTGAATCAGTTGTCCATAATTCTTCTCCAGTTTCCATGGATATTCCGACAAGTGTTCGTGTTTCTTTTACACCTAAAATGATTACACCGTCTTCAGCACTTGCAACCTTAACAACCGCTGATACTGGAGCGTTTGATGGCGTCCAAGTTACATTGAATACTAATTCGCCTTCACTTCCGGGTTTTGTGCTAATAGCAGCTAAATGAAGATAGTTAACTGGTGGTTGACTCCATCGTTCATCGTCAGAAAGGACTATGCAGTCATCCAAGAACACTCCGCGAACACCCCCACCGCCGCCATTTGGTAAACCAGCAGGTATTGTGACATTCCATTGAATTCCGACTGAAGCGTCAAAGATACGGCCATGGGGTCTCCAACTTCCATCGTTAGATGATCCAGAGGTCTGTGGATTTACAGTCTTGGTTGAATCCCACATCGTCATCCATTGTCCGTCTTGATCAACTGAGTAAATTATTATCTCACCATTTGGTCCGCGTACTCTTTCACCGCTAGGAACGTTCTCTATTGAATATACCCATCTGCCCGTTGATGGATCAAATGCATTCCAAGTACTTCCAGTGGTTGTCCACAAGTAACCGAAAACACCGTGATAATTGAATGAGTCCCAGTAGAATACTTGACCAAACTCTAGCCTGTCGCTGACGCCTTCAGAGTCAATTAAAGCCTTTTTCCATAACTCTTCTCCAGTTCTTAGATTCATTGCAACGACGTTCTGTTCAACATTGCTACCGCCTTGAGCTTCAAATTCATTGTAGAACAGCATTCCTCCTATGATTACTGGTGGAAGCCATTTTCCTTCATATGCGTCTCCACACTCAAAGCCGTGTTCGCCAGTTTCTCCACCAGCTAATCCGCCCATTGCTATTAGTGGATTTGTCCACAGGATATGTCCTGTTTCTGGTGCATCGTTGTATGGAGCTACCCGCATTGTTGGATCCCATGGGATATATGGCCAAGCATCCAACCAATTTCCTGCAATTGTTGACCATTCTCTTTTTTGGGCATCTATTGGGCGAGTCCAGTATTCGTCTGGAAGATTGAATCCTGGATAAATTGGCAATGGATCAGCCGAGACTACTAATTCTATCTTTTCGCTAGTGCTGGATTCCATTATTGTTCCTGCTGGACCAATCTCGGGAATATCAACTTCTGTTAGTTGTTCAGGGAAGTGCGTTTGTAATGTATATGTTCCAACCAGTGTGGGAATGAATACGGTTCCTGTTCCGCCTGTTAGATCGGTCTTGAATGGTCCTAACGTCTCTGTAGTTCCATCAGGTTTAGTGACTTCAACTGTTATGCCTGTCCATCCGGTTTGTGGCCATGTAGTTGGATATATTGAACCAATGTGGAGTAACACTTCTTGATTAACGCCAATTGGGCTGGGTATCGCACCAATGAATGGATAAGGATTGATTCTAAGTGGTTCTTGTGCAGCAACAGTGGATAAGTTAGCAATTATTGTAGATGTTGTGAGTATCAGTATTATGAATACGACCATTGGCAAAGTTTTTCTTTTTATTGTTAGTTTTTTCATTTTTTTCTCCTCTTTTTTTTTAACCATGTTAATCTTAAATTGAATTTACATTTAAAATTTTGGATGATATCGGTGATAACATTTAGGATGGTACTTCACATGTTCTATGGTTCTTGGATTCAGCATTATACAAATAATATTATCGATGATTTCATCTTTTTTAGAACTAAACATTTGTTTCTTTAAACACACTTTAGAACCAATTCTATTACTGGTTTTGCACTTTAGCATGTGAATAAAAAGAAAAAAAGTGAACACAGGTTTTGAGGGTTCAGCTAAAAACGTTTTTTCCATTTTGCGTTTTTAGTGTAGTTACGTTGCTGAATTTCATTCATGTACCTGCATTATTGAATAACAAGTTATGGAATTGTTTGATCTATTAACTGTGTGTCTGTCTGGTTTAAGATAATGTTTTCCAGATTTTGCAATCGGTCTGTTTGCGGAAGTTTCAGGTCAACTGTTTGTTCAAATATGCCAAGGCAATAATCTACAACAACACATGAAAGCATCGCCGCAGAAGTTACAAACAGCAAAGCTGCTACAGATGCTTGTATTCTCACTCGCAATTAATCTCAAAAGGATTTATTTTGTATTCTGGCTTATTTCTAGCTGGAAGTCATTATGTCATTTGAAGTAAGTCAAATTATGACATATGACCAAAATAGGCTTTAATCGACAAAGGCGAAACTGTAATATTAGAAAGCTGAAGAATTAATCAGAACAAAGGATGTTTTTCTTGTGACTGAAGATTGTTTCGAATGTCAAGTAATGGACTGGAGCCTGTTTTACAAGCTAGCTAAGCAAGTGGCAAAAAAAATCAATGGTTCAGGATACAAACCAGACATAATAGTTGGTTTAGCACGAGGAGGCTGGGTGTTAGCTCGGGTTTTGTGCGATTTTGTTGGCGTAAAAGACCTTGTTAGCCTAAAAGTCGAACATTGGGGCGTAACAGCAACACCAGATGGAACAGCCAAACTGAAGCATCCCTTAAATGTTGACTTGACTGGAAAAAAGGTTCTAGTTGTAGATGACCTTACAGATACTGGAGAAAGTATGCAAGTAGCGGTTGAATATATTAATTCTTTGAAACCCTCTGAAGTTCGAACTGCTACGCTTCAACATATAACAAGTGCTAAGTTCAAGGCAGACTACATTGGCGAAGAGATAACATGGGTGTGGGTGGTGTTTCCTTGGAATTTTACGGAAGACATGTGTACTATTGTTCCAAAAGTTTGTGCACGTCTAAACATGAGTCCTGATTGCGATGTTGACGTTACACGAATTAGGGATGAATTAAAGCAGTTTTACACCGTTGACATAACTGAAGAAGCAGTAACCGATATTCTACAAGAAATTAAGCGCCGAAATCGTATTCAAGCAAAAACAAAGAAATAAACTTGAGGTTTAAAACCTCAACATATTCGTGTCCACCTTACATTAGGGCATCTTTTAGTGCTGACCCACAGCTGCATTCTCTGGTTTTTGGCATTTTTGGAATTGCTTCCAGAATCAGTTTCTTCAATTTTTCGTTGCTCTCACGAGCTTTCTCTATTACCTCTTTTGTAGACACTGGACTTTCAGCCCACACATCATAATCAGTAACCATAGAAATTGAAACATAACAAAGCTCTGCCTCTCTAGCCAAAACACATTCTGGATACAGAGTCATTCCAACAACATCTGCTTTCCACATCTGAAAAAGTCTGGATTCTGCTCTAGTTGAAAACCTTGGACCTTCAATACAAACATATGTCCCGTCTTTTTTGACATCTAATCCAAGTTTCTGAGCAGTTTCAATAAAGAATTGTCGGAGCTGTTCGCAAAAGGGGTCTGCTGCAGATATGTGGCAGACTTGTCCGCCCTCATAAAATGTGTCGGAGCGTTTTTTGGTTCGGTCAATGAACTGGTCTGGTATCACAAAAGTTCCTGGACCATAATCTTCACGTAAACTTCCTACAGCTGCTGAAGTGATTATTCTTTTGACTCCTAACTGTTTTAGCGCCCACACGTTAGCGCGATAGTTGACTTGGTGTGGAGGAATTGTATGGTTTTTGCCATGTCTAGAGATAAATGCCACTTTGACGTTCTTGTAAGAGCCAACAGAAACAAGGTCTGATGTTTCACCAAACGGAGTGAAAACTTTTATCTCTTTTACATCTTCAAAGCTCTCTTGGTCATAGACTCCTGTTCCGCCTATGATTCCTATCTCAGCAGTTTCTGTACTCAACACACATTCACTTCCCAGATTATATCCTGTACTAACAACGAGAATTCATTTAAAAATAATTCCGGAGTTCAAAACGTCCATTCCACATTTTTAGTGCAATATTAATCCTAATATCATGCTGGTTAATCCTCTGCCTGAAATCAGTGCACCCAAGGATAAGCATACGTTGGCGATTATGTTTAGAGCAGCAAGATGTAAGCAGCGGACATCCAACAAATTGCATGTATCAAGTGCGAACGATGACATGCTTGTTAATGAACCACAGAAACCTATTGACATGAACAGTGTATAGTTTGCATCCAAATTCATCAGAGGAGAAACAACAGAAAAGGCGCCTAAAATGAAGCTGCCAAGAACATTGACCAGCAAAATGTTGATGGAAAGCCCACCTAACACTATGGGTGTCTCAGTCACTCTGTAACGCAAACATGCTCCAAGAATTGCGCCAATTGCCAAGAATACTAATTCGATTCCTTTCATCGTTCACAACTCTTCTCAGTAAACTAACTGTTTGTATTATTATTTTCTAATCAAAATTTCCCGCCCCGCATTTGTAACCGAACACAGTCGTCATACTTGCCGCAACTCATTTTTTGCTTACATGTAAAAGCAGTCATCAACTGAACCGTAAAAAACGTTTTACATACTAATTGTATTTTTCCATCAGCTGTTTTTGTGTTAGATTATACGTAAAAGTTATCTTTCTTCATTCACAGTTACATTACTTGAGGTTCACAATTTGACAAATACACTCAAGCTGCTTATAGTTTATTACAGCCAAACAGGTAACACCGAGAAGATGGCAAGGGCAATTGAAGAAGGCGCAAAGTCGGTTGTGGGAATTGATGTGGAGGTAAAATACTTTGTTAGACCCGAAGAGCTCGCAGATGCTGACGCAATAATTTTAGGAATGCCAACATACTATCACGACATAGGTATGGACATGAAGAACCTGCTAGAAGCGGCGTCCAAAGAAGAGATAAACCTAAAGGGCAAGGTTGGAGCAGCCTTTGGTTCTTATGGCTGGAGTGGAGAGGCTCCTAACATGTTGGTCGAGATACTCAAGAACCGATTTCAAATGGATGTTATTGAACCTGCTTTGCGTATAAAGTATAATCCAGACAAAAATGGCTTAGAAGAGTGCCGCAAACTGGGGAAAATTGTTGCTGAAAAAATGTTGAAAACCAGTTTGACTTGAATGATTTTTTAGTTTAGTTTTTGTTTGTGGTATATTGTGGTATATGTAGCAAAAATGCGCCAAACTACGTCTATATAGAATCAATAGAGATACATATACTATTTTAGAAAAATATTTAGATTTAATTGAATATATTGAAAGTACATATAACGTAAAGGTTAAGACAAGGTGAACTTTTCAGTTTCGCGACAAACAACAAACGGCATATTTTTTTGTTTAGTTGTCAAAATATACTGGAGGTGAAAAATGAATATGGAATATCAAGATCAATTCAGAGTAAATCCTAAAATAGTAATTGCTTTGGTGATAATTGTAATGGTTGTGGCAATTTCCACAGCAGTTTTCTTTCTATCAATGTGGGTCAACGTGCCTGTAGGCAATGCAGTTGTAATGGTTGACCCCGTAGGCGGAAAAATCAGTGAACCGACCCTAGGGCCAACTTGGGCAACAAAGGCTCCATGGGTTAACGCAGTTCAAATTCCAGTTGCCGTGGATAACTTAGGCATGTGGGGTGACGGAAGCGACAGAACCGCAGACTTTCCAACGATAAAGAGCTTTTCAAAAGACCAACTGGAAATGGAAATTGACATCATGATTAGGTGGAGACTTGACGCTTCGAAAGTTAAGAACTTGTATGAGAATCTGCCTCAAAAGAACTGGAAAACTGACATTATTTCTTCAATTGCAAGAGAACAGGTCAGAATAGTTACAAAGGACTTCAACACCATCGAAACAATTGAGCAAAGAGATTTTGTGGCTCAAACCATGCGGGACGCAATCTGGAACAAAATAAGCTCATCAGCCCCTCTTGCTGGAGCAGTAATAGACTTCGAATTTGAGCTTAGAAACATAGGATACCCTGACAAGTATACAATAGCAATCGAGGAAAAACTGGTTTCAGAACAACAAAAGATTCAAGCAGACTTTAAGAGACAAATAGTAGTAATTGAAGCCACAGCAACTGCAGAGAAAATAACAATTGAAGCAGCAGCAAACGCAAACGCCACAATTATTGAAGCAAATGCAACAAAAGAGGCTATAGAGCTTGTTCTTGAGGCTGCAGGAGTGGATTCAGATGACGACACCAGACTTGCCGAACTTTACCTCACTGTGCAAACTCTCCAGCAGATCGCTCCAGACATTGACATGCTGATAATGGCTCCTGACGGAACACCTATACTATTGCCCTCAACAAATTCGGGAGAGTAAGCCACAAACAACTCCCCCTCCTTTTCTCCATTTTTCTTAAGCGAAAATAAGTAGTTAGCACTTAGTTTTTGTTGTATCTCTCATGATTTGATTCGCAAAGGACTTCAAGTTCACGTAAGCTTCCTCTGCGTTCCCAGAAGCTATAGCCCGTTTCTCGAATGGACAGACATCAGTTTTGTTGCGGTTCAGAATGTTCGAAACTTTTTTTTCAAATATGCATAAAATATTGTTGTCTTCAAGCATTCTAATTCCCCCCTCACTGACGGTGAGCGCAAACACAGAAGACACTCCAGCGTAAACACAAAGCATAGCCGCTGCCACTCCAACAATCTTGTCAGCTACTGAAGCTTCAATCAAATCTTGGTTCAGCGTTTCGATGGCTTGCAGAAAACCGCTTACACCTTGTTTTTTTGTTTCAAAAATAATTTTTTCCTTCTTAACAATCACTAGACTAAGGTTTTTTTCAATAAGCTTCAGTTTGGCAATCTCTAAGTCTTGGTCTTTCATAGCATTCACTAATTGAACAGTGAGCAGTTCAAAAAAACTTTTACATCTGCAGTATTATGAAGTTTCTATTTGGGCGTAGTTTCGCTATTTTTGATGTTGTTGCAGCTGTAAATCGTGTTTTCTTTTTGCAGCAACACACATAAATCCTAATAAACTCTGTACTCTCCAAGATAACATCGAACCGGAGATAGACCTCTTTGGGCTTCTTTAAAATGTTCAGAAAACCAAAAACCGCAATCAAACTTGAGCTTAAAAAAGTAACATTGGCTTTGGGATCAAGCACAAGCGGAACAATCACAATATCGTCCAAGGAAGAATTTGACGCCACAGAAGTAAGAGCTGAGCTCCGATGTATTGAAAAAAGGAGACGTGAACGGTGGATTTACAACGAGCGTCGTCGACGCAATATTCGGCAGGTATACTGGGAATCAGCTACGCTTCTTTCAGAGGATTTGAAGGCAAGTGGTTCAATGCATATTGTGCCTGGGTTCAAGAAAAAATTTCCAATCAAAGTAAACATTCCTGCAAGTGGACGTGAAACATTAGACGGAATAGATGCGAACGTTTCTTGGTTCATCAAGGGCGTTGTGGGTGTAGATGGTCGTCCTGATGCCACTAGTGACACAACCGAACTTCAGGTAATCCGAGCTACAACAGCAGTAACCAAAGAAGATGTGGAAATGGTGCCCTGCGAGTACTGCAGAGCTTTGATGCCTGCCACTTCAAGTTCATGTCCTATATGTGGTGCGCCCAGAAAGAGCTAATTCATTAACCGTTTCACATTGACTATATAAGAAAGATGCGCAAAAGAGCTTGTGATGAAAAGATGAAGCCTAAAGTCAGAAAACCCACTGAAAACGAGTTGCAGAAGGCAGAGTCTTGGCCTATCTGGGAAAAAGAAGAATCAGAGTTTCCTTGGGAGTATTTTGAACAGGAAACTTGTCTAATCTTGGAAGGAAACGCTGTTGTGAAGACACCTCAAGAAAGCATCGAGTTTGGAGCAGGCGACTATGTTGTATTTCCTGAAGGTCTCAAATGTACTTGGGAAATAAAAAAGAAAATCAGAAAGCACTACAAGTTTGGCTAAAAACTGGTTTAACAAATCTTTCTCATTATTGTTCACCTATTTTTTGTGTCAGCATCTTTTCCAGACCTCGTTTTATTTGCTCGTAACAGCGCTTGCACTATCTTGCTGTTTAGGAAAAAAGTAGCTTTAACATGAAACCCGAGTGTAGAACTTTTGGTGATAAAGGTTTTATGATTAGAGGATAACTGTTTAGTTGGGATTATTATGACTAAGATTGTTCGTGTTGGGGTTACTTTTCCGCCAGAGCTGCTAAAGGAGTTGGATGAAATAATTGAGGATATCGGATATGATAGTAGATCAAAGGCTATTCAGGACGCAGTTACGTTATTTGTTACTGAACAAAAGTTGCTTCATAAGCAGAAGGGCAAAAAGGCGGGTGTTTTAGTTATGGTTTATGACCATGATGTAAAAGGCTTAGAGGACGATCTCATCGAATCTCAGCATCATCATCGTAATGTCATAAATTCTGTTCTTCATGTTCACTTAAGTGACAAAGAGTGCCTTGAGGCTGTTGCAGTCAAGGGCGACGCCGAAGACATAAGAAAGCTTGCTCAAGAGTTGGCAACAAGAAAAGGAGTAAAACAGGTTCGATCGACAATAGTTAGTCCATAGGTCTGCACCCTTTTTTGGTTAGTTTATTTTCTAAACATAACTCTCTTTAGTTATGAGATAAAGAAGCATTTGTATCAGCAAAGCTCTTTACTGTTAAAGAGATGAGGTGTCAACAAAATGGCTGTCAAAAATGTCCAGATAACAGTTTTGATCGAAAATTCAAAAAATGGTGCTAAATCTAACCTACAAGCTAAACATGGGCTTTCTTTTTTTATAACCGCAAAAATTGACGATGACAAAGTGACTGTGTTAATGGACACTGGTCCCTCATCAGATGCGCTTCTATATAATGTGAATGCATTGGGCGTGAATCTGGAAGATGTTAACGCGATTGCGCTTAGTCATGGGCATTACGATCACACGGGCGGTTTGATAGAGTCCTTGAAGCGGATGAAAAAACTGGTTCCCGTTATTGGGCATCCAACACTTTTTCATCCAAAACTTAGCATGATGCCTCACTTGAGGTTAATTGGTGCGCCGTTCAGGTTTTCTGATGTTGAATCTGTTGGTGGTGTACCTATTTTAACTACTGACCCCGTGAAGATTGCTGACGGAATTACCACAACCGGAGAAGTCCCAAGAACAACCAGCTTCGAGACTGTTAAGGGATTTTGGACTGTCCGTAATACACGTTTTGTTGATGATGTAATGCTTGATGATCAATCCTTGGTCATTGATGTTGAAGAAAAAGGGTTGGTTGTTGTAGCTGGATGTGCACATTCAGGGATAATTAACACTGTCAAGTACGCCCAAGAGATAACAGGAAACAGCAGAGTGCACGCGGTTTTGGGAGGCTTCCATCTTATACGTGCAGACAGTAAACGACTTCAGGCGACAGTAGATGAACTGGCGAAGCTTGACCCAAAATTTGTTGGACCTTGTCATTGCACCGGAAAAAAGGCAGTCAAAAAGATTGCTGATGCATTCGGAGATCGCTGCCGTTTTATTCACACTGGAGATATTATCGAATTTTAATCATGTACCATTCAAGGCATTTTGTCGCTAGTTTTGCTAGGTGCCTGTTCCGTGTTTTCTTTGTTTTGGACATAAGTCTTGATTTTTTCTACGATGGTCATGAATGCTTTTGCGGCGGGTGAATCAGGGTGCTCCATAATAAATGGATGCCCTATGTCTGATGATTCGCAGACTCGTGGATCAAGGGGTATACTTCCCAAAAACGGAACCGAGTATTCTTGAGCCACTTTTTCTCCTCCTCCACTTTTGAAGATGTTAGTTACTTTGCCACAGTCTGGGCAGACAAAGCCACTCATGTTTTCTATTATTCCAATCACTGGAACATTTAGTTGCCTTGAGAATGTGATGGATTTTCCTACAACCGTTTGGGAAACCTCAGAGGGAATGGTTACGATAACAACACCATCCATTTCTGGAAGAAGCTTCAGCACACTTAACGGTTCATCTCCAGTTCCAGGAGGCAAATCTATAAGAAGAAAATCCAGTTCACCCCAAGCAATTTCAGACAAAAACTGTTGGATCGCCCTCATCTTCAATGGTCCCCGCCACACTACAGGGACTTCTTTGCCTGCAAGAACAAACGCCATAGACGCTACCTTTACGCCCAACGGTCCAATGGCTGGAAATGCTCCTATTGGTCCCACTTTCAGTTTTTGGTCTTCCATGCCTAACATCTTCGGAACGCATGGACCATGAAGGTCAGCGTCTAAAAGGCCAACACGGTTTTCGTGTCCTTTCATGGCAAAAGCTATGGCTAAGTTGACTGCTGTAACTGTTTTTCCGACGCCTCCCTTGCCGCTGATGACCGCTATTTTGTGTTTAATTTTTTTCATTCTTGTTCTAAGAACGGTTTGCTCATCAAGAGCGCTGCCTTGGATATTTCCGGGTGATTGCATAAAACCATCTCAAGACTTTTGTCTTACTGTTTTTTGGTATTGTTTGCAGTTTAATAACTATTTCCATGGTTTAGACATTTGTTTTGTCAATTAGATTTTTGTGATAAAAGAACTTAAGGTGCCAAGCATTCACTCTTTTTTAGAAAGTGGTTTAATTTGGATGTAAAAGGGTTTGTTGACATCAGTTTCGTGGATTGGGACCGCAAAGTTTCTTCAGTTATTTTTCTGTCACAATGTAATTTTCGTTGTCCATTTTGTCATAACGTAAATCTTGTTCTTAATCCTGAAACGATTGAGACAATTCCTTTTGAGTATATCAAAGATCAGCTTAAGACGCAGAAAGGATGGACTGACGGAGTATGCATCACGGGCGGGGAACCGACGCTTCATAGCAGCCTGCCCGATTTATGCTCCAAAATAAAGGCGATGGGTTTTCTGGTTAAATTGGATACAAACGGAACCAACCCCACTATGCTTAAAGCGCTTATGGACAGCAAGCTCGTGGATTATGTAGCCATGGATGTAAAGGCGCCTCTTACTGTAGAGAAGTACTCTAAGGCAACTGGCGTCAACACAAAAAGTTTGTTGGAAAACGTGAAAGAAAGCATCAAACTTTTGATGGAGTCCAGCATGGATTACGAGTTTAGGACAACGATTGTTCCATCAATCCACGATGTAGATGACATAAAACAGGTGTGCCGCAGTTTAAAGGGATGTAAAAAATATGTTCTGCAGAAGTTTGATGTTAGCATTGGAAAAACCGTTATAGATCCAGATTTTATGGCAAAATCGTTAAGCGAACAGGAAATGCAAAATTTTCTAGCTGCAGCTCAACAAATAATTCCAAGCACAAAAGCTAGAGGAATATCTGATATAGCGAACGGAGATTAAAGCAACTTAAAACTGTTTTAGATTGTGGTGAAACGATGTGCCCTCACCAGAGCCTGTGCCACGCCACCCATGAAAGATCGAATTTTGGGTATCTCACTATATGAGATGATGCCATTTTTGGGATTTACGCATGCAGAGCAGGTCTTCTTTTCGGTGAGAGCACAACATAACTATATCTACCCAAGACTAAAAGTTTGAATACATGAACGATTATATTCGCTCGAAACATGAGACCTAATTTTTACACGATTGTTTTTTTCTTCATATAGAAATTAGTTGTTTGATAAAGCGCCAGATGTTATGCTGGACATAGAAATGGATAAAATGTGCTTAAAAGCTCTCTGCAGATTTTTTGCAACGTAAAACTGAATCAAAATAGCGTGAAGTTTTCCGGTTATTGGCAGTTTAAATGTGAATTTGGTGCGTTTCTTTCTTCGTTTTCTGGTTCGATGTTGCCTTAATTTGTTTCAACAGCTTTTTTACACGTTGGTAATCCTATTCCTCTTGTGCTTACGCCTTAGTTGTGAAGAAGATCTCAAAAAGTTAAACTCCTGATTACACTTTCAGTTTTGAAAACAAGAAAAAGATAGAAAAAAACGAAGTGGCTATATATTGGAAAAGAAAATGACTAGTAGTCTAATCTGTTGCTCCGGTAGTATAGTCCGGCTAAGTATGACGGCCTCTCGAGCCGCCGACCCGGGTTCGAATCCCGGCCGGAGCACCAATCATTTTCTTTTTAGGTTTTTCTGAAAAAAGGCTGTTTTCAACAATGT
>PIXT01000117.1 GCA_003096235.1 Candidatus Bathyarchaeum sp. | reverse complement strand
GGAAATGGCTGTTCGTTCCATCTTTTGATGTTTTCTTCGCACCGTTTCTTTATGTCTGCATCGTCTGTTTTGTTTTTTAGGGCTTCAACAAATTCTAGGCGTTTGTTTACTGCCCGAATTTCTGCAGTTTCGTAGTAGAGGCGACCTTCAATAAAGTCCCTCATCTGCTGGGTCTTTTGGATAATGAAGCCTGCATCGTCAATAGGATCATCAAGTGCTTTCACATTGAACCAGATGGCTGCTTCTTCTTCCCGAAGCTGACTTAGTCCCTCAATCTCGCGGATAACTCTGATGTATGTGCGCAGAAAATCGTAGTATCCTGCAGTTTTGATCAACTTTAGGGCTTGTTGTACTTTGGCTGTAAAATCTGGGCTTCCTTTGACATTTAAGTCGTGTTTGTAGCCGTTTTCAATGAGTTCTTTAGCCTGCTTTACTTCTTCTTTAGTGTAGACTCTTTCAGGAAAATCCATGATCCCCCAAATCCTCCATCTAGAACAGTATACTAAAACTTTAATCTATGCGCTTATAGATTTTGAGGTTCTTTCCTCCGGAAACATATTCGACCATTTTCCGTTTTTCTAGTTCTTTAAGGAAAGCGTTTGCTAGGCTCAAGCGTACGTTATATCGTGAAGCTACCACTGACGGTGTAAGAACTTTTAGTCCTTTTAGTTCGTCGATTACTTTTTTGTTGTTTACGTCAGGCATGGTTAACCCAAGGGTCTTCTTTGCAGCTGGTAGTGCACCTGATTTGTCTTTTTGCTTTTGATCTCTAGGTGCCTTTGGTTTTGTCATTTGTTTGATGGATTGTTTCTTTTTTCCTCCGCCCATTGTATCTTCACCAACGTTTTGAAAAAGAACCGCCCCTTATAGCCTTTCTCCCTGTTACATGACCGCGCCGATTGGCTTATCGTGTTTTTTCTTCCACTCTTCTAGTGGGATTCCCATTTTTTCTTCTATTTTTGGTCTGTGAATAGAGTTCATGGCACAGAAGGGAATTATTCTGCCGTCGGGCACGGCGTAGTGGATGCAGCATCTTTGAACTCGCTCCAAGTCAAAGTTGTATGGGTCCATGAAGTGCATTGAAGAGACGAGTAGCATTTTTCTGTGGAGGTCTCCTAGGGAGTCGTAGCTGCCGCTTTTGACTATGGGCAGTAGGTATTTTCTGAGTAGCCCAAATTTGACGTGTCTGAGTAGTCCGACTAGGTGGAGTTTGGCTTTTTTGGTGTTGCCTTTTTGTGCGTCTTCGTGCACTTTTTGCATGGCTGCCATGAATTTGTCCACATTGACGTAGCGGTTGATGGGGACCATTTTGTCTCCTTCAATGAAGACGTATGTTGCCATTCCGCAGTGTGGGTGTGTGGTGAATTCGACGTAGTTTTTGCCTTTGAGTGATGCGACGGCTCGGCTGATTGGGACTACTGTGGGTACGGGGTAAAAGTCAGAGGTTTTGATTGTTCCGTCTGTTTGTTCTTCGACTTTTTGCATAAAGTCGGGGATGGTGATTCTCATTTTTTCTCGTTCATTTTCGGCAATTCTGCCACAGATGCTGACTGGTTGAACGTTGACGCATCGAACTATGTCGAAGTTGTCTTTCGCGAATCGTATAATGTCGCCTAGTTGGTGGTCGTTGACTCCTTTTACAAGCGTTACGACAAGTACGATGCTGAGTCCTGCTTCACGGCAGTTCTCAATAGCCTTCATTTTGATGTCAAGAAGGTCAACGCCTCTTGTGAATTTGTACACGTCCGACGTTAATCCGTCAAACTGTAGGTAAATTGTGCTCAATCCAGCGTCAACTAAGCCTTTGGCGAAGTTTACGTCTTGGGCTAGTCGGAGCCCATTCGTGTTGACTTCTACGTGATGAAAGCCCACTTCTTTTGCTTTTTTGATGAGTTCGAAGAGGTCTTTTCGTATTGTTGGTTCTCCGCCCGAGAATTGTAGGGCTGGCGGCGCTACTGGCTTGTTTTGTCTGAGGTTTTCGAGCATTTCGAATATTTGTTCTTTTGTTGGCTCGTACACGTATCCTGCGGCTGCTGCGTTGGCGAAGCATACTGGGCATGTTAGGTTGCATCTGTTGGTTATGTCGATGATGGCTAGTCCTGTATGTGATTTGTGTTCTGGGCAGATTCCGCAGTCTAGGGGGCATCCGTCTTTTGTTTCTGTTCTTGGGTTGTCTATTCCTGTGCCGTCTGCTCTTAGGGCTTCGGCTTTTTGATACTGCTCATAATCTGACCAGTAGATTTCCCTGAACTTTCCGTGTTCTGGGCATTCTTTTTTGATGTAAACTTTGTTGTCTTCCTCAAAGATTGTTGCATCTAATACTTTGAGGCATTCTGGGCACAGTGTTTTTGTTTCTTTAATAACCTGCATTAATTTGACACCACTAACGGGGGTAATGTTTTTTATTTGGCTTGGGTGGATATAATAATGTTTCCAAACTTTTCAGAAGGTGAATAGGGTTGCCTGCTCCAGTTAGTGAAGATGCAAAAAAGACGTTACGTGAAGTTGGTTTAACAGCGTATGAAACAAAATCGTATCTAACACTTCTCGAACATGGAACAATGACCGCAAGCGAAGTCAGCGAACACGGCGGGGTTCCATACTCCAAAATTTATGAAACACTCAATTCACTGGAAAGAAAAGGCTGGATAGAAGTAGAGCAGGGAAGACCCAGCAGATATTTTCCAAAAGCACCCTCCGAGGCTCTGGAAGCGGCTAGGCTACGCTTAGAAGACATGGTTGGAGGCTGGAAACATGTTGTCATGACAGAGCTTCAGCCACTGTATGAACAAAGAGAACTCATGGAAAAGCCCGACATCTGGATACTCCGAGGCGAATTCAGCATTTTAGCAAAGCTCCGTGAAATGCTGGACATCGTTAAAAGCGAGTTACTGATTGCTGTGCCCCCATTTGCAAAGCCCTTTGTTGATGCTTCTGTATCCACTTTGAGTCAGGTAAAAACCAGCGGAGTCAAAGTCAAGATTATCGTTGCGGGCAAATGGAAAGAGAATGAGCTGGAAATGCTTGGCGGTGCTCGTGTACGCGATAACCTGTTCGGCGGCGGCGTGATTGTGGACGGAAAAGAAGCCCTACTATTCTTGGGTGAAGCAGACACAAAACGCAGCTACAGCGGACTACTAGTAATCTGGAGCAACCACATCGGATTAGTGAAATTTGCACGAGAATACTTCCAACTACTATGGGACACGGCAAAACCTACATAAAATGGACCTGTTGTTTATGTGCTGTGTTGTGAAGTGTAATGTTTTTTGATGAGAATTTTGCGAAATTGAATAAGCTGGTTTCTGAGCATAAACTTCATTTTGAGAAACGAGG
>PIXT01000116.1 GCA_003096235.1 Candidatus Bathyarchaeum sp. | reverse complement strand
TAAGCAACAAAGTTTGGATCATATTTGGACCAATAGCTCTTGTTTTAACAGGGTTACAGTTTGTTTTGTTTTCTCCAGAACTGCTCATAACTTACTTACTTTC
The DNA here is from genome assembly GCA_003096235.1 of Candidatus Bathyarchaeum sp. The sequence goes on along the minus strand of PIXT01000116.1, from coordinate 3,581 downwards.
CTTTGGCGTAACCTCTGCGTTAGGCTTGGTAATCTTTTATGTAGGCGGTTTTGGAGGAGCAGACGCCAAAGCTCTAATGTGTATCGCTTTAGCACTACCAATCTATCCAAGCAACATTCTTCCGCAACCAATGGGTGTGTTCTCGCCACTGTTTCCGTTAACAATTTTCACTAATAGCGTTCTTTTAGGTGCACTAAGCGTGTTTTATGCTGTGTTCCGTAACGTTTTGTGGACTACAATACACAAAAAAAGCGTCTTTGAAGGACTGGAAAAAGAACCGTTCAGTCGCAAATTATTAGCACTAATTAGCGGCTACAAAGTAAAAATGTCCAAACTAGAAAACAGTCACATGTATCCTCTTGAAGACGTCTACGTGAACGAACAAGGAGAGAAAAAAAGAAAGTTACTGGTTTTTCCGAAAGATGAAGAAACCGAAGATATTGTCGCAAGAATTGCAGATAATGTTAAAGAACAAAACATTGATGGAGTTTGGGTCACGCCAGGTTTGCCGCTACTAGTTTTTGTAACATTGGGCTTAGTTATCGCTTTAGCCTACGGCGACATCGTGTGGATTATATTAAGTTTAATTTTGAATTGATTGGCTTTTCACAAAATTTTTGTGTTTAGATGCCAAACAACATATTTAACGAATACAACTATTGTCAATAAGAGCAGTTTTTCGAGGTATGGTGACGTTGGGAAGATGCCCAAGCTGTAACAGCAAGAAATGGCGAATGAAAACCACAAAATGTATAATTTGTGGCAAAGAAGGCTGTGAACAATGCTTTGTCCCGTTGATGAATATTATTTGGGGAAACTTGAGTTCAACACCGTTTATGAACTCGAAATTGCTTGTTTGTTCGGATAACTGTTTAGATGCTTTCGTCACACTTATGGAAGAAAAAATTGCTGAAGCACCCATCAAAATGGATGAAAATGAAATTCCAGAAGAAAAAATCTTTGATGCCGCAATCAGTGGAAACAACCTGTTTGTTAAAGAACAGGTCTTAGAGGCGGTAACAAAATTTCCGTTGGGTGCAACAAAGGATGAAAGGTTTCATAATTACAACAGCATCAACCCAAAACTGTTAGAACAGGTACAACAAAGAAAAAAACTCAACAAAGCAAAATTTTTCCGTAAAGTTGGACGGTTTGAACAAGCAGCACAGCTTTACGAAAAACTCGAAATGTATGAAGAAGCAGGAGAAGCCCGAGCAGAGCAAAGACAGTTTTCCGTGCGGAGAAGCGAAATTTCAGTTGACTTGAATTTGCTACTTAACCAAATTAAGGACGGGGGAATGGTTGTAGTTTACCAATGTCCATACTGTAAGGCACCAATGAGAATAACTAAAGAAACAACACTCACGGAACTACAAACATGCAGCCACTGCAACACAGCATACAAACCAATCGACATAGCAGACATTCTGAAAACCGTGTTGAAAAGTATTATTTTAGAAAAAAGATTTGTTATAAACTAAAAAATGACCTGAAAACAAGCTTACAGCTTTTACAGTTTCATCGGTTCTGAAAAGAATGGTTAGATTTGCGAGTGTTAAAAAGAATTGTTATTCCTTTAGTTGTTATCTTTGAGGCAATCCACCCCAACAACCCTAAGTATAGTAGCCGTATGAGGGCTTCGATTAGAGGGGATAAGGCGTGTCCAAAGTATAGTGCAAGACTTGAAATTGGTGAAACAGTTACATTAGTGTTCATATAAGTATAAGCAACAACGAATGTGACAAAAAGCAAAGCTACTCCTATCAAAGTGATGACAACACCGGAATTTTCAGATATTTTTATCTTCAACATATTGTCACACCTCAAAGCATTGCAGTTTACTAGTGTTGTTTAGTTTGTTCTTGGTACAAAGAAATGGAAACATTTTCAGCTCCAACAGTGTATCAGGGTTGCGTCTATTGTCCAGTAGTCTGGGGTGGTGTCCCCGGTTTCTGTTTGGGCTATGAACCGTATAGTCAACGTCGAAGACGTCAGATAGGACGAAATTGTTGCATTGTTCCATCCAACCTCAAGACTGCTAAACACGTTGACCCAAGCAGACTCATACCAAACGTCAACTGCAAGGTTTTCGGCTCCAACTTCACCGACGTATATGCATAGTTCTTCGTTTGTCTCGTCAAAGTCCAGAGTGGTCCATCGAACTTCTAAGTCAAGCTCATAGTTAGGAGGTTGTGAAGTGTATTTGGTTACAGTCACCAAATCAACGTAAGCGTGTTCGTTTGAACTTCCGCCCTCTACATCAATTGCATGCCATCTGACTTTGAAATCAGATACAAAATATCGGCTGTCGGTTATTTCGTGCACATAAAGATTCCAAGTTGACTCAGAATAGACACCTAGGTCATCTATCTCAAACCAAGAACTTCCATCATAATATTCAAGAACAAATTCGTTCGGGTCTATGTTGTCGTCATAATACCAGAAAGCAACAGAAATCGAAGTCGCATCTGAACAGTCTAACTCAGGAGTTACTAAACTGCCACTTACACCGTTTCCAAAACCATCAAAGTCAGCTGAATAACTGCCATCATAAGATTCAGTGGTTTCCGCTGCCCAGTTGCTAGAGCCGGGGTCTTCGCTCCAACCAGTTGGAAGCCAACTACCTTCAAATGATTCTGCATCAATCAAAGTAACACCACCTGAACCCACAGTATCTTCTTCAGTTAACGTATCACAAACGGAGTCTGGACCAGACTTTTGTGCCAAAAACGCAGAATGCGAGCCTTTATCAGCACTAGAATCGACGTCTGACAAGTTTGTATCCACGTAATTAACTCCAGAGTCATCCTCAGGCGCATCAACCGTAATAACTGGTGGATACCCAATCATAACCCACAGACCCGATTCATCTCCACCATCATAGATAGGGTCGCCGTCAAAGGTTACCACTGCGCCATGCCAAATCAAATCTTGTGGATAATCAAACGAAATTGCATTCACTTCTACGGGATTAATTTCTATGTACCCATCTGATTCGTCCCATTCTTGTTTTTCTACAACTAATGCACCCGTTTTTGTCGATGAACCATCAAAAGCATATAGTTCAACATTCGCTTCATCAGAGAACATCACTCCTGCACCTCTGGTTCCGCGGGTAAATTGACTCCAGTGATGCTGCCAGTATGTAGCATTATAGAAGGTGTCTTCCAAACTAGACGTAATCGGCAAACCATCCCCATCGATTCCATCTTCAGTTAGTAGATCGCCTACCCCTGCAGTTCCAGGGTCTATATCAAGTTGAAGAACACTCAAGTCATTTAGATTTCTAGTGGCATCTGTAACAAAGATAGTTCTAACAGAATAACTATAGTAATTTGAATTAGCAGGAAAAGTCAAAACAATCTGAGCATACACATTTGGACACCCCGGAATTCCATTATCACCATATTCAGCTTCAGTTTGCACGATATCACGTACTATACCATCGTGAATAATGTACGATGGGTCCGCCCAATAAACTGGAGATTCACTGTTAATTCGCAAAAACTCAGCGGTGCTTCTGGAGAAACCGTCGTTAGCGATTGCTTTAAAGTGTCGGCTTCCATCTATTTGGATATTTA
>PIXT01000115.1 GCA_003096235.1 Candidatus Bathyarchaeum sp. | reverse complement strand
GGAATTTACAAAAAATTCCATGAAGGCTACGGCGAACTTTTGGTACAAATGAACGTTGAAGACACCCGTTTTGGAGTTGCAGAATACGTTTCTTCAAAACACAACCTAGACACCATTGAGCTCAAGTGGGGACAGGGTGCCAAATGTATCGGCGGAGAAATCAAGGTAACAACCCTAAAACGTGCTGTAGAACTCAAAAAGAGAGGCTACGTTGTTTCACCTGACCCAACCCTGAAAGAAAACCAAATATCCTTTGAGAAAGGCGCAATCAAAGAATTTGAACGCCACTCTAGGCTGGGATTTGTAACCAAAGAAGCGTTCCTAGAAGAAGTAGACCGCCTCCGAGGCTTAGGATTCAAACGCGTAACACTGAAAACAGGTGCATACTCAGCGTTAGAACTCGCAATGGCTCTACGTTATGGTGCAGAAGCAAAACTAGACCTTCTCACAATCGACGGCGCCCCTGGCGGCACAGGCATGAGCCCATGGCCAATGATGAACGAGTGGGGAATACCAACATTCTACCTGCAAGCCCTGACATACAACTACTGTCAAAAACTCAAAAGCAGAGGCATGAGAGTTCCAGACATTGCAATGGCTGGAGGGTTCTCCTCAGAAGATGGCGTTTTCAAGTCCCTTGCTATGGGTAGTCCTTACGTTAAGGCAGTCTGTATGGGACGAGGCTTGATGATTCCAGGAATGGTTGGAAAGAACATTGCCCAGTGGATAGACGAAGACAACTTGCCTAAATCAGTTTCACAATATGGCAATGAAGTCAGCGAAATCTTTGTTGCATATGCAGAGCTACAAGAAAAGTACGGCGAAGACATGAAAGATATACCTTTGGGCGCAGTTGGCATCTACACTTACTGTCAAAAGTTCAAAGTTGGACTACAACAACTGATGGCAGGAAGCAGAAACTTCAGGCTCTCAACAATCAGCAGAAGCGACCTCATGGCTTTAACCGAAGAAGCATCAAAAATTTCAGGCATACCATACGTAATGGATGCCTACGGCGACGAAGCAAACAAAATCTTAGAAGAATAAGGGACCTAGATTCCCTTCTTTTCCTTTTTTGTTTTTTTAGTTTTTTTGTGTTTTTCAGTCTTTGTTTCCGCAAAGAATATTACTGCAGTTTTTCCCTGTTAGTTTAGGGATTATAATGAAAACGAAATGGATTGCAGTAGCGGTTATTATCCTTGCCATTGTTGTTGTCGGAGTTGTTCTTGCTGCCCTTTACTTTGGAACTTACAATAACCTAGTGGAACTTGAAGTCACTGTTGACGAGAAGTGGGCTCAGGTTGAAACTGTTTTGCAGAGAAGGTTCGATTTGATACCCAACGTTGTGGATGCGGCTAAACTGTACATAGACTACGAGGGTTCAATACTGGAAAACATTACCATGCTTAGAAGCCAGTGGGCTGCAGCACAAAGCAGCGGAGATGAAAACGCCATAGTTGATGCGTCTAACGGTCTTACTTCGGGCATATCTCAGCTAGTTGTTGTTATCGAAAATTACCCACAACTAGAGTCCTCAGGAATAGTTCAAGAATTAATAACTGAACTTGAAGGGTCAGAGAACAGAATTTCCACAGAACGCATAAGATACAACGAAGCAGTCAGCGAATACAACCAAGCGGTCAGAGTTTTTCCTGCTAACATCTGGTCATCAGGATGGGGCTTTGAAGCAAGAGAATTCTTTGAGGCAACCACAGGAGCTGAAAACCCTCCACAAGTTATACAATAGCAAAAAATTGCAACTGAGGCGTTTAGATGCGACTCATACCAAGAACCGTTCTTTTTTCTTTCCTTTCAGTAATGGTTTTAGCAGCCTTCGTAGGCTTAATTCCAAATGCTGTTCAGCCAGCGGAAGCTCAAATTATTCCAGAAGATTGGCGCCAAGACATCGAAGAATACCTTCTGGAAATTGACAAGAACACCACCGCAGAAATAGTGGTGTATGTTGTTGATTCTTTATTTGGTCACGGCATCACGAAAGACGGCTCTGAAATCAACGACATAGTTCAGTTGGGAGTTTACATCTTTAACGAAATGAAGTTGGATACCCCAAGCGGAGAAGTTGTTGGAATTGGAAAAAAAGACAAAGATAACGGGGTCTTGGTTCTTGTCGCCATGCAAGACAGAGAATGGAGAATCGAAGTAGGATACGGACTGGAACCCTACATAACCGACGTTGAATCCAAACGTATTGCAGAAGACTACTTGGTTCCCTATTTTCAGGAAGGAAACTACGGCGAAGGCTTGGCATACACAGTGATTGGCCTAGCCTTGGAGATACCAGAAATTGACGAAAGTGAAAAAATGTCAACCCGTGGAAGGTACGTTTACGACACAGCAGACCCATCATATACAGATGAGGAAGTGCCAGACTGGGTCATAATACTGTTTGTCATTTTTGTGATTGTCATGATATCGTTTGGTGGCCGTTTTGGCGGTGGCAGAGTAGGCCGTGGAAGGGGCAGAGGCGGTGGATGGGGTGGCTCCGGAGGCGGCGGAGGGGGCGGAGGCGGAAGCTCTGGCGGAGGGGGTTCAAGTGGAGGTTGGTAACTCCCTAGTTATCGTGCGGTTTGAAAACAAAAAAAGTGTTACTCTACTAGAACCAGTTGGATTTCGAAAAGTTTTGACCAAAGTTTTCCTGTAACAAACAATCTCTCTGAGGTTTGGTCGTAGGCTATGCCGTTTAAAACTGCTTCAACACTAGTTTTTTCTTCGTCGTTGATTCCTGCAAGGTCTATCCAGCCTTCAACTTTTCCTGTTTCTGGGTTTATTATTGCAATTTTGTCTTCTTTCCAAACATTTGCATAAACTTTTCCATCTATGTATTCTAGCTCGTTAAGATTGTCTATCGGTTCTTCGTCTTCAACATCAATAGTATCAACAATCTGGAAGGTTTCTGGGTCCAGAAAATAGAGGGCTGCAGTTCCGTCACTCATTATCAGAAAACTGCCGTTATGAGTTAATCCCCAGCCTTGAGTGGAGTAGGTAAAAGTTTCAATCAACTCGAAGGTGGTTTTGTTGTAAACAAATCCTACATGTGAGGTGTAAGTTAACTGGACAATTTTATCTTCAAAAACAGTGATGCCTTCCCCGAAAAGGCTTTCAGATAATGAAATGTTTTGTGTTACGGTTC
>PIXT01000114.1 GCA_003096235.1 Candidatus Bathyarchaeum sp. | reverse complement strand
TCAGGCAGTCACACACAATAGTGAAGTCTTTTTGTTCTGCATAACTCTTAGGCACACGTAAGGTTTGCAAGTTCCCTATAGACCTCAACTTGACACAAGCCAGAAGGACCTTTCAAACATTTTCTGAGCCATCGTTGGAGAGTCTCAATCCCCAAACTTTCATTCTAAAACCATGGATGCTTATCGAGCCTAGCTGTTCAGAAGATTTTAGTGACAAATCAACTTTAGAAAAGAAAGGGGTTTGCTGAGGACTCTGCACGGGCAACAAAGGAGAAAAAAATGAGCAAAACTATGCTACTATTGTTTTGATCATTTTCAGTACGTGCTTGAACCTTTTCAGCCCCATTTTTTCCATTGCATACTCCCAAAAAAAGAGAGGGAGGGAAATTGTTTTGTTTATTGTTTATTGTCGTTTTCGTAGTGCCCAGAATGCTGCTACGCCGATGACACAGGCAACTGCAACTGCTGCGATGATTGCTACTTCTGTAGAAATCAAAGGAGCTTCTGCTGTTGGTGTTTCAGTGTCTGGAGTTTCAGTATCGGGGGTTTCGGTGTCGGGGGTTTCCGTGTCTGGTGTTTCTGTGTCGGGTTCTATTGGTGTTGACGCTGTTGGCGCTGGATTAACTGTTATGTATGTTGTCGATGTTGAGCCATAGTAAGAGCCAGAGCCGTCAAAGGTTGCAATGATTGTGTACAGTCCTGCAATTTCAGGGTCAAAGCTAAAGCCAAAGTTGCCATATGAATCGGTTGTAGTTGTGCCAAGGCTTTGGTAGTTGCCGTTAGGATCAATTGCTTCTAACTTTACTGTAACACCAGTAGCTGCTGGTCGCTCGAAATTCTTGTAAACGTATAGCATCCATTCGCTCATGTCTGCATCAGATACTGCGGGAACTCCCTTGGGGAATCTTAGCGCTATAGCTGTGTCTGTTGTGCCTGGAGATACGTCCATCACATTTCCTGTAATTGTAGTTTGTGAACCGAGAGTTGTAGAACCGTCCATTTCAACAGTAATTTCGCTTGGACCTTTACCGATCGCATAGACTCGAGTGTCATATGTATCCATGGTCGCTATTACGCTGTCACCGATGACTGCAATACCACCCCAGAGGGTTGATCGGAACAAACCATCTGCTCTCCAAACTTCATCTCCAGTGTTTGCATCAAGGCAAATGAATGGTCCACCGCGTGGCATAGGTTCAATGGCAGAGTGTTCCAAGTGACTTAGGTATATTTTGCCGTCAGTAATGAACAGCATCAGTTGCCACCAATTATTGGCAAACAAGTATTCTTGGAAGGGATCAGCTGCCTCGTAGGTCCAAAGTACATCACCGGTCATAACATTGTAACAGTACACAATTCCGCCAGCGCCAGTGGAGTAGAGTTTGCCGTCATAGATGAGAGTTGGACGTTCACCAAAAGCTGTCCATCCATAATAGTTCATGTAGAATTCTGATTCGGCTGGACCCCATAGATATTCACCTGTTTCAGTGCTAAAGCCATAGTATTGTCGAGTTTCTTTTGTCCAAATAACTGCAACTTCATCGTCTAAACTTACAACATTGAACTCTAGTTCTAAGTTGCCGTCTGCCCATATAGCTGGTGCAGCCCAAGTTTCAGTGTACAGTAGGTCTCCTTCGTGTCCTGATGCTAAACTGAAAGCCCATGTGGTAACTTCCGTTTGACTCATATCCATTCCGAATACTCTGTCATCAAGACCAACTGCATAGATACTGCCAGGTAAGTCAGTTGGGATAGTAAAGTTCAGTAGGTATGCCCCTTCGGCATTTTCTGTGAGTGCTCCTGCTTCTGTTGTCTCTGCTGCATCATATGTCTGATATCGTGCTCCATAAAATGAGCCCGCTGGAGGCCAGCTGCCCCTTGTAGGACCAGTTGTGTCCGGAAGGATAAGTTCTTGCATGCTCCAGATGTATCCCGTGCCCGCAGTCAAGTCAAAGTTGTAGACATAAATCCATCCGTTGTCATCGTAAATGTTGGTTCCCGAAGGCACATTTGCAACTGTAAATTCCCAATCTCCAGTGTAAGGATCAAATGCATGCCAACTACCACCAGCAGTTACATAAAAGTACGAGTAAACAGCATGATGATTATATCCTGACCATGCAAGTGTCTGACCAAACGCTAAAGTTCGGTTGTCAAGAAATGTTTTAGCCCATAGTTCTTCGCCGGTACGTAAGTTTACAGCCGTGTATACTAGAGGGAGAGTATTAGTGCGGTGTGTGTAGATGAGTATTCCGTTAATTATAATGCGACTTGCCCATTTGCCTTCGTATGCATCTCCGTGACTGAACGCCATTTCTCCAGTGACTGACCCTCCGGCAAGTCCTCCCAAAGTTTGCGTTTCTGCCCATAGTATGTGTGCAGTGTCGGGGGCTTCTTCGTTGCCAGCAACGACTTGTGGATTCTTACTACTTGCATCAAGCCAGCTTCCTGAAATTTTGTTCCATTCTCTAAGTTGTGCGTCTATTGGACGTGACCAGTATTCTGTTGGAAGTGAATGTCCTGGATAGTATGGTATTGGATCCTCTTGCACGATAAGTGTCACTGTTTCGCTGCTGCTTGCTAGCATTATAGTGCCCAAGGCGATTCTTGGTGCCTGTTTTGTTTCGGTTATTTCTTGTTCAGGATAATTAGATTGTAGTGTGTAAGTGCCTACCATAGTAGGTGTGTATACTGCGCCTGTTCCACCTGTTGAATCGGTTTTGAATGGTCCCAGTATTTCTTCGTTTCCTTGGGGGTCGGTAACGGTCACGGTTAGACCTTCCCAACCCATTTCTGCACTTGTTAGTTGTCGGAAAATTCCGACGTGTAGTAGCACTGCTTGGTTGACTCCTACGGGGTTAGGTGTAACGCCGAGGAAGGGATTTGTAACTAAAGTTTCTGGTTCTTGTGCGATAGTGATTGGTATAGCAACAAAAATTGTAGATAAAGCTAACATTAAAACTAATGGTATCATAGAAATTTTTGTTTTATTTTTAACTTCGTTCATTTTCATTATTCCTCTTTTTTTCTAGGGTTTAATTCTCACAAAGTGTTTAAAAATTTTTTCCAATTAACTGTAAATTTATAGAATATTTTGCAATGAAATGACCATCAGGTTTAAAGAGATTCCAACAGTTGACAAACAATCATCGTTTTTCATAAGTAACCCAACAGAGGTGAACAAACAATAAGCATCTAAAGAAATGTCGTTAACTATGAGAAAAACTAGTAATACAATTGGAACGGTTCTTCAAAGACTAAAAGAAAAAATGCAAAAAAGCGGTTATTTGTCCACCATTTAGAAACAACATTTTGTGTGTCTAACCAGATTTTAGTTTCACTGTTCTCTCCCTCCTCTTTTTGGTGTCGATTAGAGCTTAGCTTTATCTTCTCTTCCAGACAAGTAGGCTACCCCGCAGAGGAATCAAAAGTGGAACAATTAGATTACAAACAATTAGTGATTAGACGGTTGACACACATTCAAAAACTTGCTAAACAGAAAAAATTTTCTGAAATAGAGACACTGATAAAAAGCAATTATGTATAAAAGAAGTTACATTGTTTTTGGAATAAAAATATCACCATCTACGTAAGCGCATACTGATGCTATGCGTTAATAGATGTGTGATTGATAGAAAAATTTCTATTCGTGGATTTAGTATTAACTGTGGGGTTAAAGGTTGTCAGAATCTAGCATTGTAACAAAATTAGATATGGTAGACGGCTACAAATTCAATGTTCAAAGTGATGTTGATTATATTCCAGCTTTTTTAGTCGATGAAACAAAGCCTGAAGGTGACGGGTTAGGACCAAATCCTCCCAGATTATTAGCTGCTGCAATTGGGCATTGTATGAGTTCAAGCCTAATTTTTTGCCTAAAAAAAGCAAGAATTCCCATTAAAAAGCTAGAAACAACAGTTAAAATGAACCTGTTTCGGAACGAAAAAGGATATCGAAGAATCAGAAGCATTGACATCCAAATAGAGCTGAAAGTAAATGAGGAAGACAACACGCGTATTCAGCGTTGTTTAACACTCTTTGAAGACTATTGCACGGTAACTCAAAGCATAAGACAGGGAATTGAAGTTAACGTCAACATCAAATAACGCGGCACACAAAACAAATCAACAATAAGGAAAACACATTTGAAATTTCATTAGAGAATCGCAGTGTCAGAGAACATTGAGCTAATTTGTATCTAGTTCCAATTGGATATAAAATCGAAATCGGTAATGGAACATAAGGATTAAATCAGAATTGACTGATACCAAAAATATGCAAACGCCAAATAACACCAAAAACCATAGAAGAACGGTGGTACATTCTTTTAGAATAAATGAAGAATGGTTTAGCATTTTATGTGAAGAAGCGAAGACCCAAGGAATCAGCTCCAATGCATTCATGAATAAAATTTTGAAAGACTATTGCCTAAATCACAGACAAGCAAAACGTTTTGATATGATCTGCTTGAGGCGTTCCCTTTTTGATAAAATGATAAGTGTTAACACAGAAGAGAGTTTGAAAGAAATAGCAAAAAGATATGGAACAATAGATACTAGAGATGAGTTACTAACTTTGGGAATAACTCCAACTCGTAAGCATCTGAAGTTTTATATCACAAATATCTTGGGTGAATTTGGGGGATGGTTCAACGTTACGCACTACAGTAGATGTGACAAAGAAATCTTTCATTTACGTCATGAACTCGGAAGAAAATGGAGTATTTTCATAGCCCAGTTACTATCTACAATTTTGGAACATGTACTCAATGAAAAATCGTCAGTTGAAGTGTCTGATGACTTTGTCACATTTGCATTTCCAAGTAAACCATGAAAAAAAGCAGATGATGCATATCATTTTCGGCAACTTAACTTCATCTTCGAAGAGAAAATAAAAGACAATTCTGACGCACTGAAAATAATTTCGAATTAATATCTCAGCAGCAATCTTGAGCTACAGTTTGGGCATTTAGCAACAAAGGATAT
>PIXT01000113.1 GCA_003096235.1 Candidatus Bathyarchaeum sp. | reverse complement strand
GCTCAAACAATACTTGAGCCATCTGTTCCAGAATTTACTTTGCAGTACGTTGACCACTCTTATGATGTTCCACTAACTTACACTTATTCAACAGACCCCTATACTGGAGAGCAAATAGCTACACCTCATGGTGGCTACCATGTTGAGAACAAAACTGTCGATATTATAGTTAAAAACCAGCCATTTACTTCAACCAAAATAGATGGTAACACTACAAAACTGTACTATGGTGTTAGTTTTAAGGGGTATTATGAGCCTTGGACAGATGAAAATGTCTTTCCCAAAATATATGAGGCATCCAATTCTGATTACACTGTTATTATCCCTGACATTAACTTGTCAAACATCAAAGAAGGCGGCAAGATAGACATTCATGTCAAAGCAATCATTGGATTTTATTATGTGTATTTTGGAGGGCATACAATGCCAATAGGAATGCAATTTTACACTATGGAGCAAAGTAGCTGGAGTAGCACCCAAACAATAACAATAGGCGAAACTCCCGCTTCAGCTACACCCTCACCAACCGTTCCAGAGTTTCCCTTTGTCGCAGTCTTACCCTTGCTTGCAGTTATTCCTCTGATTACAATCCTTGTAAAGAAGAGGATTTGTCTAAAGGCTTATAACTAGAAACCAACAATATTCCAAAATAGGTTTTAGTCATGAGCCACGAGTACTCCGAGGGTGCTTTCCCTGCCAAGTTTAAGTGCTAATCGCTTTGGTAATTGACGTCGAAAACGGAGCGTTTGAGGGCGCAGTAATTTTAGCGAACAAAACCCCTTACCGTCAAGTTTAAGATGTTAAAGCACTTTAATCCTTTGTAGTTATTTTTAGGCAAACAGGAATTTTTATGTCGCAAACTTTTTTAGCTGACCGGCAAGAACGCCGGCAAAACGGCAAAACCAAGCGCAATCAAGTGCCCTTTGAAAGTCACGCGCAATGGGAACCAGCCAAAGACCGCCCAGACCCCATCAAGCTGCTGCAGGAGAAAGACGCTGGGCGCCTAAAGTTTCTGCTGCCAATCAAGTATGGTCGTATGGTAAGTTCACCTTTCAGTTTCTTTCGAGGATCTGCGGCGTTAATGGCATCGGACCTAGCCAACACACCGGTCAGCGGCATTGAGGCGATTCTTTGCGGAGATGCTCATCTGTCTAATTTCGGGATTTTCGCTTCACCTGAACGCAGTTTGATTTTTGACATTAATGATTTTGATGAATGCTATCCAGGTCCGTGGGAATGGGACCTTAAGAGACTGGTGGCAAGCGTTGTCGTGGCTGGCATGGATAATCGTTTCAAAGATAAAGATAACCGTAAATTAGCTAAAGTTGCTGTGCACACATACCGAAAGGCAATGAACGAGTTTTCGCAGATGCCGACATTAGAGGTCTGGTATTACCATGTGAACGCCCGCAAACTTCTGGACTTCTTTGAGAAACACACCAAAGAAGGAGCCAAAGTAGCAGATAAAGCAATAAAAAAAGCGCGCTTAACGCAAAATGAACAAACCTTAAAAAAATTAACCAATGTCGTGGATGGAAAGCGGCAATTCATCTACAATCCACCCTTAATGGTTCCGTTAAAAAAAATTAACAAACAAAAAAAGTATAGGGAAGAAATCAAAATCACCGAAGAAGGCATCAGGGAGGCGTGGAATGAATACCTAAAGAGTTTGCCTTTGGAACGGCAGATGCTTCTTTCGCGCTTTAAAATTGTGGATGGGGCACTAAGAGTTGTGGGTGTGGGAAGTGTCGGTACAAGGTGTAGCGTTTTGTTACTTGAAAGCGGCTTAAAAACTGACGCAATTATTCTGCAGCAAAAAGAAGCAGGGCATTCGGCGCTTGAGCCTTATTTGAGGCAAAGAAACTATGCTAGTCAAGCGCAACGAGTGGTTATTGGGCAACGGTTGATGCAGGCGACCAACGACATCTTTTTGGGTTGGAGTCGAAGCTCAGTGTCTTTTCGTCAATACTACTGGCGCCAGCTTAAAGATATGAAGGCAAGCATCAATGTCAAGTTATTAGACCCTCAGGGGCTTGCCACCTATATTGTGGCTTGCAGTTTCTGTTTAGCCCACGCTCACGCCCGAACTGGTGACGCATCAGGAATCTCAGGGTACATGGGCAAAGGCTACGAATTTGACGACGCATTGACAGAGTTTGCTTTGAAATACGCTGACCAAAATCTACGGGACTATCAAGCATTAAAAGATGCAGCGGATTCTGGAAGAATTGAGACAAAAATAGAGGACAAATAATGTTTTAGACAAGGTTGAATTGCTTTGGGGATTCTTGTGTGTGTCTACTGAAATATTGAACAACGCGGTTGCCCCGTGGGGTTGTGCTGTAGACGGTTTGGTTCTGCACTGTTTCTGTGCGGATAAAGTCTTGTTTTTCCAAAAACACTATTGCGCGTGCCAGATGGTTTTTTTCCACTTGGGTTTCATGTTGGATTGTATGTAGGCTGCAGGCTTGAAGTTTCTCCATGGAGCGCAGTATTTCAACGTAGATTTCAAGCAGTGAGGGTTTTGGGGAGTTCACTATTAGACCTTCTAAACAATTGGTTGGCTATAAAAGTAATAATATTGTGTGCGTCCATTTCGCTACACAAGTTTAACGTGTGTCTGTTAGGGTTTGGATGGCGTTCTGCGCCCACTGGGGGTCATGCCAAATAGCTCTGCCAACCGCCACCAAATCCACCTTTCCCTCACGCACCAAGCCATCAGCGTAAACAGCATCTGTTATGCCGCCGACGCCCACCACAGGCACCTCAACCGCCACTTTAACCGCCTCCGCCTGAGGAATAAAATAGCCAACAACTTTGCCATCTAACTGTTTAGGGTTGCTTCCGCACATACCGCCTGAAACGTCCAAAATGTCTATGCCTGCTGCTTGGAGGCGCTTAGCAAATTCTACACCTGCTTCGGTTTGGTTACCTCTGGGCGAGAGGTCGTAGGAGCCTAAACGGTAGAGAAGCAAAATATCGCTGCCAATTCGCCTGCGCACTTTGTCCACAACCATCAAAGGAAAACGCATACGATTCTCCAAGGAGCCGCCGAACTCGTCCTCCCGCTTGTTAAGCAACGGGGTAAAAAACTGGTTTAGCAAGTAGCCATGCG
>PIXT01000112.1 GCA_003096235.1 Candidatus Bathyarchaeum sp. | reverse complement strand
TTGCATTTGGTGCCAGATTTCGGTCATGGTTTTGTCTTTGATGTTACCCATTCTGTAGCCTTCGTTGAATCCACAGGGTCGGATGTCACCGTTTTCTAGTAGACCCATGTATCTGCCGCCAATGAAACATTGACCCAAGTAAACATTGTTAAACCAGTAATCAAAATCAGGCATTCCACGCTGTTTAGCAATCCTAGCAAAAAAGGGACAGTAAACGTTTATGCTCATTTTGTTTTGGTATTCCATCATCAAATCGTAGATGTGGTTAAAAGTTTCTTCATATTGTTCAGGAGTGGGTGCCAACTCAAGGTGTTCTTGGGCTCGGCCAACTGGAATGTAGTTATGGTAAACTACACGAGTGGCATTGTATTTGTAACCAATCTCAGCAATGTGGTCAACTTCTGAACAGTTATTCTTATTAAGAGTTGAAACAATACAATCAAAAATATTACCATCAGACAAATTCTTCATTGCCTGAAGGGCAATTTTATATGTGCCTTTTCCCCGGGTCATGTCATTTGTTTTTTCGGTGCCTTCAAGGCTTACTGCGGTCATTACTTCGTTTTTGATTAGTTTGTCTAGAATGTCACCTTTAACGTAGTAGCCATTTGTAATCAGGCTCACGTTCATTCCAAGGCTTTTGGCGTGTTCAATTATTTCAAAAATGTCTTTTCTTACTAGGGGTTCGCCACCGCTTAGTCCAAACCATTTCGCGCCCATGTCATATAGGTCGTCAACGATTTTTTTTCCGCCTTTTGTGTCAATTTCATTAATTGCGTATGGATTTGATGCAAAGCTGCAGTGTAAACAGTTATAGTTGCAGGCCCTTGTGCATCTCCAAGTCATCATATATAGACGGGGTCTGTTCCATGCGGTTTGTGTCATAAAGTAACCTTCCGGAATTAGTTAAAAACTTGATAAACTGTATTTAACTTTTCCGTTTAATATCCATACTAACATAAGTTTTTTTACTAAAACATCGGTAATAACTAAAAAATTGTAGTATTACACAAGACATTATATAAAAAAGAAAAAAATTCATCCAAAAACAAGGGTAATGCGTGTTAATTATAAACAACGAGACAAAAAACAACAATAAAAGTTACATACAACTAAAAAAACGGCAAACTTTTCTACGTAATTGAGCTAAGCTTTAATTGAATTGTTATTTGCACAAACCTTTAATTCGCTACTTGTACCAAAAAACAAGTGCACGATGAAATTAGGGTAACAAAAGTTAACTCTAAAAAGGCTTCATTGGCGTGAATAGTATGAAAAAAATAAAATGTTGCTACTTGACAGGTCTGTTCGTTTTAGTGTCTTTATTGGTTGTAGAATCAGTTATTGTATTTCCTGCAGATACAACCCTAACAAACAGTTCAAATGATGATTTACTACAATACGAATGGCGCCAAATCCATGGGGATTCTGCATATACCAGATTCTCAGAAGGTCCAGCGCCAGAAACATCACAAATATTGTGGAAAACAACCATAGAAGGCATACAAAGCTACATCACTGCTTTTAACGGCAAAGTTTTGGTTACTACAACAACCAGCGTCATTGCCCTGAACAAAGACACAGGCGCCATAATCTGGGACACCCCCTTTCCGCAGAGTCAAAGGTGGCCTGCAGTTTTCAAGATTGATGAAGAACACCTTGTTGTGGGACCATATTGTATCGAAACAGAAACCGGAGAAATCCTATGGTCTAGCGACGAGTTTACAGCAAAAGTGTCTTACTGGGCAGAAAGCGTATACAGTCCAGAAGAGCAGATGTTTTACGTTCACGGCGACTCTGTAGTTGAAGCTTGGGATTTTTCAAACATAGCCGAACTCCCAACCCTAACCTGGGAAACATACATTCCGGGAAGCACATCTTCTGGAACCGGCATACAATATGGAGACGGGAAAGTATTCCCCGGAACCTTTGAAACGCACCAGATGGCCCTTGACGCACGTACGGGTGATGTTTTGTGGGATACAGAAACGGACAGCGCAATGAGTTTTTCTGGCTCATACTATGAAGGAAAATTGCTAAAGGCAGGAGAGCAAGACAACACATTCTACTGTTTTGATGCTCAAACTGGACAAATCTTGTGGAAATACAATCCTGGAAGCCATCTTGGATACTGGATTAGCGGCAGTGCAGTAGCCTACGACATTGTTTATGAACTAAACAAAGATGGAAATCTTTACGCATTGGATGTTAACACAGGCCAGCTGTTGTGGAACTATGAAGGCCCCCTTAACCTGTTTTGGCCGGGATGGCCCGTAGTTGCAGACGGCAAAGTTTACGCAACAACAGGTCAACGAACATCATATGACCCTTACACACTAGAATACAGTGAATCCGAGTTTGTTTGCTTGGACGCGTACACGGGACAGGTTATTTGGGAAATGGACATTGAAACCCATTGTCCAAGGGATTCCATTGCCGTTGCATATGGTAACTTGTATATTATTCCGGGCTTCATCAAAGAAATGACCATGGACCAATACGAAACATATGATGAAATATGGTGCATTGGAGACAGCACTGAATCATGGTCCATGTGGCGCAACGATTCTGAGAATACTGGTGCAAGTGAAGTGGGACCTTCAGAGCTTAATTTGCGATGGAGTTTTGAAACCAATGGAGGAGTGGGCTCTACTCCAGTAGTTGCTAATGGCCGGGTTTATTTTGGTTCTCAAGACAAAAACGTCTACTGCGTTGACGCTGACAACGGCAGGTTCTACTGGAGTTTTGCTACAGAAGCACGAATTAAATCGTCCCTTGCAGTTACTGACGGAAAAGTGTATGTTGGACCTGATGATGGAAATGTTTACTGTTTGGATGCAATAACAGGCAGTGTTATCTGGGAAACTTTTGCAGGTGGTTTTGTTGAGGCGGCCTTCAAGGCGGTTACAGGAGTTCGTTCATCGCCCATTGTTGTTGGAGATAGAGTGTATGTTGGTTCGTTAGATGCCAAGTTGTATTGTCTTGATGCAGATATTGGCGATGTTGTTTGGACCTATGAAACAGGAGGTTACATCACTGCGTCGCCTGCTGTTTCAGGTGGAGCAGTTTACATCACTTCAATGGAGTCAAACAGTGGCATACTTTACAAGATAGATGCTAATGATGGTTCCTTGATTTGGACTTGTGAAATTCCGTATGTAATGGCTCAAGACCGCGGCAAAGACATGCATGCGTCACCAACTGTTGGTGAGGATATGGTGTTTGTTGCTGCAAACAAGCAAAATTACTATGGAATAAGCATAGAAACTGGAGAAATTGAATGGACATACATTACCACTGAAGGCACAGAAGGCATTGGAGGTTACTTGATTGCCTCTCCGGCCTATCATGATGGTCAGGTGTATGTTGTTGACATGTTTTTCATTACTGCTCTTGATGCCACCAATGGTGAAGTAATCTGGAAGAGCTGGATTGGAACAGAACTGTACACCACACCGACTTATGGCGGAGGAAACATCTACGTCACAACTGACAGGCGGTTTGTTTACGTTCTTAATGCTTCAGATGGTGTTAGGCAAGGATTTTTTGACACAACTTCTAACAGCTGGTCATCTCCTTCAGTTTGCGGGGGATTAGTGTACTTTGGATGCAACGACGGAAAAGTTTACTGTGTCGACGGCAAAACAACCATACAGGGTCAAATTTATGCTGAATTTGACAAAACCACTGTACAAAAAGGCAACACTATCATTGCTTGTGGGCAACTAGACCCAGCAATTCCGTATGTACCAGTAACTGTTACAGTTACTAACCCAAATGGCAACACAGAAACCATGGAAGTTACCGCCCAAATCAATGGAATGTTCAGTTTTGAATACACACCCGACACAAATGGCGCGTATACAACTACTCTTCGTTGTTCGGGGTCCACATATATGATGCAAACTGTGGAAAAAACCTTCACTGTATCTGACCAAGCACCCGCAGAAACAGAACAACCGTCTACTCCAGAAGAACAAGAACCAACCCAACCAGAGGATTCAGTTACAGCCACAAATGATGTTCCATTATATGCTGGAGTAGCAATAGTCGCATTAGTTGCCATAGTAGCTGCTTACCTGTTCATCAAAAAAAGACCACAAGGCTCACAAATTGTAATCACAGGATAAAACTAGGTTTGAGTTGCCTCACAATATACCTGAAACAGTTTTTGGGCACAAACACCCCAAGAAAACCTATCACTAACAAAATCGCGACCACATTTCCCCATCTTTTCCCGCAAAGCTTCGTTAGATAAAAGGTCAGATATTGCGTCACCTAACTGCTGACTTTCAGGCCCAACAAGCAATCCAGTTTGTTTGTGTTTTACCACTTCATTAATAGCTGAAACATTGAAAGCAACAACAGGTTTCCCAGAAGCTTGAGCCTCCAAAAACGTGATTCCTTGACCTTCTTGCACAGAAGGAGAAACAAAAAGATCAGCACAACTATAAAGCTGAGGCAAAACAGAATCTGAAACCGTACCTAAGAAAGCAAAATTGTCAAGAACTGCCTGCTGCTGAGCATACAAAACTAGATTGTTTTTCAGGGGACCGTCGCCGACCACTACAAATTTTGTTTGTTTGTTGTCTTTGATTACCTGTTTTGCAGCTTCAACTAGAAAATGTAAACCTTTTCGGGGAATTAAGTTGCCAACAAACAACACAACGTGTTCATTGTTTTCGCCAACCAGTTTTTTGGCCTCTTCACAGTCATTGTCAGGTTTAAAGCGTTGCAAGTCTACACCATTTGGAACTATACGGATTTTTTTCTCATCAACTCCGTACAATTCAACAATTTTTTGAACAGAATAACGGCTTATAGTAACAACCAAGCTCGATTTTTGGGCGGCTTCTTTCTCTTGTTGTCCAAGTCGTTTCATGAAAAAGTTAGAAAGCTTAGTTTTCATGGAGGGTGAAACCGTTTTTGATGACTGAATGTACTCATCTGCCAATACGCCATGAACAGTTTGAATAAACGGCTTGTTGATTTTGTGTTTTCGTAAAGCATTCAAGAACCCATAACCACTTACAGCGTGGGCTTCGTATAGGTCGGCGTCTATTTTGTTGACCATTTTAGATAAAGAACGATTGAAAGTCCAGTTGTCTAAGGGGAAAACTTTGTCTGTTGACTTACATGGAACAATAGCAGCACCATCAACAGTAATTGTTTCGTTGAAGCCATTTTTTGTTCCGCTATATATAGTGGTGTTAACTTTGTCTGTTAGCTGTTTTGCTGTTTCTAGGATTCTGCGTTCCACTCCTCCGAAGTAAAGGTGAGGCGGCTGAGTGTTAAAGACAGCTAACTTCAGCTTAGTTTCCATGGATTGTTCCCCTTGTTTA
>PIXT01000111.1 GCA_003096235.1 Candidatus Bathyarchaeum sp. | reverse complement strand
TCATCAGCGGATGTGGATTGTGATACTAGGCTGATGAAATCCATTCGTACATATTCGGTTGCGCGTGTTGACATGCTGAATACTGGAGTAGCATCTACTGTGAAAGTGTCACCTGTGCTTGATGCGCCATATTCATCTACAACATAGATGTCATAGATTCCTGCACTAATAGCTGGAACTGTGAATTCTAGGTCAGCAAATTCTCCAGACTTGTCAGTAGGACCAAAGTCTTCGTTAAGGGCAGTGCTGTTTACAACAGTTGAACCAAGATAGATAGTAATGTCAGCGTTGTTACTGAAATCTTCACCGTCAATCACAATGACATCTCCAGCCATACCATGATCAGGATTTACATCAATCGTTGGTGGATCTGTTACTTCGAACTGAGCAGAACGGGAATTAACTGTTTCCCAGAACACTTCAACATCATAATCTGTTGGTGAAAGTACGCCAGGGATAGTATACTCTTCTGAGAAAGATCCATCAGAAGTTGAAGTACCACTATCGATTGTTGCACCATTGAACTTTATAGTATATGCTGTACTAGCTGGAATTCTACCAGACATTGTAGTTGTGATACCTGTAGGACCGCTTGAGGGGGTTAATAGTATGTAGTAGTCCACAGTGATTTCTGTAGTAGCTGTTGTTGATGCCTCATCCTCAGCAGTTACGTCATAAATATCATATTCAGCAACATCGATTGTGCTTGGAATAGTGATGGTTGCTGAAAATGAACCAGTTCCATTTGTAGTTATAGCTGGACTGGTTAGAGTAACTGTTACAGGAGTACCAAGTGTTGTGCTGTCAAATGTCACAGTAATATCGTCGTTTTTAGCAAAACCGTGACCAGTTAGAACAACTTCGTCACCAGGTAGACCGCGATCAACATCAGTGTCAACGCTTGCAGTTACGGTGAATTCTGCACCGAACTGACCGCTGCCATCTGAAGCAACGATGTATGCAGGTCCAGTAACTGCAGAAGGAATTTCTACATCCTCTACAGTCCATTCACCTGCAGCATCAGCTGTTGTTGAACCCAACTCTGCGCCAGATAGTCCGCCCCAGTAAAGGGTAACGGTGCTAAATGGAGCTGCGTTTCCAGAACCAGTTGTTCCAACAACATCTAATTCTGTACCTACGGGTCCAGTAATTAGAGGAGTTGTGGTTCCTGGCTCATAGAGGTCTGGTGCGGTTGTGATGTTTGCGCTTGCCATGGGTATGGCAACCATGATAGCGGATAGTGTTAATAGTGTTATCATGAGGGTTGTTTTTAGTTTTTTGTTTATTTGCATTTTTTCTATTTTCTCCTTTTCATTATTGGAGGCGACGCCGATAATATCAGCTCTCGCCTCTTCTGCCTATTCGGGTTTGTTAAACCGATATTTATATTTAATGTGCACAGTTTCTTAGCTGGTTCACAAAATGTATACATGTTCTAGAAAGAAGCGCTGACTACGTATAAAAAGAACGCATTTGAGGCTTTTTTTTATTTAATTATAGGCTTTTTAGGCAAAAACGTCGAGAATAAAAGCTAATCGCATATCTCACGATAGGATAAATACATAAAAATTTTTTATATCAATCATCCATTTGACTAAACCAGTAAATATTGAGTGTCCAATCATGACACAATAGACATGTTTATTCAAGTTTTTAAAAGTCACTTGTTAAAATACAAAAGGATCATCCCTTTCATAGCATCACGTTTACCTGTCTGGTAACCCATGCTATGCATCGCCCCCTCTATGAACGTGGCAAGCAGCTCTGTTGCCTCTCCCGTAAGCAGGGTGGAAATACATCGGAACGTAACATTATTTTGATTTTGCCTAACTTCAACTTCACTCAAGTCCCACCTAGTTGCTTCAAGAAACTTTCTGAAGGCCTGAACAGGATCCTTAAATTTTTCGTTTATGTACTTTCCATGCCACGTTCCACTATCATACCATTTCGTACACAACTCTTCTTCTCCAGTTCCACAAGCTTTGCTGTTCAGGTAAGTCAAAACATCAGCAGGAACAAAGGCTCCACCCAAGTTCCGCTGGGCTTGCATAATTTCTAAAAATTCTGCCGCCTGTCTAGGACCATACCCTAAGTTGTTTGCTTTTAGAGCCAGTTTAAGAACGTCGCTGATTAACAGGCTTAGGGATTCGCCTCGTTGTCTTGCAATCTCCTTGACGTCTTCAACAAGGTCGCCAGGTATGTAAACGAGCCGTTTATCCTTAGCCTTAGACATGTATTTACTTCCTAACTATGTTCAACTGTATTGATCCTCAATTTATTTCTAAGTATTAGTACAGTCCTGTAATGGTGTTCTCCTTTAACTGGATTATCGCTAAGTCTGTACAATTTGAATCGTCATTCAGGAGACTATAAAAAAATTTTCCACAATTGAACCCGAATCCATGTAGTAGGTTCTTGTTGAACGTGTATTCGAAAATGGCATTATTCGGGGCATCACCAAACCTTGGTTTGATTGTTTTCAATTTTTTTTAATCCCTGTTCAATCGTAATGCTCTTCAATTTATATTTCTATTTATTAGTACAGGCGCTTGATGCTATTGTTTAGCCGATTCTAAGCATATTATTCCTCTAGAAACTTCTTTGCTTTTGATTTTGTATCCAAACGTTTCTAGAGCACCTTCAAGAAAAGAGGTCAACAAGAGGGTGTATGAATCGGGCAAGCGTGGGCTTACTATACGAACTGAAACTTTGTCTGCTTTTTTGTTTAAATCAAGTTCAGGAATGTTCCAGGTGAAATCTTTTAAATCCTTTTTGAAGTCTTCAAAGGGGTCGTTGCTTTCTCCGGTGACGTATCGTTTAGCCAACCAAACGCCAGCGTCAAACCAGCTTTGAAGAGATTTTTTCTTTGCTTTGTCGTATGCAAGGTCAGCCATTTCGTACCATAGGCTTTCTAGTCCGAGTGTGTATCCGTTTTCTCTGGCGTCTTTTAGTAGTTGTCGTGAGTCAATTAGTGTGCGAAGTGTTACTCCTAGTTTGTTAGCTTCTAGAGCTAATTCGAAAATGTGGTTTACGAAACCGTATAGGCTAAGGTCGTTTTCTTTTGCAACTTTGTTCATGCGGTCTAGGAGGTCTTCTCGGGCTGCGAAGCTTTTTCGCCTGATTTTAGCTTTTTTTGTCTTTTTTGCCAAGATTTCACCGCACATTTTAGTGATTACTATTTTGGTTGAATTGTTTCTGGGAGGAATTAATCTATTATGTAGATGAGCCAGATAATAAAATTACCTTACGATTCCGCTTTCGCTGATGTTGTACAATGCAGAAAATCTTAACGTAAACATTAGCTTGTTGGGTAGGGGTAAACGCCATTTTTTGTGTAGTGTTCGTTTAGGGTCAGTATAGTTTGCGGTGTTTGTTCCAGAATTCTGCTATTTTTTCTTTGCATTCATTTGGGTTCTTTAGTAGGGTCATCTCTTTTTGGTAGTAACTTGGAAGTAGCTGTTTGATGTTTGGGCGGGTAACTCGTTCGTCCAGCATGACTATGCAGCCTTTGTCTTGGGCTGAACGATGGGCGCGTCCACAGGCTTGAACTAAACGAAATATTGCAGGCGTCAGGTAAGCGTAGTCTCTTCCGTTTCCTGGAAATTGGTAATCAAAGTAGCTTATCAGCGATTTTTGGTATACGTTCCATGTTGCGTAGGGCAAACCCACGGTTACTACGCAGGTCAAGAGGTTGTCTGGGTAGTCCATTCCTTCGCTGAATTTTCCGCCCATAACTCCAAATAATGCGTTGTGTCGTGAAGTTGTTAGTTTGTCCATTACGTCGCGTTGCCTTGTTTTGCGTTCCTCAATAATCATTGTTCTGTCTGTGTCTACGTGTGAAAGAATTGAGTTCATCAAGTAGTAGCTGGTGAAGAACACTGCCATGTTTCCCTCGTTTGTTTGGGATATGGCTTTGATGTAGTCGCCCCATTTTTGGAGCATGTCATCGGTTCTTTTTTCAAATCGTGATGAGACGTCTGTTGCTGCTAGTATCAGGCGGTTTTCTTTTGGGAACGGTGAGTCAAATTCTTTGAGGTGGACATTGTCTTTGCTGCGCAGTATCAGGTCTCTGTAGACTTTTGGTGGAGAAAGAAATCCGCTCATTACGATGCTGCCTTTGGCTTGCCGTAGAACTGGGTCTGTGATTTCTCTGCCGTCTAGGCTTTTGACTGATAGATAAATTCGGTCGCCCCAGTCCTTTTCGATTAGGTGCAGGTATTTTTCTCCTGTTCTTTGGAAGAAGTTTTCTAGAAAGTCGCCGACGCGGTGGGTGTAGCTGAAGATTTTGTCGTAGCCTTGTTCTTGGCGTGTTTCTCTTACGTGTTCTCCGTATTCGTGGAGGGTTTCTGCGGCTTTTTCGCTTGAGGTTCCGCTCCATTCGCGGAATTTTTTGGAGATGTCTTCAGGGTCCAGCAGTTTGAGTTTTGAGTTTCCTAATCCATTTTGGACGTATCGGAAGATATCGTCGTCTAATACGTTGAGGTAGTCTTGGACTTGTCCTAGGTTTTTGTGTTCGAACTTTTCGGTTTCTTTGATTGCGTTTTCGATTGTGTTTTGTGTCATCTTGTCGGATAGGAGTTCGCGGGCGAAGTTTGGTATGTTGTGGGCTTCGTCGACTATGAGGTAAACCTGTGACAGGTCTACGCCCCAGCTTTGCAGCAAAGATTTTCTGACTTGTGGATTGAATGTGTAATGGTATGTTCCGAGGAAAATTTTTACTTTACTTAAAATCCGTTTTAGTGCCTCGTAGGCGCAAAATCCGTGCCTAGCCATTGTATTGCTAGCTTCTTGTGGGTCAAGGATTTTTTTGGCACAATCTAGAGCAAGGTTTTCGGCTTGCCTTTGTTTCATGTTCAGGTTCCAGTAATATTTGCAGAAGGGTTCGGTTGCGGTTTCGCAGTTTTCTTTTAGTCTTTTGCATTCTTCGAGAAAGTCAAAGTATGATCCTGCCCGTTTTTTTCGTAGTGGGCACATGTCTTGTTTGCTGAAAAAGGATGCGGTTAGGGGTGCTTGTTTTAGTCCTCTTAGTTCTTTGAGGAAGATGTGCAGTTGGCTTCTTGTTCTGAAGCTTATCAGGAGCTTGTTTTCTCCGAGCATCGGCAAAACTGTGAGCAAAGATGCAAGGGATTTTCCTATTCCGCAGGGTGCGCTGCCTACAAATATTTGGTTGTTTTCTAGGGCTTTGGTTGCTTCTTTTATGAACGTTACTTGTCCTTTGCGTACTTCGTAGCCTATGGGAAGCCACTGGTTATCACTGCTTTGGGGCTCGGTTACTGTTCTTGTGGAAGTTCTGGTTGTTGTTCGGGTTGGTCTGGCTATTTGTGGTCTGGCATATCTTCTGGGTAAGCTGCTAGCAGAGACGGTTCTGGCAGTTAGGTATTTTCCGCAGTCACGGCAGAAACGGCTCTGGGCAAACTCTTTAGCGGAATACTGGTTTTTGCATTTTTGGCAAACGTAGATTCGGGTCAACTTGCTCCTCTATCATACCCGATGAGTGTAAAATATGCTTTGCCTACAGTTTTGTGCAGGTCACCGTAACCGATAAAAGATGTTCAGACTTAACTTGTTGACGGATACTGTTTGGGGGCTTGATGTTTTTGTCTTATTGTGCAAAGTGTGGCGCAAAGCTAGAGGAAGATGCAAAGTTTTGTTCTTCGTGTGGCGCTAAAGTTTTGAAGATAACCAGTGAAGAGTACTCTGTTGACTCTGAAAACCTTATCGAACACGTAAAAGAGCTTCTTCATGAAGGAAACGTCACAAGAATAATTGTAAAAAACGAAAAAGGCGATGTCCTGCTGGAAATCCCAGCCACAGTTGGAGTTATCGGCGTTGTTCTTGTTCCTTGGCTTGCAGCCCTAGGTGCAATAGCAGCAATAGCCACAAAATGTAGAATCGTTGTAGAGAAAAGAGAATAAGATACAGTTGCTTGGTTTTCCAGAAAAAAGCCTGTTTTCAACAATGAACATCTATTAGTCGGCTACTATGATTTTTTGGGCATGTTTTTGTTTAATCTCTTTTTGCATAGTATGACCAGTAAGGTTGCGGTAAAGAGTAATGGCAAAATAGTCCATGATGGAAATTCTGGAATAACGCCGTTTTCGTCAGTTTTAATTAACCAAAAATCAGCGTCACCAGCACCTAAGGATCGCGTTTCGCCAGCTAAAGCAAAGCCCCCATCAGAGAGCTCGAGCAACCCGCCTCCATTATAGCTGAATCCTGCACCAGCATAGGTTTGGTTCCACTGCATGTTCCCAGACGCATCAGTTTTAACCAACCAAAGATTAGATTCACCTACACCAAAAGAAAATTGCATCCCAGCTAAAGCGAATCCACCATCAGCCGTTTCAACTAATCCGTCGTTGTAATCGGTTCCTGCACCTCCGTATGTATGGTTCCATTGCATGTTTCCATCGGAATCTGTTTTGATTAGCCAATAATCAGCGTCACCAGCACCAAAAGAAAATGTTAAACCAGATAAAGCGAATCCACCATCAGAAGTCTGAACCAACGAGGAGTCAACATCATATCCTGATCCGCCGTATGTTTTGTTCCACTGCAAAGCACCAAACTCATCAGTTTTAATCAAACAAAAATCGTAGCTTCCATCACCAAAAGAGTCTGAACCTCCAGCTAAAGCGAAACCCCCATCAGAGAGCTCAACCAAAGCGCCACCATACTCAAATCTTGTGCCTCCGTATGTTTGGTTCCACTCCATATTTCCAGACCCGTCGGTCTTAATCAACCAAAAATCTTCTTCACCTGCACCAAAGGATCGTGTTTCTCCAGCGATAGCGTATCCTCCATCAGAGGTTTCAACCAAGTCGTAAGCATAATCAGTTCCTGAGCCTCCGTATGTCTGGTTCCACTGCACATTTCCATTGGCATCAGTTTTGACCAACCAAAAGTCAGAGTCACCAACACCAAAAGAGTACGTTAAACCAGCTAAAGCGAAACCCCCATCAGAGGTCTCAACCAACCCGAAGGCATAATCAACTCCTGAACCACCATAAGTATGGTTCCACTCCATGTTTCCAGACTCATCAGTCTTAACCAACCAAAAATCAGACTCACCTGCACCAAAAGAATTTGTTTCACCAGCCAAAGCGAAACCCCCATCAGATGTCCCAACCAATGTGTAAGCGCAATCATATGCTGTGCCGCCATAAGTTTGGCTCCACATTGAAGATGCTCCAACAAAAATAATAGACGAAAAACTAAGCAAAACAAAAAGAAAAGCGCCAGAAACAAACCGTTTTTTCCAAATCAACATTCAATCACACATGATATACCATTTCGATTTCAATAAATAGTATCCTATGTTGTTAGAGGTGGCGGGGTAGTCTCTTTTTGTAGAATACAAGTATTAACGCAGTAATTGCGATTAGCGGCAAAATTATTGATGATGGAAATTCTGGAATTGCATCGTTGATTGTTCTTGTAGTGACGTCTGTTAGTCCACCGTCATCCGTTACGGTAAGAACCACAGTGTAGCTACTATTTGAATCATAAGAGTGGGCGGCGGTTTGCCCAGTTCCTGTTGTTCCATCTCCGAAATCCCAGAAATAATCGGTGATTGAGCCGTCGGGGTCGATGCTGGCTGAGGCATCAAAAACTACTGTTTCATTAATGCTTGCAGATGCAGGACTAAAAGTGAAAAAGGCAACAGGTTCAATATTATCGTCTTCAGGGACATCCAATAGGACAACAAACTCAGTAGGTGCGAAATTGGATTCTAGATATAAATCGCCGTTTATTGTTTGTTCATTAAGCTTGAATCCTACAACATAAGTGCCACATTGTTCGGGAACAAAATTAGCACATACTGTTCCATTAGCGTCAGATATGTAGGGACCTAAGACAATTTCACGTCCATCAGGCTGAGTAAGTATGAAGTCAATATCAACGTAGAAGTAACCTTCAGGAGGAGCAGGAGTAACTGTTCCATTTATTTGGAGAATTCTAGAGAGCCCAGCAGGGTCAGGAGTCACCAATATGTCTGCCACAGTTGAAATGTTTTCTGCTCTAGGAGTTGGAATTGTCGCCAACAGTAAGGTTACAGTTAAAACCAAAACTGAGATTGCACGTAAATGCAGTTTAGTTTTTGGGTTCATACATGCGATTCTCCATTAAGCATTTTTATCCAAAACGTTCATGTGCCTTCGATAAATCACGACAACTGATGCGACAGCTAGAGCCAGTAGCAAAATAGTCAATGAAGAAAACTCAGGGATTGATGAAGTTTTGGGCAGTGTAGGTGTTTGGATTGGCGGTGCTTCTGGGTTTGGTTCAGTCAATATGGGAACAAAGCGGGCTTTTCCTATGAAAAAGTCGTTTTTGTAGTCATATATTGTCTGGTTTATTGCTTGAATGTTTGTTGTGCCCCACCAATTGTATTCAACGTTTGTGTTGTATCCTGACCCGAAACGGATGTTATATTCAGAATTATCGTAGATGTTGTTATGCGCAAAAGTTGTGAAGTTGCTTTCTACTCCAACAAAGTTATTGACAATTGTGTTTGCGATAATCAAGGTTCCTCCGCCAGTGATTCCATAAGTATTGTTCATGATGAGGTTGTTTTGAATGTCTTGTCCTCCAGCAATTCCGTAAGTATTGTTGAAGACTATGTTCCCTTCAACTACTGAACTGACTTCAATTCCGTACTTATTGTAGGCAATTATGTTATTTCTGACCGTGTCTTTTCGGGTTCCGTCTATTCCGTAATTGCAATTAATTATTGTGTTTTCTTCTATTACTGCAAGATTATACAGTGGAGTATGACCCGCCTGAGTGTTTCCTGATCCGCCAACCTGAATTCCTGCTGTTTCACAACCAATAATTGTGTTACCCGAAATGTAAGCGTCAGTGCGACTGCTTGCATAAAGAAAGATATTGGAAGTAGGAGCAAGACGAATACCAATCGCTCCTCCCGTAATATTATTGTTTAGAATAGTGGCGTTGACCTTGAAGTTACCTTCTGGAGATAAGTTAATTCCACCATTAATGGTGTTGTTTGAAATCATGACATAGCCGCTTGGAACATATACTCCACCATAAATTGTGTTAAACGAAAGCTCAAGTAATTCTTCAATTGAACTAAGACTAACTCCGCTCGAAATTGTGTTGCATTTAATTGTTGGAGAATAGGGGCTATACTTGGTCTGTGGTTCAGACGCTTGCAGCCCACCCAAAATTATGTTATCTGAAATTATGGGCGAACCCCCTGCAACAGCAACACCACCAGACAAAGTGTTATTAGAAATCACAGGTGAATCATTCGAAATAGTGGTTTCACCAGAGACAGCGTTAAACGAAAACACAGCTGACCCTGATACTCTGACGTCGCCTAAAATAGTATTATTCGAAACCACAGCAACGTAATCGCCAGAATTAACGTTCATCCGTTCAACAACAGTGTTACCAGAAACTACAGACCCCCCACCAACTTCAAGACTCAAAAGATAATTATCACACACTTTCAAAGCCACAGAACTTGTCCCCAAAGAAGTTGAAGCAAAATCAGCATACTCAATTACACTACCAGAACCAGTCTGCGCATCCCAACTTTCAGCGTGTGGCGTAAAAACGATTTCGCCGCCATTAAACTGAACATGCTCTGCGTCACCACCGATTACACGCAAAGTTCCATTCACCATCAGGTAATAATCATTCAAGTTAACAGTTGCCCCAGCCTCAATTGTCAAAATTACTCCATTGCCCACAAGAAGGTTTCCAGTCAAAAAGTAAGGACCACCAGATTTAGTCCAAACATCATCAGAAACCAGTACCCCACTAACATCCGTAGAAGCTTGCACAACAACAGAATCAAAAATAACAACCAAAAATAACCCGCCAACAAGTGTTGTTATCAATAATGCACACAAACACAATTTATTCATCTTGTCAGCTCCAACTGACTCCAACAATAACTGCAATTACCATCCTGAAAAGCATTTTCGTTAAAAAAATTTGAGAAAAACTAATTCTCCTACTCAAAAAACTTTGACAAAAACAAAATCTCACCACAACAAAAAACTTACTTACACTTCCGTTAAACATAGTAGCAGTCTAATAGCAGATCATTGTTGAAAACAAGCTTTTTTTCTGAAAAACAAGCAAAACAATAGTTTACAATCCAACCAAAATAAGCACCTTAAACGAACGCAGATACATCAAGAAAAAAAGGGGTTACTGCGGCTCGCGCACGGATGCTATAGAGGAAGAAAAAAATGAACAAAACTTGCTACTATCATTTTTGTCATTTTTATTTCCGTGTGAGCCTTTTCAGCCCCAGTTCTTCCAATGCGTTTACTCCCACAAAAAAAAGGGAGGGAAAAATTGTTGGGTTACTTCTGTTTTCTGACCAAATACAGAGTAAATACCGCAAGAACTGCTAACGCAACAACCGCTACCAGAATGATGATGTCTGTTGTTCTGTATTCGGGTTCTTCTGGAAGCCTGTCTACAACTTCCTGAGCAAATTCTTCAGCATTTGCACTATCAGGCAGAATGGCTGAGATTTCCTGAGCAATCTCTTCTGCTGTTGGAGCTTCTGAATACGCAGGCAGTTGATTCAGGATTTCTTGTGCAATATCGTTGGCGCTGGGATTAGGTGACAGGTTGTCTAAGACTTTTTGTGCAATATCATCAGCTGT
>PIXT01000110.1 GCA_003096235.1 Candidatus Bathyarchaeum sp. | reverse complement strand
TAGATTTTTGTCTAGCATATTTTTTCCCACCACGTTTAAGTGTGCACTAAATGTTAATATCTGTTTGCTGTTTTCTATTATTAAATATGGAAATGTGGGTGAAAGATGATGGAATTTAAAGATTGTATTAAGTTTGCAAACGAAAATAAGGCAAGCTACATCGGTACCATTGACGGCAACCAGCCAAGGGTCAGGGGTTTCATGATGTGGTTTGCGGATGAAACGGGGTTCTATTATCATACAGGTGCAAAGAAGCCTGTTTACAGCCAGTTGAAACAAAACCCACAGGTAGAAGCCTGTTTTTATCACCCTGCTGAAGATGGTGGAGTTATGATGCGTGTCGCGGGAACTGTTGAGTTTATAGACGATAATGAGTTGCGAGGAAAACTTGTTGAAGAGCGCCAGTTCTTGAAAGCTTGGGGTTTCACTGCAGAAAGCAAGGACTTGATTATTTTCCGAATCGCCAAAGGAGAAGCTTACTTCTGGACAATGAAAACTAATTTTGATCCTAAGATGGCAATCAAGTTCGGTTAAAACAAAGTATCAGACTACGATTTTTTTGATTTTAATAAAACACGCTTAATTTGCTGTGGAGTTCATGCATGCACGCAGACGGTCCACAGGGTTTCTACTCTTCGGCACACTTCACATTTGTATTGTTTCATGTAGCCTGATTCTTTGTCGACCACCATTTCGTTATTACAGGTTGGACATTTCATTTCTCTTTTTCACCTCTATTCCTGTTTGTTTTACTAGAGGTATGCTCTGCATTATTTCAAATGTATGAATGATGGATATATACATACACCATGTAAACTATATAGACTATATATTATGTCTGATATAGCAAGTCGTAAACAGTAAATAAAAACAGAAAAAAAGGCGATGAACCCAACTGCACACCGCAAAAATGTTACATGAAGTTCAGGGTAAAGCTGATGGGAACATCTTCTCCCCAAGACTGACGAAGGGGACAAATCTTCTGTGCAATATCGTAAACTTTGGTTGCTTTGGCTCTTTCTCGTTCATTGTCAGCTTGCAGTCCAATGTTCATGGTGAAATGTATGTGGGTGAAAATTAGTTTCTCTAGTCCTTGAACGTTCATGGTAACAGCAGCTTTTGTTTCAAGAGTCTTTAGCCCCAGCTTGGAGTTTCCTGCAACCAACAAGTAGATGGTGTTCATGCACGATGCCAATGATGCCGCGAAAACTTCTTCAGGAACACAGTATCCAGCTTTGCCTCCAAACTCAGGAGGAGGACTAACAGTTGCGATGGTGTTACCTTTAATTGTCAAGTCACATTCGGTTCCGCCTTTCCAGTTGGCTGCACCTTCAAAAATCATATCTGGCATAAAACAAATCTCCTATAGGGTATATGACTTCACCAACCAAAATAAACATTATTAAAATAGTCACTAAAAACTGGAACAACAGGTGACAATATATATTTCTAGCCTTTCTAAACTAGAAATTCATTGTCATTTCACGACAACACATAATCAAATTTTTTAAAAAAGAAGAATCCCCAAAATTTTGCACAGTAATGTAAAGTTTTATCCAGTAAAACTGTTAGAAAGGTTATCTGCGGTTAGTTCAAACAAAGGGAACAAAAATGAAGTATCCAAGTAAATGGAGAACTGAATTCACGACCATAAACGGCGTTAAAGTGGTTTTTCGCCCTGAACAGCCAACGGACACAGAAATGCTTTGGAGCATGTTTTCAACCATGTCTAAAGAAAGCTTAACCAATCTGCTTCCTCCCTTTACCAGAAACCGCATAGAAAACTGGACAGAAGAAATTGACTACGACGAATTGTTGGCAATTGTTGCAGTAGTAGATGAAAAAGACAGCAAAAGAATCATCGGAACGAGTTCATTAAGGTTTGAACTGCACGTGGCCCATAAGCATAAGGCAGAACTGGGTCTCACAATACATGACGACTATCAAAACATGGGAATAGGAACGGCTCTTCTTAATCACCTTCTAATGGTTGCTCGAAGCAAGAAACTGAAAAAAGTCTATTTGAACGCAAGCGCAACTAACAAGCGAGCAGTTCACATTTACAAGAAAGCGGGATTTTTAATTGAAGGAAAACTTTGCAAAGAAAGCTTTGTCAACCACAGATACAGAGACGAATACCGAATGGCAATTCTACTGTAATCGTTAAATTCCTTTAAGTGGTCTTTGCATTAGATGTTTTGTTATGTCTGCCGTTGACGTTGCTGTACGCGAGTTTCGCAAACTTGAGCCAGAAGACCTCAAGATACTTTTGGCTATTGAGGAGCAGGTTAACAATTATGAGTACATTCCAACAGAAGCAATACAAAACGAGTCGCGGCTTCCCTTTTCTGAAATTGAGTATCGAATCCCACTGCTCATAAAAATGGGGTTACTTCGAGGTAAAAGAATAAAATACACAGGTTATTGTCTCACAACGGCTGGGCATGACATTCTTGCCATTAACTCTCTAGTAAAAGATGATGTAATCGATGCTTTTGGAAAACCATTGGGAGTTGGAAAAGAGTCAGACGTTTACGACGCCCTCACGCCTGACGGAAAACAGGTTGCCCTTAAGTTTCACAGGATTGGCAGAACGAGCTTTAAGAAAACTAAACTGAAACGTAACTACACAGTCAAATACAGTTACACGCCTGACTGGAACCAGCAGTCCAGAATTTCAGCCAAAAAAGAATACGTCGCCTTGAAAGTTTTGTATCCTAAGGGTGTTGCAGTTCCTGAGCCAATAAAACTGAATCGTCATGTGCTAGTGATGAGCATGATACAGGGCGCAGAGGTTTACCATTTTCCTGAACTTTCTGACCCACAAGCAATCCTAGACGAGATATTAGACAACGTAAAAATGGCTTACAACGAAGCAAACATGATACACGGAGACCTAAGCCCCTACAACATTATACTGCAACCAACCATGCACGTGCTAATAATAGATTGGCCACAAAACATTCCCACTTCGCATCCAAACGCGAAAGAGCTACTAGAACGGGACATACACAACGTTCTGAAGTTTTTCAAACGAAAACATGGACTGGACAAAGAGCTAGAAGACGCGGTAGCCTACGTTACAAATGAGTCTAAAAACTAGCTTAACGCCAAACTATTGAACCTTTACACCGCGTAGTGGTTTCTCACTTTTCGTGAGGAACGTCTATGCAAATGTACAGTATGTTGTTTCCTCGTAGCAGGATGCTTCCGTAGTTGGCACTGAGTCGGTCATTAACTCTTTCGGTAGCTTTCTCCAGCAACACATTCATGTGGCTGTCACAGCGAACCATGGTACCTCTATATTCTACTCCAT
>PIXT01000109.1 GCA_003096235.1 Candidatus Bathyarchaeum sp. | reverse complement strand
GCTGGGTCACGGGAATTGAACTTGTGAAAATGAAGCTTGGAGAACCAGATAAAAGCGGGAGACCACGCCCAGAGAAGATCGAGGGAAGCGAGTTCATTTTGGAGTTAGACACTGTTGTAGAGGCTATTGGTACAAAACCTAACAGGCTGTTTCTAAGAACAGTACCCGAATTAAAGACCAATTCACGGGGAATAATTGAGGCCGACGAGAACTTACGTAATATTGAAGGCGTGTATGCTGGTGGTGACGCCATAACTGGTGGAGCAACAGTTATTCAAGCATTAGGAGAAGGAAGGAAAGCAGCAAAATCAATACACAATTACTTGTCTGAGAGCTAAAAAGTCAATTCAGAACTGAAAAAGAAAATGAATCCATTCCTGTAATATATTGAAATGTGGGTTCATTTTTTCCTTTTTTTACTAACCAATAAAATACACCAACAATTAAACGGCTTTTTCAAGTAGCAATATTGCACTATTTTCTCCTGAGCATCGTCAGCGTGGTCTTGAACAAATATTGGTGGATAAGAAATTATAATAGGGAACAAGGACAGTTTGTTTTCGTGAGCCTGTGTCCTTTCGGTTTAGTGGTTTGCTATGACAGATGTTTGTTTAATGTTTGAGGTTCATCAACCCTTCAGGCTGAACCGAAACTTTCACTCAGATTTGCTGTTTAAAGGCAAAGTGGCAAAAAAGGATCTTTTTGACCTCTATTTTGATAATGGGCTCAACCGTTACGTTTTCGAGAGAGCCGCACGAAAATGTTACACTCCGGCAAACAAAATAATCTTGGAGCAAATAGAAAAAACCAAGAGCACAGGAAAACCGTTCAAAGTAACGTTTGGTATTTCAGGGGTCTTTCTTGAACAATGCAGCCTCTGGAGTCCAGACCTAATAGAATCATTCAGAATGCTTGCCGAAACTGGCTGCGTCGAATTTATGGAAGAAACCTATTACCATTCCTTAGCTAGCCTCTACGGCGAGGATCATTCAGAGTTTATTGAACAGGTTAAGATGCACAGGCAGCTCATCAAAGATTTGCTTGGTTATGAGCCAACTTTTATCGAAAACACTGAACTGCTCTACAACAATGCTATAGCCAAAACCATGAAGAAACTGGGTTACAAGGGCACCGTAACAGAAGGTATTGATAAAACTCTGCAGGGACGAAGCCCCAATTATGTCTACAAAGCCAAAAACTCGAATTTACCTGTGTTACTGCGTAACTACCGCCTCTCTGATGACATAGGATTCCGATTCTCCACCACGGACTGGAACGAATACCCTCTAGATGCAACAAAATATGCGCGATGGTTAGCTGGAACTCAAGGGCAGGTTATAGTGCTTTTTGTTGACTACGAAACCTTTGGAGAACATCACTGGCCAGAAGGCGGAATACATGAGTTCCTCGCTGCATTACCTGATGAAGTAAACAAGTGGCATCACCTGAACTGGAGAACACCCTCTGAAGTCATTAAACGGCATACGCCAGTAGGAGAACTTGACATCCACGAATACAACACCGTCTCATGGGCAGACATTGAACGAGACGCCAGCGCATGGATCGGCAATCCAATGCAAAACATATGCTACGATTCCATAAAAGCACTAGAAGAGCTTGTCAAAGGAATAGGCGACAAAGACCTGCTTCGGTTGTGGCGTTACCTGCAACTAAGCGACCACCTCTATTACCTTAGCATAAAAGGCGGAGGACCCGGAGATGTACACAACTACTTTAGTTCTATGGGTAGTCCCGTAGAAGCTTTTGCTGTATATTCAAGAATCCTCTCTGACCTTGAAGCCAGAATCCGCCTAGAACTTGAGAAACCAGAACTAGCCGCAAAAAGACTACTGAGACGGCTTCCAGCGGGGATGGGATTCACTTTTTCTTACGAATTTTCTAGGTCGTCTTTGTTAACTATTCATAGTTTAGCCGAATTTTTTTCGGCACTGAAGACTATTGAAATAAGTTCTATTCATTATCATATAGAGCGCGGAGATTTTGAACGCTGGCTAAGCCAAGTTGTCGGCGACGATATGCTGGCTGACCAGATATCAAAGATTAATCGCTCAAACAGAAAGTTGAAAGGCGAGGCTCTACGCAAGAAGGTTCTTGTAGTAACTGAAAGAAGATTAAAACAATTGAACAAACTTACTGATGAAGAGTCTACAAGATTAAAGAACAAGAAAAATGAGTAAATGTTAAATGATCAGTGTATGTGTGCGTTGAGAGGTTTTTGGTTATGATTAGAGACCCCGTCTGTGGATTGCCTTTGACTGAACCGAAAGAAGAATTCAAGGCTGAAGTACGGGGAAGAACCTACCATTTTTGTGGCGAATACTGCAAACGCGCTTTTTTGAGGGGAAAAAGGATAGCATATTTTTGTATGGAAATCGGTTTGAATCCTGATATTCACAGCTACAGCGGCGGTTTAGGCGTATTAGCTGGTGACATGATAAAATCCAGCGCTGACCTTAAGATTCCGCTGGTGGGGGTTACTCTTGTAAGCAGTAAAGGCTACTTGCGGCAGGAAATCAGGGACGGAAAACAAATCGAGCACCCTGACGATTGGACGCCCTCAGCTTTTATGAATGAGTTGCCGATGCATGTTGAGTTGAAGATACAAAATAGACCCGTCAAAGTGAAAGCGTGGCTTTATGACCACCAAAGTCCCAGCGGCGGATTGGTTTCTGTTCTGTTTCTTGACACTGATGTTGAAGGCAACTCCCCTGAAGACCGAGAAATCACCTCTTTCTTGTATGGCGGAGACAAAGAGTACCGCCTAAAACAGGAGATTGTTCTGGGAATCGGCGGGGTGAAGATGCTTGAAGCTGCGGGTTTTGCGGTTGGAAAGTATCACATGAACGAGGGGCACTCTTGCCTTCTTACGTTGGAGCTGCTGACAAAGAACGGAAAAGAACTGGACAACGTAAGAGACCTTTGCATATTTACCACTCATACTCCGGTGGAGGCTGGTCACGACAAATTCTCTTACAACATTGTTCAAGACCTGTTAGGCGAAATAGTTCCTCTACAAACAATGAAGGAGCTTGCGGGAGCCGATCAGCTGAATATGACCCGTCTGGCGCTGAACACCAGCAAGTACGTGAATGGAGTAGCAAAAAGGCACAAAGAGTTTTCTTTGACTTTGTTTCCGGGATATAACATTTCAGCGATAACCAATGGCGTGCACTCTTTTACTTGGACTTGTGAGGCTTTCAGAAGGCTGTATGACAAGTATTTGCCTGGGTGGGCGAACGAGCCTGAGTTGCTGGTGCGTGTAGACAGCATTCCTGATGAGGAGATTTGGCGTGCCCACATGGAAGCAAAAGAAAATTTGATACGTTATGTTCGTGAACTGTCAGGTGTGCAGTTTGATCCTAATGTGCTTACTTTGGGTTTTGCGCGGCGCTTTACTGGCTACAAAAGGGCAACTTTGTTGTTTTCGAACCTGAAGCGGCTTGAAGAAATCAATGATGTGGGTAAGATTCAGGTTGTTTTTGCGGGTAAGGCTCATCCGCGTGACTGGATGGGGAAACGGTTAATCGAAGAGATTCATGAAATGAAAGAAAATCTAAAGGGCACGATGGAAATTGTGTACTTGGAGAATTATGGTCTTGATATGGCTGCTAAACTAACTTCTGGCGTGGATGTTTGGTTGAATACTCCTATTCCGCCGTTTGAGGCTTCGGGCACAAGTGGGATGAAGGCGGCGCATAATGGGGTGATAAATTTTAGTGTGTTAGATGGCTGGTGGGTGGAAGGCTGTATTGAGGGTGTTACGGGTTGGGCTATTGGTCCTTCTCCGAAAGAGCATTTGGAGGAGGCTGAAAGAAGGCGCCGTGAGATTACGCAGTTGTATGATAAGTTGGAGTATCTGATTATTCCTGCGTTTTATCGGAACAGGGATGCGTGGATACAGTTGATGGAGAATTCGATTGGGAAGGTTGCGTATTACTTTAACAGTCATAGGATGATGAGGAGATACG
>PIXT01000108.1 GCA_003096235.1 Candidatus Bathyarchaeum sp. | reverse complement strand
GGGCATGTTTGGTTCCATTCCAGGTTACCAAGCTCATCAGTCTTCACTATTAATCCAGCACCAGCCAGAATAAATCCTCCATCAGACGCCTCAACACATATTGCAGCACTGAAATCCTGATATGTTTGGTTCCATTTCATACTTCCAGATGAATCAGTTTTAATCAACATCACATCACTGTCCCAAGGATCTAGGCCTTTGCTGCCACACAATACGAATCCGCCATCAGACGTTTCAATCAATGAACGAGCAAAATCACCGTATGGTCCGCCATATGTTTGGTTCCACTCCATGTTGCCAAGTTTGTCAGTTTTAACCAGCCAATAATCATAGCCTCCGGCACCGAACGAATTTGTATATCCTGCTAAAGCGAATCCGCCATCAGTTGTCTTAATTATCGCCTCAGGTCGGTCTGCACCTGCGCCTCCATATAGCTGACTCCATTCAATGTCTCCATATGTGTCAGTTTTAACTAACCAGAAATCATGGCCTCTGTCATCAAATGGGCGTGAATAGCCTGCTAGTGCGTATCCTCCATCAGAGGTCTCAATCACATCCGTAGCTTGGTCAAAATCTGATAAGCTATAGGCTTGCACCCACTCCATGTTCCCAAACTTGTCAGTTTTAACCAACATCATAGATGAAGGAGCCCATACCCAACCTGCTATGGCAAGCCCTCCGTCAGAAGTCTCAATCACTGATTCAGCAGTTTCATAGGGTTTTCCTCCGAAAGTTCGGTTCCATATCATCGATGTAGAATGTGGTAAGGGGTCAACTAAAGGCTCCCATTTTGCAGGTAGTTCGGATGGAGAGGGCTTTTCTTCGGGTGGCGTGTACTGTGGTGGTGAATAATCGGTCACAGTGATGTTTTTTGTTGTCGCACTGTTGATCGTGAAGTTGGACTCAAAATAACTGGAAAAGTGGTCATATTCAGCTCGTGGTTTTACATTCAAGTTGTATGTGCCGGCGGGAACATTGACAAAATAGTAACCCAAATAATTCGAAAAATGTCCTGAAAGGAATTCATTAAGTAAAACAATAGCGCCTTCAACTGGATTTCCTGAGGTGTCTGATATGTATCCTGATAGTTTGTGTCCTGAGTCTAAGGTTATGTTTTTTGTGGTATGGGAGTCCACAATGAACCCTTGTTGCTCATAGTAAATGAAGTTTGAATCGAACGGTGGCCAAACGTTGATAGTGTATGTGCCTGCGGGAGCATAAATTACATAATTTCCTGAGTAATCCGAGTGACCAGTTGAAACTGAAGGTGAATTAAAAATAATTTTTGCACCAGAAATTCCATTTCCGTTGGAGTCCAAAATGTAACCTGATATTTCGAATAAGCTGGAGTCTTCTGCTGAGCTAAAACAAACTGAACTGGATAAGAGTAGCCCACTAATCATTAATGTCGAGAATACAAATAAGACAGATTGTCTCATCTTTTTGTGAACTTCCTACTATGAATCGTGACTGCGAGAGTTAGCGTTAAGAATAATGGTATAATAAGCCATGCTGAAAATTCTGGGATGCTGTCTGGTTGAAAAACGATGTAGTCGGGGTCAACTATTCTTAATTCTGTTGAAGGAATATGTGATGAAATCAATGCCTGAGACAGGGCTTGTGATTCATCCGATGAAACGGGATTGATGAGTGGGTGGTTGTCTGTGTTGTTGCCGTTGATAACGTAGGGGGTATCCCATGTTGCTGAACTGTTTATTTGTGTGGCGTTGGGATTTTGAGTCGTGTAGTTGCTCCAGTAGTTGCCTACTGTTCCGTTGTCCCATCTATTTTTTATGCTTTCAGAGATACTCTCTCCGTCAATGTAGGTTGCCCCCTCGGGTATTATTGGCGGATACGTGCAGTCGATGAAACTGTTCATGTATACAAGGACGCCCGGAACTCCGTTAGTTGAAAATGGAATCTGAGCTTTGTTAAAGCTGTTTGCTGCCACAGTTATGTCAATGGTGTTAGAAATGGACATGGAGCCTAGTATGTCATGAAATGTGTTTCCTGAAATTAGCGTGTTTTCGCAGTTGTTAACGCCGCAGCCGCCGTTATTGAAGTTGTTGTTTGAAACAATGTTTCCGCTGCAGTCTTCTAAAGATACTCCTGTGATTGCTATCTGGTTGTTTACTATCTTGTTGTTTAGGCAGTATGCCAAGTAGATGCCTGCTTCGTAGTGTCCTGTAAGTTCGTTTTCGGTGACTAAGGTGTTGGTTGAGTTGATGCCTACGAGTTGGTGGTAGTTTTGTCTAAGCTTGTTTTGGCAGATTGTTATGTTGTTTGTGTTGTCAAGGAAGATTCCTACCTTGAAGTTTTGTATGTCTATGTTTTGCAATGTAACGTTGTTTAGGTTGAACAAGTTTATGCCTACTTGGCTTTGTGGTATGAACAGGTTGTTTATTGTGTCGCTGCCGCTAAGCAAGTGTCCCTGTCCATCAATTACTATGTTGTCTGCCTCAACAACCAGTGGATTGTGGATGTCGCCAGTAAACGTGTATCTGTTGCCCTCTCGAGTAATCGGAACATCTAACGGGACAACGGTTCCATCTGCGGCTATAATGATTGGTTCCAAGTCCAGAGATGACATTAGGCTTGGAGAAGCGGTTGTAGATAGTGGAGTTGCAGGCTCTGTCTTAATTATGAAGCAGCCAAACCAGCTTTCCCGATAGTCTGTTGAAGTGTAGCCTGCCATAACAAAGGCGCCACTTTTTGTTTGAATAAGCGAGTTCACGCCCCAATTATTTCCGTCAGTTGCCCCATAAAAATTGAAGGTTGCGTGGTAGAATGTTTGGTTCCATTGCATGTTCCCGTAAATGTCAGTTTTAACAAGCCATGCAATATAGAAAGAGTTGGATTGCCATTGTGCTTTTCCAGCGAATGCTAACCCGCCGTCGCTGGTTTGAACTAGTGAGTTTGCGAAATCATTGAATATTCCGTTTTGGTGAATTGTGGAATTTAGGTATTTTGCCGTTCCGAATCCGCCGTAATCCTGAGCCCACTCAAGGTTACCTGAAGCATCCGTCTTGACCAAGAATGCATCTGATGCCCCTGCACCAAAAGATTCTGTGTTGCCCGCCAAAGCGTAGCCGCCGTCATCTGTTTGTACAAGAGAATTTGCTGCGTCTTCGTTGATTCCTCCATACGTATTACTCCACTGCAAGTTGCCTTCATGATCTATTTTTATTAGGTAAAAGTCGCGTGAATCAGCAATTTTTGATCCAGTAGGCATGTCTGGCAACGTGTGCCTAGTGACTGTTGTATCTCCCGCTAACGCATAACCGCCATCACTGGTTTGAATAAATGACCTGAAGTTGCCCCCTGTCACGTCAATTCTTTTAGTCCACTTTATTGTTCCTTGTGCATCAATTTTGATAAACAACAGTTCGCTAATCCAGTTCATCGCACTATCCAGAGCTGTAATGTTGTGCGCTACAACTGCAAAACCATTGTCACTTGTTTGAACAATCAAACCAGGACCACTAAGGGGACCATCATATGACAAGCTCCATTGATTATCTCCGTTCGAATCCCGTTTACTTATTATCAAAACACTGTCATTGCGCCCTGTATAGGCATAACCGCCATCACTTGTCGTAATGATGCTTTCAGGAAAGGGCAAACTAATGTTCTGTACCCATTGTATGTTTCCTGAAGAATCAATTTTGGTGAGCTTTGCAGGGTCATAACCTGGATACCTAAATACTGAGTAATATCCAGGAGTCAAAAAAGCGTATCCACCAGTGGTTGTTTCGGCAATCCATTCTGCTTGGCGATAGCCATAAGTTTGTTGCCAATCCACATCTGGAGCAAAAGGCGGCTGTGCCTGCACAACAGTGACCGACCCTAAAAACAAAGTAAAACATAGAAAACAAAGAAAGCCCCCCTTAGCAACCAAATGACCAATATCATTCAAATTGAACACAATAAATACTAGATTGTGAACAATAAAAAGCATTTTTGTCAAGAAACTTTGAGAAAAATATTTCCATTTTAAACGTTACATTGTCAAGGAATCTTGACAAAAATACATATTTTGCGTTTGAATGAAGAGTTGTCTTCGTGACTGCGTTGAATCTGAGTTCCGCAATGAACGAAGTCGTAACAAAGTAGGTGCAGAGGAACCTACGGTCGAATTGCATTCTCAGTAAGCCAAATTCAAACAATATTCTACGAAGAAAAACGCCAAAGCCCACTGAAAATCTAAAAATGGCGAGTTAAGGCACATATCAGGAGACTAATAGAGGTTTATTGTTGAAAACAGGCTTTTTCAGAAAAACCAAGAAGCATCTTCATTTAGTTTCCTATTTGTGCATTGTTAATTGCCCATGAACCATCACACACTGCAGAATTCAAGCGGAAACCTTCTCTGCAGCAACCAAACTTCATATTGTGAAGTTGTGCCAGCTCTGCTGCTTTTTTCATTAAATCAAACCTCAAAGTTTTTGGCAAATACGTTGAACGCCCTACCCGCTCACCTTCGATGAAATAATGTGTCTTCAATTTTTTTGCAACCTCAGGAAAAGCGGCGCTGAATCGTTTCCAATTATCAGGCTTCACTTTGTATGTCGAGCAGGTAACATGCAAAACACCTAACTCTGCAACAGTTTCCATTAGCCCAGCCAAATCATCGTTAAGAAAAGGAATAACAGGATCGATTCTCACGGTTGTTGGAATTCCCGTGTTAACCAACTGTTCTATAGCCTTAAGTCGCCTTGAAGAAACAGGAGCACCCGGCTCAAGCTTACTTGAGAGATTGTCATCAGCAGTTAGAACAGTAACTGAAACCACACAGTCAACATTTTGCAGGATGTCGATGTCCCGTGTTACCAAATCAGATTTTGTGACTATCTGGAGCTTGCAAGAGTTTTGTGCTAATATTTCCAAGCAGCTTCTGGTCAAGCCCATCTTTTGTTCCAGCCGCGGATACGGGTCAGACGAGTTAGATACCGAAATCAGCTCGCCGTTTAGTTTAGTGGCTTCTCGTTTTAGTCTGGAAAGTAAGTCTTTTTTGGGTCTGCAATCTTGGAAGTTTGGTATGTATGAAGAAGCGTAGCAGTATAGGCAAGCATGGTCACAGCCTGTGTATGGATTAAATGTTAATTTGGTTGGGCATGTGCACAACCGAGATTTCCATGGGTCAAAAACAGTAAGCAACATAACTGTCCATCAGCAAAAAAAGGAACGGCAGTATATTTTTGATTCTGTTACGTGTGCTGCTAGGCTATTCCGATTGTGTTACCGACCCCAACCACCAACACAGTGTTTCCTTCTTTTGTGCGCTCACGGATAATTCGCCCAAGCCTTTTGATAACCTCATCAACCGAATTAGTTACCGTATCGGTCATTGGCGCCAAAACCTCCTTTAGCGACTGACGAACAATCATGGCATAAACTGGAATCTTAT
This sequence comes from Candidatus Bathyarchaeum sp., assembly GCA_003096235.1. The sequence goes on along the minus strand of PIXT01000108.1, from coordinate 28,317 downwards.
GCTTAGTGGCGACCTCTTCTATCTTGAATTGTTCAACCCCAACTCCGCCAATTGCTGCTCCAACACCTTCCACAACAAAACCAGAGTTTTCACCCTCTAGTTTAAGCCCAGCATCAACCATCACAATCAACGACACATTTCCTTTGTGCTCCTTGATCAACTTGCCAACAGCAGTTCCAACTTTCCCAACGGTTCCACCTGGACCCTTAGCTTTAGTAACAACAACTTTTCTGCCCTCAACAGTTACTTCCGCGGTAATCGTGTCCTCTGCCACATCACGTACGCTAGCATCACCAATCAACGTAGAAGCAACCAAAGGACCCACACCATCACCGATTGGTTTGCCCTTCTTGAAGGCATCTATAAACGAAAAATAGGCTTCAGCCTCTTCCATAATCATGGGCAGCTGCATCTGAATTTGCATTGTACTATATATTGTGCCGCCCTTTTTTCCCACCAAATAGTGATGACGAACAGTACGATACAAAGAATTCAAGCCCCTAGCGGTTTCGACTAGATTCTGCAGGTTTTGTATCTGCTTCTCGTCAGCAGAAGGCGCTAACGTTTTAACCTCTTCTTTGACTCTGTCATCCGCAGTGTTAACCAAATATTCTAGCCGATTAACTACCCCCGAGGGATCCATGCTGTTTGGTTGTATAGCAAAGAATTGAAGAAGCGCTTCAACCCTAGGTTTTGGGTCACTTTCAGGTTTTCCTAAAGCAATAATAGCAGAGACAGCCTCGTCTTTGGCTTTGTCACGCATAAGCTGCAATTTTTTTAACGATTTCGATATTTTCCCCAACACCAAATTGACCTGTATTTTCTGAGAAAAAAACGAAAAACCAAAAACAAACACAATGTAAACAATATTAAAAATGTAAGACAGCATACTTGAATCCAAAGTGGTCAACTCTCTTTTTCTATTCTCCTACAGCATCCGAATTATATTCATGTTTCTGTTTTTTCTGAGCCAACTCCGCCAATCTAGCATTCACTTTTTTCAATTCCTCTTGCATCATCTTAATTCCATGACTGATACGGTTACGTTTCATTTCAAGAGATTCTATCTTGCTCTTTGGCTCTTCTTCAAGGAACCCAGAAAACGGATTTGGCACTCTTGGCATCGGCAACGCTTTAGGCTCCAATTCAAGCACGGTCCGCGTGAACTCTTCAAAAAGACTGTTCATGCTGTCAGCAATTTGACTATGCTTTAATAATGCACGATCAAGAATGAGCTTTCCAGATTCGGTTATGTGATAAATTTTGCGTTTTCTTTTCTGTGGACCCCATTTGCCAACTATGTATCCTTCTTGTTCTAAGCGCTGAAGTGTTGGGTAGACTCCTCCGGCGGTTGGTTTCCAAAAGCCCTCTGTTCGGTCTTCTACTTCCTTCATCATTTCGTATCCGTGACAGGGTTTTTTGCTTAAGAGAATCAGGAATGCTATTCTCATGTACCCTTTTTGTGCTTCTTTAAGCCATTTTGTGGCTGTTTTTTCTTCATGTCCGGGATGCATAATCTTCAGGGTTCTCTAGATGTAAAAGTAATATTTATATTTTGGTGCGATATATTGCACTGAAATATATCGTGAAGAAGGAGAAGAGTATTGGAAAACGACAAAATGATTGAAGTAACAAACCTCACAAAAAGGTTTGGTAACTTCACTGCTGTAGATAACATTTCGTTTGACGTAAAGAAAAGCGAAGTTTTCGGTTTACTTGGACCAAACGGAGCAGGCAAAAGCACAACAATACGGATGTTGACAACATTAATTCGACCAAACAACGGGACTGCCAAAATAGGAGGATATGACGTAATAAAACAGGACGGAAAAGTTAGGCAACTGATTGGCCTTGTTTCAGAAAAAATGATAATGTATGACCGTTTGACGGCGAAAGAGAATCTTAGATTCTTTGGTAAATTGTACAACATGCCCGATGAGGTGCTTAACCCAAAAATTGATGAGCTTTTAGAGATGCTTAACCTTAGCAAATGGAAGAACTCTAAAGTGGGTACGTTCTCGACAGGCATGAGGCAACGAATGAACGTAATAAGAGCGTTACTTAACACGCCCCAGGTATTATTCCTTGATGAACCCACATTGGGTTTAGATCCGCAATCTACCGCTGAAATTAGGGAGTTCATCAGAAAGCTAAACAGAGAACACAAGACAACAATAATTCTTACCACACACATGATGAACGAAGCTGACCTTCTTTGTGACCGCATAGGCATCATAGACCAAGGAAAGATCGTTTCCCTCGACACATCTGCAAACCTTAAAAAAACTATTTCAGGCAATGGAACAACAATTTTGAAACTAGAAATTCCAAACCTCACAGGCACCCTGCTTAATACAATAAAATCTGTGAAATGCGTTAACTCGGTAACTCAAGAAAATAATTCGCACCTAAAGGTACACGCAACTGGCGACGACGCATTTGACCTCATAATTGACGCAGTGAGAGCAAAGAACGGAAAAATAAATTCAATTGAAAAACTGGAACCTACGCTTGAAGATGTTTTTCTTAAAATAACAGGCAGAGAAGTCAGAGATAAAGCAGACAACAAAATAGCAATTAAACATGGACCAGGACACAGAAGTTTTAATCGAAAACAGAGAGGAAGGTGAGTAAAATGGGAGCAAAAAGTATGATTTCACACAGCCTCAGAATCGCATGGAAAGACCTGCTTGAGGTTTTCAGAAACCGAATGGGCTTAGTCTTGCTGATACTGATGCCAATATTCATGATGGTTATGGTTGGTTACATATATCCATCGGGTAACTCGACAAGCAGCGTGACTGTTGCTTTGGTAAATGAGGATGTTGGATATGGCGGTTACACAAACGCCAGTTCAACGTTAATTGGCATATTAGATAACGTAACCGGCAACTCAGACACGATAACTCTTACTGAGGCGTCTAGTTTTGATGACTTACGAGAAATGATTCAAAAAGGAGATGTTGACGCGGGTATAGTGATATCCAGTGAGTTCTCGTCAAGCATAATGTCTGGGCAGCAGGGAAAAATCACTCTTGTAACTGATCAGTCTAACATGCAAATGTCCGCTATGCTACAAGCTGCCCTGCAGGAAGTGTTTGACCAGCTGGGAACTGCTTTCGCTCAGCAGAACGTTCAAAACTTAGGTGTTGACGAAAGTAACTCGTTAGCGGTCGTGCAGCCATATAACATTGAAACACAAGGAGCAATTGAAGGCGAGTTTAGCTATTTCGATTTCGTTGCACCTGGAATCATATCAATGACGGTGATGATGAGTGTTATGACTGGGCTTCCTGTGGCAATTTCTGAAGAGCGCGAAAGCGGCACCCTTGACGGAATGATGGTTGCTCCTATCAATAGGATTTCAGTGATACTTGGAAAAACGCTCGCCCAGATTGGCAGAGGTCTACTACAGGGGCTAATCATTATTGTAATAGCTGTATCGTTGTTCGGTGTTACTATACATGGAAGCATACTGCTAGTGTTTGCGTTGCTACTGTTGTGCGTATTCAGCTTTGTTGGTTTAGGCATAGTGTTAACTTCATTCATGAAAGACCAAGAAACAGCCACAATGTTAATGTCGACAATAACGTTCCCGATGATGTTCCTCAGCGGAGTGTTCTTCCCAGTAGAACAGATGCCATGGTTTATGCAAGCCATCTCAAAGTGTCTCCCACTGACCTACGTTGCTGACGCTCTAAGAAAAGTCATGGTGCTTGGCGCAGACATAACCATGCTGACCAATGAACTTGCAATACTGATTGGCTTTGGAACAGTTATGATAATATTAGCGGTGCCATTGTTCAAAAAAGCGATAACCCGTTGATGCCGACAAAACAATCAGCCTAGCTGATGTGCCTGAAGCCGTGAATAACCCAAATTTTTTCACCTTTTTTGGGTTACACGGCACCCACAAGTTTTTACAATAACATTGGAGTTAAAATAGAATTGAACGAACAAAATATTGCAAAGATAACTAGTGATGCGATTTCAGCAAAAGGTAATGCAAACTTATTCCGAATGAGTTCATTTTATATTCATCTTGTACCGCAAATAAGCCATTCACATGATTCTGGACAGAGTGGACAAATTTGCATGAACAAGATGATTCATCAACTGAAAAAACGGATATGACTGAAATGATTACAGAAGAAAGCGTTGTCTCAAAAGTTCAAGAACTAATGGAGACACTCGACAGCATCAAAAAATATAACGCGTTTGCTACGTCCTTCAAAAAATTCACACTCATAATTGTGAGTTTCTTGGCTGTTTTCTTTGTCATTATGGGAACACTCGAGTTCTATGACATGAAGAGTCCCCTTGGAAGTTCCGTCTTTTTTTCAGCATCATTTCTTGCTCTTCTTATTCCAATAAGTGGAATTGTAACAGGCGTCCTGTTTGTCAGAAGAAAAGTTAACGCTGTCAGAACAGGAGAATGGAAAGAAGAACTCTCTCACGGTTTTCCATCAGCATTAAAGATGCTAGGGGAATTGGATTGGGAAACAACCTTTGATGAAATCTCGCTGGGAAAACTAAGTTACGTCCTGTACGGACTGATGAAAGCGACAGCTTATTGGGTTATTACTTTTTCTGCGTTTAGACTTCTTGGAACTGTAGTTACTCTTTTAGTTCTGCAACGAACAGAAACTTTTGGTGCCGTTTTCTGGGCAGCACTTGCCATGTTGGTTGTCTTATTCACGTTAGGAAACGATCTTTTGAAACGCTACAAGGAAATCCTTTCACTAGATTTGCTTCTCATAGAATTGCGGTGGTTCAGCTTTGAATTCAGAAAAGCAGAATTCTAAACCTGACCTTTACGTCATCGCACGAATAATCAAGGTTTTAAAAGAGAAACATAGCATGAACCGAACGGCTCTTGCAACGTCTACTGGACTTGCTTATGACAAACTTGTAAATTACCTTGCTTGGATGTCTGAAAGAAAATTTGTTGAATTAGATGATGATGGAAACGTGAAGCTGACAAAAGCAGGAACTGATGCATACAATGAGCTTGTGCAGTGGATAATGAAGTATGTAGGTCAACTTAGGTTTCCTAGGTTACGTCCAAGAACATAACGTGCAAGATGCAATACAGAAACTCCCTCGGAATGAGTTCACCTTTTAAGGTGCGTCCAGTTTGTATGGCAACGATGTAACATGCTTTCAACGGAATCCTCAAATCTTTCAAAGCATTACTTTCCTTTTGGTGCAGTGTCAAACTTAAACTTCAAACTTGATCGCTCAAGATATACAAGTTTTCTAGGCTCAAACGCTTACAAAAAAATAAGTGAATTTAGCAACATCAAGCTTTGTCGGAACACTTTGAGGTGAACAATTCTGCCGAAACCAATGGGAAAAGAAACACAAAACGTACTCAAGTCTATAGTCACTTTGATTCGTAACACAACTTGGAAGTGTGGAAAAATCGAGCGGAGTGTTGTAAATTATTTGCAACGTAAACGTCAAAGGAACGGGGCTGCTCAAAGTCCTGTTACGGATATAATGCAACATTTTGAGGTAAACGGAAAACAAAAGAGCGAATACATTGAAGCATTACAAAGGCTAGAAAGACGTAACATAATCAAACTATCCCTGTTTTAACAATCAATTAATTTTCCTCCAGATCACACTTGCACGGCAAAACGGTTAATAGAGCCTTAAAATTGAATATGCAATTTGTTCATTTTAACTCCCCCCGAATGAGTTCTCCTTTTAAGGTGCGTCCAGTTTGTATAGCAACGATGTAACATGCCATCAATCGAAGCCTCAAATCTTTCAAAAAATTACGGTTCATTTTCTGCAGTGTCGAACTTGAATCTCAAGATTGAGGGCGCAAAATGTGTTGGTTTCCTAGGACCTAATGGTGCAGGAAAAACAACTGCTCTCAAAATGTTTACTGACTTAATCAGACCATCTTCTGGTGAAGCGCTAATAAATGGTGTAAATGTGCATAAACAAAAGAAAAAGGCGCTTGAATCTGTAGGCACATTAATTGAAACCCCAGAAATTTATCCTGCACTAACACCTCGAGAGGCACTGACAATGATTGCTGAAATTAGAGGTGTACCTAAGGCTGAGCGGAAAATGCGTATAGAAGAGGTTGTCTCTGAAGTTCGGATGAGTGAATGGATTGATAAACGCGTCGGCAAATTTTCTAAGGGAATGAAGCAAAGAATCTGTGTTGCCGCGGCTATACTCAGTGACCCCTGTGTTGTTCTTTTGGACGAACCTACCTCGGGACTTGACCCTCGTGGAATGAGTGAAGTAAGGGACATTATAAAGTCTCTAAAGAACAAAAAGAGACTGATTTTCATGAGCAGCCACTTGCTTAGCGAAGTTTCTGATGTCTGTGACGAGGTTGCCATGATAGATCATGGTAAATTACTTGTCTATGACTCAATTTCGAATGTAACTGCAAAGGTTTCAGACGGAAATAACTTTGTTGAAATTGGACTACGAAAAACCGTAGATGCAAAGTTGGTAAATAAGATAGCCTCAAAATTGCCCTACATTGTCAAGGCTGAAAAAAGTGACGGAACTACATGTAGAATACAGTTCACGGGTGGTTTGGATACACAAGAAAAGCTTCTTGCTGAGTTAGTGAAGATGAAGATTGGAATTGTCAGCTACAAGCCTTCTTCGTCGGCTCTTGAAGGAGCATATTTGAGTCTTATAAAAAATACGTTGTGATATACAATGACAGAGACAATTGGTTCAAACAATAAGGTGCCAAGTAGCCTAACGCAAGTTGGCATCACAACAAAGTACACATTTCTGGATTACTTTAGATCACGCAGATTTTTCATACTATTAACCATAACGCTGCTTGTAGGTGTACTGCTCACAGTTGTAGTTGGATACTATCGACCTGCGAGTTTTCTAACCTCTGAATTAGCTTTTTATTCTAACTGGTGGGGAAACTCCGCAACATACGTCATTATCCTTTCAGGAATTTTCTTTGGAGGTGACGCAATCGCAGGCGAATTCCAGAACAAAACAGGCTACTTTGGGCTCCCAAATCCAATTAGACGATCATCCGTGTATATTGGAAAACTGCTGGCAGCCTTTTCTGCATCTTCAATAATGCTTGGAGTATTCACTGCAGTCACAGTAGGCAATGGACTATACTATTTTGGTCTAAGCATTCCTTTCGAATTCGTGTATTCTGTGCTTTTTGCGTGGTTTTATCTTGCAGCAGTTCTTGGGTTCACATTCTTCTTCAGTTCAGTATTCAAGAGTACCTCAATGTCCACCATTGTTACAGCAATCCTGTTTTTGTTTGCCTTCTCACTCATTCAAACCCTAGTTTCAAGCCTTGTGCAAATTGAGCCGTGGTTCATCTTAACGTATGGAGCACAAATCATAGGAAACATATTGACTGTTCCGTACCCACAACACAAGGTCGTAACCAACTTTGGTAACGGCGGAGGCGCAGGACCAAACATAGGAATTTCGTTGACAACATTTAACGTTCAAATCCCAGTAGGTCTAGCAATTATAGGAATTTACTTTGTAGTCACCGCAGTTTTGGGTTTGTTAATCTTTGAAAGAAAAGAGTTTTCAGGATAACAACCCACCAAAGACGCCAAACAGGTCATAACCAAAAGTAGCACCATAAAAACAGTAACGTCAACCGCCTAAAAACAAAGTAGTCCCAAACAACAAGGGGCATCACCATTTTTTTATAGCCACTTACCAAAAATATGCACTAAGATGGCTGCCGCACGTAGAAAAAAATCTCGAGAACTTGTAGCCATACAGGGAGTCTACTGGTTTTTACTTTAAAAAATAAAAAATCAAAAAATGGATAAAATAGGCATCTAGCAGGTTTTGCTAAATGCCTGTTGGTGATGGTGTTGATGTTTGGTTTAGACTTTGTCGATGAATTTGTTGGCTCGAGGTATTTCTTCAGGTAGTCCACGTCTTTTTCGGATTCCCGCTATGACTTCCATTGATATGCTTTCAGGAACCTTTTCCCAATGGTCAAACTGAGTCTGCCAGAAGGCGTGACCAGAAGTTGAACCTCTCATGTCAGCGGATAGACCAAAAGTCTCGGAAACCGGAAGATATCCAGTAACGTTGGTTATTGGTCCTTTTTGTTCTGAAGAAACTATTCTTCCTCTCTTGCGTGTTATTAGTCCTGTTACGTCGCCGACGAATTGGTGAGGAACTGAAACTCCGATTTTATAGATTGGTTCAGACAGAACTGGGTTTGCTGTAAGGAAAGATCCCCACAGGGCTCTTTTCATTGCTGGCATGATTTGTGCGGGTCCACGGTGTACTGGGTCTTCGTGCAGTTTTACGTCCAACAGCTTTACTTTGACTCCTCGTATTGGCTCATCGGAAAGGGGTCCATTTCTGGCTGCCCACCTGAAACCTGAGTTGACTGTTTCTTTGACTTCTCTGAGGTATTGAACACCTTTAGTTAAGTCGACCAAGATGTTGCGGTGTTCTTCCAACGCCCACACGTTCCGTGCTTCTTGAGCAGACCAACCTGCTTCCTCACGTAGAGTCTCACCAATCCGCTTGTTTCCCATTGCTTCAAACAGGGAACCTTTCTCCATCAAGTCAACAACTGTTTGGTCAAGAGGCTCCACTTGAATCCAGAATTTGCTGTGTTTGTTGGGGCTCTTCGCCATCGCTACTACACCTTGTGTAGATGCAGTTTCTCTGTAAACTACCAGTGGCTGTGAAGTTAGAATTTCCAGTCCTCCACCAGTTTGTTTGAGGAACTTGACGGCTATTTCGAGGTGGAGTTCACCCATTCCGCTGAGAAGATATTCACCAGTTTCTTTGTTAATTTTAGTTACCAAGTTTGGGTCGTCAATAGCTAAACGGTCCATCAATTCGATGAGACGAGGCAATTCCCGTGGATACTTGGGTTCAATCGCAATGGTGATAACTGGCTCAGAAACATATTGGATGTTTTCGAAAGGAACCATAGTATCTTTGTGTTTAACGCTAACAAGGGTTTCTCCTGCTCTAGCAAGATCCAAACCCAACACCGCAGCTATGTTTCCAGCACCTATCTTGCCAACAACCTCACGGAAAGCGCCCATATACATGGATACCTGCTGAACACGATAATCCTTTTTGGCACCAACCAGAAAAACTCGGTCGCCCTCGTTAACGCAACCCGAAAAGACACGACCGGTAGCAACTAATCCTGCATGAGGATCCATCATGGCGGACGTCAAGCACATAACGGTTGGTCCCTGATCGTCACAGTTAATCATGGCTTTCCCAAGTTCAGAATCTGCTTCTCCCTTCCAGACTTTAGGAACACGATACTTCTGTGCAACTATAGGATTTGGAAGATTCAGTACTGCCATGTCCAGTATTGCCTTGTGGAGAGGAACGGTTTCTGCAAGTTTTTCTTCTTCCCCATTATGATATGCATCCACAACGTCACTGAATTTTATTCCTTTCTCTTGGGCTATGTCAAGTGTGAAGCCCCATTTGTGCAGGGCAGAACCAAAGGCAACTGTTCCTTTAGTTGGATCAACTTTCCATGCTTTCTTATGTTCTTCTTCTCCATATATTGAGATCAAGTTGTTGAAGTCTCTGATGATTCGGAGAAGTTTTGTTTGCATCTGTTCTGCGTTTAGTTTCAATTCTTTGATTAGTCGGTCGACTTTATTGATGAACAAAACAGGTTTCACTCGCTCGTTAAGAGCTTGGCGGGTTACTGTTTCTGTTTGAACCATAACTTCTTCGACAGCATCTACAACTACGACAGCTCCGTCGATTGCTCTTAGGGCACGTGTTACTTTTCCTGTGAAGTCTACGTGTCCTGGAGTGTCTATTAGGTTGACGACGTGTGATTTGCCATTTATTTCGTGTAGAAGCGAAATGTTGGCTGTTTTAATTGTGATTCCCCTCTTCTGTTCTTCTTCAAGATAGTCGAGGGCTCTTGCTGCTCCTGCGATTTTAGGGGACAGGAGTCCTGCTTCAGCTAGCAGGGAATCGGACATTGTGGTCTTGCCGTGATCGATGTGGGCAATTATGCCTATATCCCTGATGTCTTCTTTTTTGTTCATGAGCTTTACGAGATCGCTCGTTTGCCTAAATTTGGGCACCTTATTAATTCTCCTGATTGTTAATGGACAGAATGCTAGATTAAAAGCATACCTATAAGCATTATTGTAAAGTAAAGATTGGCTCTTGCAACTATTGTGGATGTTTCCCAGTTTTCCAGAGTATAAACCTAAAAATTTTATTTAAATGGGTGTATTCTTGGGTTCACCCGAACTAAAACATAAAATTAAATTTGGCTAATCTTCCCATCTATATTTCTTCTTTTTATTTCTTAACTGTTCCAAACCACAACTATAACATATCCCATTATGACAACAAATAATCTCACCACAATCTGGACACTGCCACTTTTTCTTTTGACTCTCCAAAAACTGAAGCAGACCATAATCTCTAATGAAAACTAGGTTGTCAACCATGCTGGTGCGGTAATGAATTATGTATTTCTTTTCGAGTTGCTTGAGGTTATTGCAGGGAAAATCTTCGCATTCATAACAAAATTCCACGTTTTGGCTGAGAAGCTTTTCGCATTTTTTCTTGATGAAAGAGCACTTCTTGTCTCTGGGTCTGCAACCTTTACAGTAAGGTAGTTTCACTCCTTTAGCTCTAACATCATTTTTCAAAGCAAGATAGTTACTACAAACGGCACAGTTCATGCCACACGGGGCTATTAGTTCAGCGTTCATCTCACCCAGCTCTTCAACGCAAAATATCAAGAAAGTTAATATCAGCTTTTCGTAGATTACATAATTGACTTTTGATTCCCGTAACATCATCATAGAACATGAAGAAACGTTAGCTCTAGATTCTTTATGCCAAGATGTATTGCAAGTATGTAAGCAGAATTCATAAAGAGTTTATTACATGCATGTATCTTCAGGGGTATGGAACCCAATCAATTCTTCTATCTAATTCTACCTTTAGCCGCATCTGTGTTCGTTCTTGTAGGCGTAATAATTTATACTAAATCAAAATCTCAAGAGGACCAATATGAAGAAAAACTAAAAAAGCTCAGACAGTTATTGTTTGCAGGAAAGCTTGATAGAAAAACGTATGTAAACCTTAGCAGAAGGCTAAGATATGTGAAACAATTCAACAGCGAATCAAGCAGGCTCGTGTCTTTGTTATCTGATGAAAAACTTGATGAAGAAACTTTTCTTCGGTTAAGACACGTACTTGAAACAACATTCAAAGAAAAACTCGATAAACTTGACGACCAACCAGCTGTCGTCAATAATAAAGAGCCGTTTGACACTTCTAAGTTTTGAAGACAGAAAAGCACAATAGTCTTTGCCACAATTCTTCTTGAAGAGTTGATTATACAGTGAAGATCGAAACTCGGCGCAGCCTAAAACATAAAATGGTGGAAGTAAAGGCAAGAGTTGATGACCACAATTTTTTGAGAAAGAAGTTGTCTTCTCTAGGAGCCGAATACGTGGGAACATTTCAGCAAACGGACATCTATTTCAAAGTTCCAGAAGGAAGATTGAAACTAAGAGAAGTAAATGGCGACAGCACCGCAGAGCTAATCTACTATGAACGAGAGAACATCGCGGGACCGAAACAAGATGATGCATTCCTTCTTAGGGTTCAAGAATCAGATGACTTAAAGACCATTCTCAACAAGATACTAAAACCGCTTATTGTCATAGAAAAAGTTAGAGAAATCTATCAGCACCAAGGAACCCAAATTCATCTGGACACAGTTAAGATGCTCGGCAAATTTGTTGAATTTGAAAGACAAACTGCCGACGATTCAAGCATGATTGAACAGGATCAAAGTATTCTAGAACAATTAATGGAAACGCTGCAGATAGATTCAAGCAATCTTGAGACACATTCTTACAGCGACCTAGCTGGTGCATGAGCAGCAAAAACAGAAAAAGCCATAGTTTAACAGAGCTTGAGAAAACATCAGAACCAAACAAAGCAAAAGACCCGAGTAATGAAAAACAAACGCCTATAAGGTCACAGCATCAAATTAGAACATACAGAACGCTCAAATTGAGATGCAATGGCAATAAGGAGTTTGCTGAGGCTCTTTCATGGGGTGCTATAGAGGAGAAAAAAATGAAAAACTCCCAGCTATTGCTTTTGTCATTTTCATGTTCCCATGTTAGAGCCTTTTCAGCCCCATTTATTTGCCAATGCATTTGTCTCCCAACAAAACGTGAGGAGAATCAGGAGTGTCTTTTTTGTAGAGGGCAATCAAATTGGCGAGAACTGTTAACCAGTTTCCTGCAGAAGATGGTCCTCCCCGAGTCTTGCATTTATTGGGTTACTCCAGTATTCGGTTGGAGTTGATTCTGCGGGGTTCGGGATGACGCTTTTGTGGGCGCGTGTCTGTTTTGTTGGTGTTTGTGCATGAGCAGATGGAAAAACAAATGATTCTGCAACAATGCTTACTGTTGAAAGTGACATTATAGCAGCTTTTGATTTGTTTTTCAGTATTTTCACTTATTTTTTGTCCCCTTTTATGTTATTACGCCTAAGGACAACCGTTAATTTAAATATTTTTCCTAATTAATAAATAAATATGGAAAAAATACCTTCAAATTCATACAATTCTGCAATATAATTCCAAAAACGTTGGTGTGAGCTTGAAAAATCAAAAAACACCAACAAAACCATCGAATTCAAAAATTAGTCTAAATAGCATACTTTGCACCCTAAATAAACCGTAAAGCCACAAGTGCTTCAAGTTCATTTTAAAAAAAATAGATCCCACAAAAAAAGGGGAGGGGAAATTGTTTGTTTATTTCCGCTTCCGTAGTGCCCAAAAAGCTGCTACACCTATTACACATGCAACTGCAACAGCTGCGATGATCGCTACTTCAGTAGAAATCAAAGGCGCTTCTGTTGTTGGAGTTTCAGTGTCAGGTGTCTCTGTATCAGGCGTTTCGGTATCAGGTGTCTCAGTGTCAGGTGTTTCTGTGTCTGGAGTTTCAGTGTCAGGCTCAATTGGAGTTGCCGCAGAAACTGCAGGTCCTACTCCAAGGTAAGTCGTAGCATAAGAGCTTCCGTAAGAGTCTGTTCCATCGAAAGTAGCAGTTATTTGATAAAGTCCTTCCACAGGTGGAGTCCACATAATACCATAGCTACCACCAGCATCAGTTGTCACGGTGCCAATTGTCTGAGAGTTACCATTTGGATCAATAGCTGTTAGGGTTACTGGAACACCAGTCACATCTGCTGGACAAGATCCCTGTTGATGCAAGTACTCCATCCATCCAGTCATACTCTCGTCAGAAACTGCGGGAGTGCCTGGTTGTGCTGGAGACTGATCAGTAACAGTTCCTGTGAGAACAACAGCTGTGTCTAGGTCAACTGCGGTTTGTGGTGCTGAAACTGTTGTAGCAGAAGGCCCTTTTCCGATTGTGTAGATCATGTTGTCATATGTGTTGCATGCTGTAAGGTATCCATCGGCAATAACAGGACGAACCAATCCTCCAGATATATCCCAGATCAGGTCTCCGGTCTCAGCGTTGAGACAAACTGTTCTGGCGCCTCTGGGTAGGACTGAGTCGGGTGAGTGTTCGTCGTTGGCTACGTAAATCATTCCGTCGGCAAGAGTGAAGCCGTTGTAGACAGAGTAAGTCCCTGAAGGAGTTTCATAGCCGGAGCTACCAAAGTAATACTCCCATTCAAGTGAACCGTCTGTAAGGCTGTATGCACGAACATATCCGTCGAAGCCTGCTGTGTATGCTTTGCCGTATGCGAGGTGGAAGTCTCTGCTGTATGCGCCCCAACCAGTTCCGAATGTTGGTGTGGTCCAGATTTTGTTTCCTGTTTTCATGTCATAGCCATAAAGCTGCATAAGTGGTTCGTCAAACAACGTGAAGACATCATCTTCAATGTTCTGACTTTTTCTGATGTATTGACCTTCTATTTGAGTTGTCGCTGTCCATAGTTCTTCTCCAGTCTCCATATCATAGGCTATGTAAAGAATCGTCCATGGATAACCTGTTGATATAGTAGCTTCTGCAAGGATGTAACCGTCTTCAACCTTTACGTCTGCTGGATCCCATCTATGACCGAACGCTAAAGCGCCTTCAACACGCTCACTTGGGGGAATAATTTCTGGGGCGGTTGGCACGGTAACGTTATATTCGTAACCTGTGCTGCCGTCACATACTCCACCACTGGAAGCAGGTGAACTACGGGCAGGATAAGACCAATCGTCACCGACGACCTTTGTTTGGTTCCAACAGTAGACATACCAGTCACTTCCATAGTTAGCGACTACATTGTAAACCATCAGTTCGCCCTTTGGACCAAAGACTATTGTTCCGCTAGGTACGTTTTCAATGCTGAATTTGAATTCTCCAGTGAAAGCGTCGTAACAGTGCCATGTTGTTCCTGCAGTATCCCACAGGTATGCAAGTATACCATGCTCGTTTGGTGAGTCGTAATCTAATAGTTGTGCAAAATCAATGGTTACGTCACTAAGGTACCATATTTCTTCACCAGTGTAGAGGTCAACACAGAAGGTGCCTCCACCTTTGCTCATTCCCATGTTATTGTCGTCATATATTATTCTGCCATTAACAATAAGTGGTGCATACAACTGTTCATATGATAGCCCAGTGTAGAAAGTTTGATCCTCATATTTTCCGCCCACAACTCCACCAAAAGTTAATTCTTTTGTCCACAAAACGTGTGCAGATTCTGGTGCTGAGGTGTAAGGAGCTAATGCTGTATAACCAGCAAAGTTTCTGGTTGTATAGTCATATCCTTCCATTAGCCAGCTATCAGAAATTTGCCACCAGCCTTTGTTTTCACCAAATATTGGGCGTTCCCAATAATCGTTTGTTGGTGCAGGATTTGAAGGGTTTTCTATGGGTTCTTCTTGTACAAGAAGTTCTACTACTGAACTTTCAGTTTCTGTGTACCAGCGCTCATAAGCTGTAGTGTTTACCCAATCGCCGGGCCAAGTCATCTGGAAAGTGTATGTGCCCAATTGATTAGGATAATAAAGAGTCCATGATCCTCCAGTTGCATCAGCTGTGAATGGACCTAAAGTTTCTTCGGTTCCATCAGGTTTTGTAATGTGTACATTTAAGTTCTCCCAAAAGTCTCCCGTAATGCCAGTAGCAGTTGGCGGGTTTTTGTCAACTCGGAATGTCACTAGGACCTGTTGGTTAATTTGAACAGGATTTGGAGTAACAGCAACGAAGCCATAGGTTTTGAATGTTTCATATCCGCTAACAAGTTGCACGGATGCTGCGAACACTGAAATTGTTAACACTAAAAGTAACGCGATAGTAGCAGTTTTTGATTTGGTTTTTAATATTTTCACTTCATTTTTCCTCCTATATTGTAGGAGTCCTAGTTCTAGGAATGAATTTAAAAAATTTTCCCCATTAACCGAAACATACAGAGTGAAACGTTGTACAGTTTGTTCTTCTTGGAAAAAGTTTCCAAAAAAGATGAAAAATATATCTGTGAATAAAATGTTCTAAAATCCAATCGCATAAGAGTTAAAGCTTTAAATATTAACGGTGTTTCAATCAGTAAAATAAATATATGCTAGGAATCAGCTTAGAAAGCAAGTGAATCACTTGAAGAACACTAGAGAACTGGACGAAATCGATTGTAAAATTTTACAAATGCTTATGATTGATTCAAGGACAAGTTTCTCGAAAATCGCAAGAGAATGCGAAACATCAATTAACAAAATCAGAAATCGCTACAATCGATTAAAAGAAGAGAACATAATCACAGGCGAAGTGATGGATATTTATCCTAGTGTGTTAGGTCACAAAACTTCAGCAATGATAAGACTAAAAGTGATATCCAACAATAATTCGAATATAATCAACCAAATAAATGAAGTCCCCGGAATACTGATGGTAATCTGTGGTTTTGGAAGAAAAAATGTTGTTTGCTTTGCATCAACCCACAACGCAGATGAACTAAACATTGTTGTAGATAAAATCCGCAATATACATGGAGTCGTAGAAGCGGAAACAAACATCAATGTTGGCATGAAAAAGTTTGCATATCCAGAAAACCTCCAATTTAAATGAGGATTAAATGATGGATGAAACCGATTTCAAAATAGCAAAAATTTTGTGTAAAAACTCGCGTACACCCTTCAAGACAATTGGTGAACAAATCGGAGTTTCAACACAAACAGTAATGCGAAAATACAAAAAACTGAAAAAAACCCTTTTTTCGTTCTCCTCAATAACGGTTAATTTAGAAAAACTCGGATTTCAAGCCACCATGGGTTTGCACATAAAGGTTTCCAGTTTTGAAACTGAAGCAACATCAAAAGTCTATAATCAGATCATTAAATTGCCTAACATAATTGTTGCAAGTAAAACGTTAGGACCAACCAGCATAATTTTGTTAGTTCCAATTAAAACAATTGAAGATGTTTTTATTATGTTAGAAAAAATCTCCAACATTCATGGTGTTGCAGAAATAGATTTAACATTGTTTAAACCACATCATGCTTGGCCTAGACAAATATATGCTAACCTTCTAGAAGATCATCATAATAAGTCTAACAATTACAAATAATTTTGATTATATGATGATGTATAGAAAGCTTGGAGCCAACAAGTACTATTTACCATATAGTAGATTTTGGGTTTGAATCCCACTCGTTGCAGCATTTTTATATTCATTTAGTTTGTGAAATGTTTGATCAAAAATAGTCAACGTTTTTTTACAGTTGTATTATCTGAGTGATTCTGCTTGATGTACCCATGCACGTATTGTTGTGGGCGTTACACCTACGTTGTTAGCTAAATAGTCTCGTCCCATTTGTGTGTAACCGACATTCAATAGGTCATCCAATGTAGTTATGCCAATTTCTCTAAGTTTACGACCGTATATGTAGTCGATTCCCTCTATTGCCTCGATATCCTGTATTTTCATAATTGTGTTCAGAGATGGTTCGTCAACTTGTTTAGAATGTTCACGCTCCACTGCTGTAGAACTGCGTGACGTAGTATATCCGGGAACCCAAAGGGGCAAAGTTACCTTTCCTTTTGAAGGACCTCTCCAATAAGAGTAAACTAACACGATGATTACGCCCCAGACCAGACCATTTATTATTCCAGACACAAAAAGCTCGCCTGAGACTCCGGCTATCAAATAATTTGTCTCAGAGTTACCGAAAACATCACAGATTAGCTGTCCAGGAGGCATAGCTGGAAAAATCATGGTGCCAATGAAAAGAACCATGAAAGACGCTACAAAAACCAACAATATGCCTAACATTTCATCTGGATTTAGACACATGCACTAATTTAGTTTTTATGAAACCTAAATCACAATTAGAAATGACGTTTAAGGCTAACAATAAAAAAAGGGTTTGTTTAATAGCATCATTCAAGTTTTGAAAAAGTCATGCTCGGTATCGTTCTGGCTCTGCTTTCTGCCATGTCTTTTGGCATATCACAAATATTTGTCAGAAAAAACTTGGAAAAATCAAACTTTATCTACATATCCCTAACAGTCACAATCATGGGCAACATCATCCTCTGGCCACTTGCCCTCAAGTTCACAGACTTAAACACAGTAAACCCTGAAGGCCTAATGCTTTTCGTATTAGCTGGACTACTTGCCCCAGGAATAGCCAGACTGTTCTACTTCAAAGGCATGGAAACGGCAGGAATTTCAGCGAACGCATCCATCTTCGCAACTTACCCACTGTACACCTCAATTGTGGCAGTTTCTCTTCTAGGCGAGGCATTAACCGCCGAAAACTGGATAGGACTTGGATGTGTCATAGCGGGCGTGATATTTGTTGGAAGAAACGTAAACCGAACAGGTACACAAAGCAACAAAATCCCAAAAAAGGGCTTAATTGCCCCAGTGCTTGGTTCGTTAGCCATAGCATTTTCCCAAATTGTAAGAAAAGAAGGCTTAAACATATACAACCAGCCGCTGCTGGGAGTCGCAGTTGGATACTCCACATCCATAATTGTTTACATATTAGTAATAGTAGCTTCCAAGCAAAAATCCAGAAGGTTTTCACGCAAAGACATCCAACTCTTCTGGAAACCCGGAGTCGGCATAGCCGCAGGATGGTTACTATCATTTCTTGCACTAAGCCAAGAGATGGTTTCAATCGTTGCCCCAGTCCTGCAAACAGAACTGCTGTTCATCCTATTTTTTACGTACATATTCCTCAGAAAACTCGAAAAAATCTCCATCAAACTAGTCGCAAGCGCAATTCTAATCATAGCAGGAGTCATACTCATCAGCATCAACTAAACAAAAACATAGCATAACAGGAAACTAATAGCAGTTCATTGTTGAAAACAGTACTTTTTTCTTTTTCAGTTTATCTCACGCTTGAAACCTGTGTGAAAACACGCATATTTGGACGAACAAGAAAACTACTAGGGCAGTACACCATACGTTTTATACTTCAATACAATCACAAGTTTTACTTTCTATCAGTATGGCAAGTTTTAATAGCCCATTCGGCAAATAACATATATGTTGAGGTTAAGTTAAAGTCGCTGAGTGCTTTAACCCACACCAGAGGAAGAATTGGGGACAAAGAGGAAGAAACATCAATTCGAATTATGCTACATAATGAAAATACTGATCAATAATAACGTCAGTACAAAAATTTTCAATCAAACCCCAACCAGACCATACTCCGATTTCATCAAAAGCGACTGAAACAGAACCTCACATAAACCTAAAAATGGTGGAAAAATGGAAAATATAAATAAAAAAACAAAAATTTCTACAATAACTTTGATTATGGCGTTAACAATTTCTGTCATACTCGTTACTTTACCAACAGTTAGTGCACAGTCATTAATTATGAACGTTCAAACAGAAGCCATTCTTAATTTTCCAGTAGCAGTAGACCTAAACGGTCCAAGCGAACAGCTGGAAGGCATGAAATTTGCCTACAAACCTCCTGGCGCAACAGACTTCATCATTACTACAGACCCGCCTGTCGATGCCACTCATCCTGGAGAACGTTATGTTACCGATCCAGGAGGTGACCTTGACATAGAATGGACACCAACGGAAATAGGTGAGTACCAAGTTAAGTGGGTGCTACCTGCAGAAGAATTGGAAAGCAACGTAGTAACCATAACTGTTTTGGAGGAAGTTACCCAGGCATCTTTTGCTTACCTAGGCGTTATTCCTAACCCTGTGGGCGTTAATCAACAAGTGTTGCTCCATATCGGAATTACAGAACCAGAAACGCGCGTCGATTTTGGATGGAATGGTTTGACTGTAACCGTTGAAAAACCTGACGGAACAACCGAGACCCTAGGACCCTACGATACTGACTCGACAGGTGGAACAGGTGGAGTATTCACACCCACTATGGTCGGGACATATAAAATGAAGACAAACTTTCCTGAACAACAAAAATCTGATGGCATAACGTTCATGGCTAGTGAAAGTGACGTGGTGGAGCTTGTGGTACAACAAGAGTCAATACCATACTATCCAGGGCACTCGCTTCCAAGCGAATACTGGACTCGACCTATTGATTCACAACTCCGAGAATGGTACAAGATTGCAGGAAACTGGCTGGACGACCCCAGAAACCTGTATGCTCCTAACAATGAGTATGCACCTGAGACAGGTCACATCTTGTGGACAACACCAATTACGATTGGTGGTCTAGCAGGAGGAGATACTGGAGAACATGGCTTTGTGATAGGAGATGCATATGAAGGCAAATTCAGTGATCGCATAATCATGGCGGGAAGACTTTACTACACTGCTGGTGGTTCACGCGGTGAAGATAAGGTAGTAACTCACTGTGTAGATTTGCACACGGGTGAATTGTACTGGTCTAAAACTTTTCTAGACAACCGATCGATATCGTTTGCTCAAACCCTATTTTGGGACTCATTTAACATGCACGCGGTTTTCAACTACTTATGGGTAACTGTTGGCAGGACATGGTACGCATTTGACGGATTCACTGGAGACTGGAGATTTACCTATGAGAACGTGCCTAGTGGCACTACAATGATGGGACCAAACGGTGAAATCTACAGATTAAGTGTTAACACAGCACGTGGAGAGATGGCGCTATGGTACATGGCTGGTTATGTCGAGTCACTAATTGGCTCTAGTGCAGGCAGCTGGGGAAACAACGTTGATGGACAAGTACATGACGCAGACGTTCCTGAAAACTGGCTTTGGACTGTACCTATACCCACGGATTTGCAAGGAACCGTACAAGCAGCTTTCTACGGAGACAGAGTAGTCGGTGCAACAGTAAGCACTAAAGAAGTTAGTATGTGGGGCTTAAGTTTGGCATCAGGACACGAAGGAGATGTATTATTCGAAAACACTTGGCAAGCACCCGCCTACTGGGATGAAGGCTCCGTTACTGTAGCTGGCTTCGGTGGAGGTTGGATGCTTTGGAGCGGTGAAGACAAAGTTGCAGTCTTATGGGTAAAAGAGATACAAGAATACTATGGCTTCAGCCTTGAAACAGGTGAGAACATATGGGGTCCAACTGAGCCGCAGTATTATTTGGACGCAGTTGATGACACTGCTACAGCATCTAGAGCAGCTGCTTATGGCATGTTCTATTCCCTAAGTTTAGGAGGAATAGTATACGCATACGATATCCAGACAGGAGACATAGAGTGGACCTACGAAGCAGAAGACCCATACCAAGAATTCTTGTTTGCCAACAATTGGTGGGGTAAACCGGTGTTCGTTACTGACGGAAAAATCTACTTAGGCAGCCTAGAGCATTCTCCAATTGATCCTAAACCTCGTGGTGCACCATTCTATTGTTTAGATGCGTATACCGGAGATTTAATATGGAGAGCAGATGGTCTGTTCCGTCAAACCCGCTGGGGTGGACGTGCAATTATCGGAGACAGCATAATAGCTGCCATGGACACATATGACCAGCGCCTGTATGCTATCGGTAAGGGTCCAAGCGTTATTACTGTTGAAAAAACTATGACATCTACGCCTCTAGGATCAAGTGTTACAGTTCAAGGCACAGTGATGGATGTTTCTCCGGGCACAGAAGATATGGCTTTGACATTACGGTTCCCGAACGGCGTTCCAGCAGTATCTGATTCAGACATGAGCGAATGGATGCTATACGTTTACAAGAATTTTGAGCGCCCAGCATCTGCAACTGGTGTTACAGTAAAAATAGAAGCTGTTGATCCTAACGGCAACTATCAGAGTCTTGGCACAACAACAAGTGATTCATATGGCAATTTCGCTTTCGCGTTTTGTCCTGAAACAGTAGGCACACACACAATAATCGCCACTTTTGATGGATCTGAATCTTACTATGGTTCAACATCGACAACATATCTTACAGTTGACGAAGGTGCAGCAGCATCAACTCCAATTGAACCTGACACTGAAACGCCAACAACAGAAGCGCCTTTGATTTCTACTGAAGTAGCAATCATCGCAGCTGTTGCAGTTGCATGTGTCATAGGCGTCGCAGCTTTTTGGGTAATACGAAAACGAAAATAAACAAACAATTTCCCCTCCCCTTTTTTGTGGGAAACAAACGCATTGAAAGAAGTGGGGCTGAAAAGGCTCATGTGCAGAAATGAAAGTGACCAAAGCAACAGTAGTAAGTTTTGTTCATTTTTTCTTCCTCTATTGCCCGTGCAAAAGCCTCAGCAAACCCTTCTTACATTTGCGGCTCAATTTGAGCGTTCTGTATGTTCTAATTTGATGCTGTGACATTCTAGACGTTTCCTTGTTTTGATTACTTGAGTTTTTTCTTTGTTTTCTTTTGCGTCAAGCATCAAAAATAGGTGAAAATATTGTCTACAGTAAAATGGTGCGGGGAGTGGGACTCGAACCCCCTATAGCATGGAGATGTCACCCGCAAACTCCCCCTTTTTTGTTTTTACCACGGTTTAAGCATAAAAGCTGATTTTTTGCTTTTTGAAGAAAGAAATCATTGATTATTGAAAAAATAGTTATGGCATTCTTTACCGCTCTTAGTGGTAAATATCTGTCGTTTTTGAAGAAAATTTTCAGATTTAAGGGAGTCATATGACATGGATACTGTTTTTAGGCGCTTAGAATTGTTGAAGCTTGAAGGAATGGGCTTTAATTGGTCTGAGAGATTGTGAAACAGTTAAGCGAAAAATATGGGTGATCTGAAAGGACTCTGTATTATGATTTTGAATCTCGTGGAGATTGGCAGACCGCACTTCAGGAGTTAGATGATATTCAAGCGATTTTGTTGAAGACTGTTAATCGTTTTGAGCAGATTTATCGTCAGGCTAGTGTTAGGCTTCTTACGGGACTCAAGAAGCTGCTCAGTTGGGTGCTCTTAACATTATGTTGAAGGTTAACAGCAAGATTTTGGAGGTTGCTGTTTTGCCTGAGCTATTCAGTCGCTTGGAGAATTTGGAGAAAAAAGCTAAGAGTGGCGTGTTTGTGCCGTGAAAATTTCGGATTTAGGTAAACGGGTTGTGGGGCTTGAGGAGAACTTGAAAGTTCCCAGTGTAAGGCGTAATACGAAGATTGATTGGAACTGTTTTACTTTTGAGGAGTAGAAGTTTTTTGAGTGCTTCAGAGAGCTTAAGGACAAGTATGTTTCCTACAATCCTCCGGATGATGTACTAGAAGCTAATCATCATTTGTTTCTTAAGGGATTGGAGATTCTTTTGCTGCGGGCACTTGACCTCTTTCAGGAAACCGCCAAAGCATACTGCATCGTAGATGAGACTGATGAGGCATTTTTTTGAGTTTATTTTTAATTTTAGGGTTTTTTGGTTCAAAAAGTAGCTCGCAAGTTAGGAAAAACTGTTGTTGTGGCGTCTACTCATCATGATTTTTTGTGGGATTTCCAGCCAGACATTGTTGTGAAGAAGGGGTATGAAAATGATGTTGAAGTTACTGAATATTGTGCTAGGCGGGATGGTTGCTCAATTTTTGACAAAATTCAGGTTGAGAATGGTTGCATAGACGATTACTACTAGTTGAGCAGGTTTCATTACAGGTCAAAGCGTCACGAAAAGTCTGAGGGCTTGCATGCAAGAGACTGTTTTAAGCTTCTCTTTAGTGGTGAATTGATTGGAGTTATTGTTTATTCTAGGTCTTATCTTAATCTTAAGCCACGAAACATGGTTTTTGGTCAAAGATATGTTTTCACTCCCGGTGACCTTCACAGAGCTAATTTGATTAATGAAGAAATTGCCCGAATAAGCAGAGTTGTTATTCATCCAAAAATTAGGGGAATAGGATTAGGCGCATATCTAGTAAAAGAGACGTTGTCCAAAGTAGACGCCAAAGCAGTTGAGGCTCTAGCGGTTATGGCTCGATATAATCCGTTTTTTGAGAAAGCAGGAATGGCTAGAGTTGATTACAATATAGATATGCGCTCAAAAGAAAAAGAAGCTAGAAGCTTCTTGGAATCTCACGGTTTTGACTTTGATTTTGCTAAATCTGAGGTTTATTGTAAAACTTTTTTCACGAAACTGTCTGATGAAAATAAGAAAAAGATTTTAGAACATCTAACTGAGTTTGCGCGTCAACCTTTTATCAAAGCTAATAGAGTTACACCTACATTGTTAACTAAAATGTTCAGTTCTGAGGCTACGTATCTATATTGGATTAAATCTTAATTAGGAGTCTAAAAGTCCTTTTAGGTAGGCACCAACGAACATAGCAATAATTCCAAGTAAAACGGGTAAATTGCCTGTACCAAGACTTGCCACTGCAGAACCTGGACATTGACCTGAAATTCCCCACCCGATTCCAAAGATAATTGCACCGATTATGGTCTTCCATGATAGAATTCTGTGTCTTGGTTTGAATTCACCGCCAAGTACTGGCTTTTTTTGATATTTTGCTAATATGTTAATTGCAAATGCTCCAACCAATGCTGCACCGCCTAAGACAAATATTAGCCCCAAATCTTCTAATTTGAGGAAACTTAGAACGATTTCTTGTTTGGTCATTCCACTATATGCTAGACCGAAACCAAATAATATGCCACCAATTAGTACTATTATGTTTCTTTTGTTCATAGTGAAATCCCCAACATCTGAACGATGTTTGCTGTAACTATGGCTACACCCATGAAGACGATTACCGCATAAAGAGATGTTTTAGAAAGTGATGCTAGTCCACTTATTCCATGTCCCGAGGTGCATCCGCTGGATAGTCTTGTTCCAAAGCCTACTAGTAATCCGCCTAGAATTAATCGCCACAATTGCACTGATGTTGTCCAGAATCCTGTTGGTGAAAGAGTAAGTGTGTAAATTAATGCTCCGATTACTAGACCTGTAGCTAAGGTTAATCTCCATCCTCTTTCTTTGATGTTTTTTTGGTTATGGAATTGTTTTCGTTTAGAGAACCAAGATAATGTTGTTGTGAAAAAGCTGCTTTGGGTTGCATGGAGCCCTGTTATTAGGTATATTAGTGCTACTCCAAATCCGATTATTATTCCGCCAACTAAATAAGGTTCTATTCCAAGAGGAAACATGTATATCTTTGATGTTTTGTTTTTAATTTAAGGTTTTTCAAGTGTATTTTTTATGACGTTGTTAATTTGTAACCAGCTTTGATCCACGCTTCTATGCCGCCCAAACAGTTATAGACGTTGGCGAATCCTGCTCGGAGCAATATACTTGTCCCAAAACTAGACCTGTTCCCTGTTTTACACATAACAACTATTGGTTTATCCTTAGGAATTTTATCGGTTTGTTTCGGCAGGTGCCCAAGATAAATGCGCATTGCTCCATTCAGGTGTCCATCATTCCATTCTTTTTCTCGACGAACATCTAGGATTGTAATATCTTGGTTTGTGTCAACCATATTTTTTAGTTCATGAACTGACAGCAAACCGTTCTTTGCAATGGGTAAACCTTGTTTATACCAAGCTTCTATGCCACCTTCTAAGTATCCTGCAATTTTATCTAAACCGAGCCTGAACAAGTTATCTGCTGCAAAGTCCAAGGCTTCTAGGTCTTCGACAACCAGTAAAATTGATTTGTTGTAGTCTGCAATCCAGCCTACATTTAATAGACGTTTAGGGGTCAGGCTGAAGGAGTCTTTTATATGGGCTGCTCCGAAACCTGCGGGAGTTCTTGTATCGATAATGTGTGCGTTCTTAGCAATTTTCTCAAATTCTGAAGGGTTCAAAGGATGGGGACTAGGTATTTCACCTAGTATTGGGGGACCATTAAGATTGTAATCCTCCATTTGCTTGAAATATGGTGGAGTTTGGTGCTTTTCAGTTGTTTTTTCTTTGACAAAATCTTCTTTGCTTAGATTGAGCATTGGGTTTGTTTTCTTTTCAATTCCAATTGTGCTTATTTCTCTTTGTCTTATTTTGGCGCCACACACTGACCCTGAACCATGAGCAGGGCATACTATTACTCCGTCACCTAAGGAGAAAAGTTTGTCATTTATGCTGTTATACAATTTCTCGGACATTGCAGGCGTCATTTTTTTTCCAAGAAAATCGGTTCTACCTACATCTCCTACAAAGAGTGTGTCTCCTGTGAAGACCATTACAGGCTCTTCTCCACTTTCTAGGTCGTATAATACATAACTTGTGCTATCTGGAGAGTGCCCTGGAGTGTGTAATGCTTTAATTTTTAGTGACCCTACCTTGAGTTCTTGGTTGTCTTGTATGGTTTTGCCAAATCCCCAAGGCAGTCCAGGACCATGAAATATTGTGGCACCCGTAAGTTTTTCTAGTTCTAAAGAGCCAGTGACGTAGTCTTCGTTTCTATGGGTTTCAAAAATGTAGTTTATTTTTGCGCCCCATTTCTTGGCAATTTCTTGATATGTTTTACAGTCTCGTCTTGGGTCGATTACTGCTGCCTCATTGTTATTACCTATAATGTATGAAAGGTGTGAAACTATCTCAGATTTTACTGTTTGAATTAACATTGTGATAAAACCCTTTTTGTATTCGACTATAGTTTTACTTAAGATTTTTCAGTTGTTTATTAATTTGCCATTTTTCTATGGAACTGGAAAAATGTAAACTACAGCGAGAACGATTAACAATGCGGGTATCGCGGCTAAAATGCCTGTTTTTATTAGTCTGCTTCTTGGAATAATTCCTGTTGAATAGATTAAGGCTGTAGAGGGCACTCCTACGGGGGTTATGAATGCTATGGTTGCTGATAGGGCTACTGCCATGACAAAAGGGACTGGCGTCATTTCGAGAATGTTTGCTGTTTCGATTGCTATTGGTATTAAAATGGCTGCAGTTGCGCTGTTTGAAATAAAATTTGTTAAAAGAAGAGAAAGAAGGCTCAAGACAACAATTATTC
Source organism: Candidatus Bathyarchaeum sp. (assembly GCA_003096235.1). The sequence goes on along the minus strand of PIXT01000108.1, from coordinate 2,038 downwards.
CTATTGTGGGAGCTAAACCATGCATTGATGCTATGGCGCTACTTATGCCGCTTGCTGCACCGGATGCAATCATTGCTTCGCCTAGTAGAATTCCGCCTCCGACTAGAAATATTAGTTCCCATTGGATTGATTGTAAATCTTTAAGGTCAAGTAGGTTTAGGCCGAACATTATTAGAACTGCGAGTACAGACACTATAGCTACATTAGATACTGATGTGGGCAATCCGAGCCAGACTTCAAACTGGCTTCCCATGAACCAGAAGACTATTGTTCCCAAAAAAATTAGAAGTATTTTTTTCTGGGTGGTGTTTAGTTTTTCAATTTGTTTTTTTTGTTCAATTATTGCATCTAGATTTAGTGTTATTTTTGGAGAGGGATACAATTTTTTCAACAACAAAAAAGATGTTGCTAATATCAGCAGAGAAACGGGTAATCCGTAGTATGCCCATTCAATGAACCCGAATGTTATTGTTTCGCTTAGTAATGCTCCTGCTATCATTGCAGGTGTGCTTCCTGTGAGCATTGCAGTGCCGCCGATTGAGGTGCTTATGGAGACGCCTAGAAGCATCTTGCGTTTGAGGTTAACGAGTTCTTCAGGCATTGCTGTTAATATTGAAAGAATTACTGGCAAAATTACTGCTATTGCAACAGTGTTTGACATCCACATACTTAGGAAGGCGGTGGCTGCCATAACTAGTAAAATTAGTCTATCTATTTTGCCTTTGGAATAAGTTAGTAAGTTGTATCCAATCCATTTATCCAGTCCATGTTTTTTTATTGATTGACCTAGAACAAGACCTCCAATCATAAGGAATATAATTGAGTTTGAAAAAGGCGCGAATGCTTCTTGGGGGTTAAAAACTCCGAACAATGTTAGCAATACAGGTATTGTTAACCCCGTTATTGGTAAAGGAAATACCTCGAGCATCCAACAACCTGCTGCAAAAACAAAGGTTGTTAAGGTTCTGCGTACAATTTCTGGTTGATTAAAGGTTATGAAATAAACTATAACTGCGATAATTAGAACAAAAAACAAGTTTTTCTTGGAGTATAGGAATGCAGAGAGTTTTGATGGTAATTCAAAGGCAGTCCATTTGATTGGTTTACAAAAGTAGCATTCTTTCTTCTCTTCAGAGTCTGGATTTTGAATGTTTTTTTCGAGGTCTCCCATCCCTCATAGTCTCCTTGAAAAGTAGACCTTTTATGATGACAGATAGCATTTAACTCTTTAACTATTCTACAGTTTTATGTTATTTAGCAATTCTGCCAAGGATGGTTTTTTTGGTTACCTTAACGTAAAAGGGTAAATCGCTTAAGTTCTTCCATACTCCCGAATCGCCAATAACGATAACGGTGCATCCCATTTTGTAGAATCGGCTTGCTATGCTTGCAGAGTCTAGTTTTTCCACTTGTTCAGTTGTAGGAACATTTGGCAACCGTTCAGAACGTCTATACTTTGGTTTATCCCACTTCAAACCATAATATCGGACATAATGCAGATATGCATTAACTACAACCTCTTTGAAGTTATTCGTCCATTCTTGCTTATTGGCTATGAATCTGTTTACAATTTCAGGTTCATCTAAACTTACAAACTTATTGAGTAACCTTAGTTTCTTACTGTAGCCGTTAACAGTAGATTCAGCATAGCCTTTCTTTCTAAGATTCCAGATTACTTTGAAAATCTTGTTATTTTGACAGGGTTCACGCATGGTGCGGGGAGTGGGATTCGAACCCACGAACCCCTACGGGACAGGGTCCTAAGCCCTGCGCCTTTGACCTGGCTCGGCGACCCCCGCAGCTACACCACATAGAAACCTAAATCCAAATTAAACATTTCTAGAAAAAACAGGCAGAAAAACTCTTTTTGGCGCTACAATAAAGCCTGCCTCGACGTTTTGGTTATTTTTGAAGCAGAAAACATAAAAACAACAAACGGCATGTCGAATTGCAGAAACCAACAACAATGTTGGCATAAGCCTCGGTGGCCTAGCTGGTTGGGCATTGCCTTGGTAAGGCAGAGGTCGCGGGTTCAAAT
>PIXT01000107.1 GCA_003096235.1 Candidatus Bathyarchaeum sp. | reverse complement strand
GATCTTGTACCACTGATACATAAACGGTGCAGCTCCGCCGCTTGTAGATGCAGTAAGTACTACTGATTCGCCGACATTGATGTCTGATGTCGTTGGGGTTACAGAGGTTACCAGAGGTTCTACTGGTCCAACTGCTTCGCTGACAATCAATTCTACTTCTGAACTGAATGCGTAACTGTATGAGAATGTTGGGTGGTCTTCGCCCATGTACCATGCGATTACTTTCCATGTTCCTGCGGTGTCTGGTGAATACGTGGCTGTTGCCCATCCTAGTTTGTCAGTTGTTGCTGATACGTCTGTTTCTGTGCCGTCGGGGTCAGTGAAGGTTATCAACACGTCAGCATCTGGTAGTCCAGGAACAGGAGCATCTCTGCCGATTTCCTCGTAGACGTTGATGTCTGGACGTTTTGTCAGTTGCATGGTTACGGTTACTGTGTCACCAGGAGCTAGCGAAACTTTGTCAGTGGATATGCTTGCTTCCATTTCTTGTTCGTTGTGGTCTTCGAAACAGTATAGGTTGTTGTCGTATGAGCCTACGTAGAGTTTACCGTCCCAAACTGCAGGAGAGCCAACGATGTTTCCTTGGGCTGTGAACCAGCTTGTTGAAACACCTGAAGCTGCGTCAACAACTTGTATACCTGCACTGTCTGAACCGTAGTAGACTACCGCGCTTTCACCGATTCCTGAGAAGACTGGTGTTGACCAAACTTCCCATCCGCCCCAGTTCGACCAAATGTTATCGCCGTTGTCTGCTCGTGCACAAGCAACTGTAGGACCAAACTGTGAGATGATGTATCCTTCGTTTACTTCAACGTCACTTCCGTTGATGTCGCGTGGAACCATAGCCCATCCTGGAACATAGGTTGCTGAACCGTGTGATGTTTCACCTTCGACGTTTGGTTGAACACCTGAGTACATTATTGAACCATTGTTAACATCGTATGCTCGGAGGCGGTTGTTAGTACCACCAATCCACAGTAAGTCTCCTACAACAGTTGGTGTGTATGAAACAGGACCAAAGAATGATGACCAGAAGCTGTCACCACTTCTGTCTGTTGGGAAACTTAGCAATTCGTTGCCGTTTAAGTCATACTTGTGTACGTTTCCGCTCCAGTCCATGATGTAAATATAGTTGTCTTCAATTGCAACAGAACCTACTATTGGTGAGCCGTCTCCATTTACGTCTACTGTCCATTGGGTGTTTCCGTTCATGTCAAGTGCGTATAGTAGACCATTGTGAACTGATGCAACATATACCCTGCCGCCCGAAATTATCGGTGAGGATTTAATGTTGTGCTGTCCAGCTTGTACTTGAACTGGTCTGTATGTGCCCATTGGTACGGATTTTATTTCCGAACCTGTATCAGCGTCTAAGATGTAGAAATAGCCGTCGTCAGGACCAACGTAGATTTTTCCATCTGCAATTGCTGGACTTGAACCAAAGTGTGTCATTGTGGGTTCTTGTGTTGCATGTTCCCAGATTTTCATGCCAGTGTACGCATCAACACAGTAGGTGTTTCCATCACCAGAGTTAACGTAGACTTTTCCTTCGCTAGCTATAGGTGATGATGTTATACCTGCACCTGTAGTGAACGTCCACTTAGGACCATTGCTGATGTCTGTTGGACCTTTATCCATTGTAAAGCCAGGATTCTCAACGTTTCCACGGAACATTGCCCAGTCATCTGGTTGCCCTACAGCGGTGCTAAGAGCCACCAACTGGTTACCCGTGTCGCCGTATCCTGCACCTTCAACGTAATAAAGACATCCATAAGCAATGACTGGTCCAGCGATCTCTTCATTGATGTCCCATAGTACCTCACCTGTGTATGCGTCCCAACAAGCAAAGTTTGTGGGTATTGCTTCTCGACCTGTTGTAGTTGACTCATCGCTTTGGCGTCCGTATATTTTGCCATCAGCCATTACTGTTCTGTAGTAGCCAATCCAGAAAAGCGCCTGTGATGCCCAAAGGGCTTCACCTGTATCAGCGTCGAGGCATTTTTGAGCGCCTGTCGAACCGAAACCCAAGTCGTGAATATAAATACGGTCATATGCGTAGTTTATGTTCCAGACGTTAAACGCCCTGTTGGCTGCTCCGTCATCGTTCTTCCATACTACTTCGCCAGTGTCTCCATCCATGGCGTATATGAGCATGCTTTGACAGCCAACGTAGACTTTTCCGTCAGCATAACATGTCATGTAACCCATGGCGCTTTTAACGTATGTTTCCCAAACTTTGTCACCAGTTTCTGCATCTACAGCATAAACTGAGGTGCTACTGTACGAACCCATAAAGACCTTGCCATCACCGTATGCTAGTAGTGGGTTTGAGCCAGGTTCATCGATTAGATATTGCCATGACAATCGATTTCCGGTACCTCTGTCTGTTTCAGGGTCTGATAGGTCCCAACCACAAAGACGGTTGGTGTATTCGCCAAAACTTTGGGGTCCAAAAATCATGTACACTGGGTCAGGGGCAACAATACATGAGTGGTAGACTGCGCCTGGTGTAATTCCAGAATCTATCCACAGGAATTCTCCTGTTGTTCTGAACATACAGAAGCCTCCTCCGCCGCCAAACATACCGCCTGCAAGGGTTCCAAAGTGGGTATCGTCAACTTTGAAGATGTATGAGGCAACTCCAAAGCTAGCACCTACGCCTGCAGCTGATGCTGCTCCATATCCAACTATGCTGGCCCAGTTTATTGCTCCAGTATGTGGATTCAAGGAGATTACTGCGTTTCTTGTGGTGCTGTTTCCTGAGTTTGGTCGTATGGAACCATATGCTATAATTTGTCCGTCCATTGCCATTGGTGCGCCAGAGAATGCGGCTACTGTTGGGTTAATCACGCCTTGTGCAGTGCTGATAGTTTGAGTTCCTAGAATGACTTTGGGTATGGGGTTGTTTTGTGTGCGCCACAGTACGTCTGGTCTGTCGGGCGCGGGTCCAAGGTTGTAGCCCGTTCTTTGAGGTGTGTTTGCATGGGGGTCATACCATGCGTAATCTTCATTCATTAGGTTGCCGTATTCGGTTGCTGCGGCATATGCGCTGTTTTCTGAACTCATGTATGATTCGGGAGGGTTGGTTACTGTTCCCATGTCTGGGTTGTAGTTGATTTGTTGTGCAAAAACAATTGATGTTAGTGTTGCTATTGAAAGTGTTAATATCAATATTGTTGTTAATAGTGTTCTAACTTTTTGTTTTTCCATTTTTTTCACATCATTTTTTTAGAGACCCGCGCCTTGCGCGTATCTCAAATGTCTGGTTTAACTTTAGGTGTATATTAGATTTGTTATAACCTAGGATATGATAGAAACTTTACGTTAAAGTTATACAACAAATTATTTTATGAATAAAATATTTAATATAATTAACAACAAATAAATGAAAATTTCGAAAAAAACATAAAAAACGAAAACTATAACCAATTATTACTAATTAGTATTGTCTATTTTCTTGAGTTTTTTGAAAACTCTTCTACCATTTTTTGCCAAAAAATGGAGTTATTATGCGGTCATAACAAAATCACTCATGAAAACGAGTTATTCTTTTTCGTTTATCTGTTCTGCTAAATATTTGAACGTGAATGGTTTGATTGTTTGTTTGTCATCCATATTTATGAGCGAACTTTTCACGTCCGTTAACAGATATCCTCGTTCTTTGTTGTGTTTTTGAATGAACTGGTCAAAGTCCTTATAGTTTTTGTGAAGAGAAACCATAAATGCGTCAGCATCTAAGCCCCTGCAGTAAGAGCAAAAAATTACGTTAGGCTGTTTACGCATCCATTCCTTGGTTGATTCATGCCCTTTTTCTCGTTCTTCGCTTGATGACAAATTAGTTTTTATCTTCACAAAAGTTAACGCCATTAATTCATATCCAATTTTGTAGAAGTTTGGTACCACCGTAAAGCTTTCAATAATTCCTTCTTTTAGAAGTGTTTTTTTGGTCCTAGAAACTGTAGGTTGTGACACTCCAACAGTTTTAGCCAGTGCCCTATCGCTTCGACTGGAGTCCTTAAGTAATTCATTCAAAAGCTTGCCCGTTTTAGATTTTTTTGATTTTCTGACCACTTGGGTTCTCCTCTTTTGATTTCATGGATTGTACGAACTAAATGTTTTATTTTTTGAAATAAGAATTCCTCTTAAACATTGGTTCATGATATGAATAACTGAAATGATTTAATAAGATATTAAAACTTGGCTAAAAAAAATCACTGGTCATCCTTAGAATTATCAGAATTTGCGTACCTGGGAACCCAGATTGGTAATTCACTTTTTTTGTTTTCAGGTCCTAGTATGTAAAAGACAACTAGTGTGACAATTAATGCCCATGAGAATCCGTTAATAATTGCTGAGATAAATGTGTCACTAGGCATTCCCGCTATCATACTGTTTGTTTGGGAATTGCTGAAAGCATCAATCAACAGGCCACCAGGTGGTATATTTGGAAAAATCGTTGTAACCATGAAAAAGCAAGTGAATGATGTTGCAAAAAGCAAAAAACCTAACATTTTTGATGGAATAGTTATCTCTAGAATTTAGAGATTATGAACCTGAAATAATAATCGAAAATGAACTAGGTGTCAAAATTTAATCTGTTTACGTTTGCCATTTCACTTCAAAAAGACTGCTTGTTCCTTGTTTGTTTGCCGAAAAATGTGGGAGATTTGCTGAGTTTCAGAAAAAAGGGAATTAAGACAGGAAAACCTTATATCAATAGACCTGCCCCGCGTAAATTTAACACGGCTTCTTCTGAAACTTTTTCAGCTCTCCCAATGGTGCATATGTTAATGAT
>PIXT01000106.1 GCA_003096235.1 Candidatus Bathyarchaeum sp. | reverse complement strand
GTTTATCATTGTGTCAGTCATGTCTACGCCAATGACTTTGCCCTTTGGTACAACTTTGTTGGATGCCAAGAAAACGTCTACGCCTACACCTGAACCATGGTCCAAGACTGTTTCTCCTTCTTTTAGGATTGCCAACGCAACAGGGTTTCCGCATCCCAAACCTAGAAGAGACTCTTCTGGAACAGCTTCTATGTCACTAGGAGAGTATCCAATTTTCCATGCAACATACTGTGGAGGAGTTCCACAATCTGACGTACAGCACGATGAAGAAGAGCAAGTTGTGCATTCTTTTTGTGCTATTTCGCCGTACCTTTTTTTCACGTACTCTTTGACTTTTTTATTTTCCAATTCTTTCACCTTTACTAATCTTTTTTCCAGAATCCTCGTTGGTTCAGTTTTTTGCCCAGATACACTAGGCTTAGCATGATTGGAACTTCCCAGAACAGCCCCATTGTTGTTCCCAAAGCTGCCTGTGAACCTAGGCCATACAGGCTTATTGCCGTTGCTATTGCTATCTCGAAGTGGCTAGACGAGCCGATGATAACAGAGATTATGCCTTCTTTGTATCTGAGGCCTGCAAACTTTGTGACCAAAAGGTTCAATCCAACAATTATGAAGAAGCCAAGGAGCAACGGAACGGACACAAGAACCATTTCGATTGGGTGTTCGATAAGCACGTTGCCGTTAAGGGAGAACATCACAATCAAAGTTGCCAGCAGGGCCATAATTGCTATTTTTCCTACTCTGGGACGATAAGTTTCTTGGAACCATTTTGTTCCTTTTCGTTTTGTGATTACCTTTTTTGAGATGTAACCCAGAACCATAGGGATTCCAATGAAAACGAACACTGACAACAGAAGAGTTAACCGGTCGATTTGGATGTTCTGAATTCCAGTTAGAAGTGAAACTACAGGTGCATACAGGAACATTATGGTTATGGTGTTCAGAGTAGTGTTCACTACGTTCTGTTCTTGGTTACCCTTTGCTAACGCTCCCCAAACTAGAACCATGGCAGTGCATGGACTTGAACCCAGCAGAATCAAAGAAACAATCAGTTGGTCGTTTCCTGCCAAGAAGTAGTAAGCCAAAAACGCAGTAACTAAGGGCGCCCAAATCCAGTTAGAGATAATTGTTATGAGAATTGGTTTTGGGTTTTTTGCTAGTTTCTTTAGTTCGCTTAGCTGCAGGTTCAATAGTGCAGGATACATCATCAGAAACAGGCAAACGCCGATGGGAATGGATATTCCTGCGAACTGTAGGTTGTTAATGGCTACGCTTAGTTGTGGAAAAACCTGAGACAGAAACAGTCCTGCTATCATGCAAAGAAAAACCCATAATGCAAGGTACTTTTCGAAAACGCTTAGGTGAGTTACAGTTTTTTCTACCACAGGTTTTCCCTCAAAAAAGTGGGTTATTTGGTTTGTTTTTGTCTCATTATCCATGTTGCGCAGGTTGGTGATTGGCAACATTGGCTGTCTGGGATGCCGTATGGGCATTTTAGGTCTTTGCTCATGGTTTTTGTCACTTCCTTTTGGCCTTAACCAAGAACGTATAAATAATTTTAGATATATTTATACGTTTTGTTTATATAAACATATTTAGATACGTTAACAACAAGTACAAGGAGAACAACAATGAAAAACGTCAACCAAAGACTACAACGACTAACCGAAACCGACCAATGCAAAGCAGAAGTCCCAGAAGAATACAGAAAAGAACTAGTACAACTAGCAGAAGAAGTCGCAGACCTCAAAACCGCAAAGAAACAAAGCAAATTTTTCAAAGCATTATCCGACGAAAAACGAGTGCGAATAATCAAGCTCTTAACACAGAAAGAGATGTGCGTATGCGAACTCATGGTGTGTCTTGACATGACCCAGCCAAACCTTTCTCACCACATCCAGATACTAGAAAACGCAGGTGTAATCAAGCGCACAAAGAAAGGAAAATGGGTTTACTGCTCCCTTGCAGAAAACAAAAGAGTAGAATACCTGATCAGGCTGAAGCTATTGTAATTTTTTGCGTCTAACAAACAAAATCAAAGCCACTATTGCCACAGTAGAAAAGATTACGCTGTAAACTGACGCAAAGGACGAACCAAAAGACCCCCACAAAAGTCCAACTGCCGCGTTTGAAACAAAGAAAGACGAACCAACAACAAGATAGTACAATCCATAAGCTGTGCCTCTAAGGTTTTGGCTTACAAAACTTGGAATCAAAGCCCTTTGAACGGTTTCTACAATTCCAAGGTATGCACCGTAAAACAAAGCTATCACAACAGCAAGATAGCCCGTTGTAGGAAACACAAACAGCAATGCAGTGACAAGAAAAACTGCGTAACCAAAAACCATGACCTTCTCTTTACCCACCTTGTCAGATAGTACACCTGCCGGAATCGCAACAGCAGTATGAGCAACGTTAACTGCAGCATAAACCAAAGGAATAAAGGAGTCTGCAATTCCAGCTTCTTGGGCGTTAAGGAGAACAAAAGAAAAGTTGAAGGCCCCAAGGGAGAAAAGGCTGACAATAACAAGTAGTTTAGAGAAGTTGCCTTTCAAAACAGATTTTACGCCCTCTAAAAACTGAAAACTGCCCGACGATTCTGCGGTTCTCTCTTTAACAAAGAACAAAATTATCAGCAAAGCGATACCGCCAGGAATCAACGACAGATAGAAAACGTCTCTGATGGTGAAGCTCAACATAACCATAACTGCTGAAGCAATCACAGGCCCGACTATGGCTCCTGCTTGGTCCATAGTTCTGTGTAAACCGAAAGCTGCGCCACGCCGTTTTTCGGAAACAGATTCACAAACCAAAGCGTCCCGGGGAGAAGTTCTAATGGCTTTTCCAACTCTGTCAGAGACACGTATCACAAAGACGTCAAAAGGCACTCTTGCAACTGCAAAAAAGGGCTTAACAGCATTTGACAGGGCATAACCAGCTAAAACAAAGGGTTTGCGTTTACGGAACTTGTCAGAAAAAATTCCAGAAACTGCACGCAACGCATAACTTAGGGCTTCAGCAAAGCCTTCAATAAATCCCAGCATCGCGGTGCTTGAGCCCGGCAATCCTAACAAAAATGCTGGTAAAAGGCTGAAAACCATCTCGCTTGACATGTCCGTAAAGAAACTGACGAAACCTAAAGCGAAAATGTTACGACGTGAAGTCTCAGGTTCTTCACAGGTGTTCACGGATTAAAACCTCATCAGCAACATTCAGTATTGATTGTTGTCTTTACTAGACATTTATTGGCTGATAAATAATGCGTTGACCCGTCTAGACACAATAAGCTATGTGTTTAAAACTTCTAAAGATTGCCTCAAATCAGGTTAGAATTTGAAATTATGATTAGTTTTTCATAAGCACTATATTTGATTTTTTCAAAAGTTTACAGCAATACGAAATTGAAGGGTGGGTTCGTGTGAAAAAACCAGCATTAATTATTGTACTATGTTTCGCCTTGTTTATGTGCACAATAAACCAAACAGTTAAAGCGCAATCTTCTAGCCTAGAAGACGATTTGGTTCTTGACTTCTCTGAAACACAATTTAGTTTCAATGACCCCATGGACATGTGGTTTATTTTCAAGTTTAAAGCCACAAACACGGGAACAAACAACCTCAGAATTCAATACTTTAAATATTGCACTGCAAATCCCGGACGGGTTCCTGTTGGCTCACCTCAAGCAGCCACGCCTCTTGCTCCAGGCGAGTCTATGTGGTTTAAAATTCTTCTCACAGAACAAGAATGTGCATACGAACCAAACACAATTCAAACAATTAACCGAACAGTATACCTTGAGTTCTTTGATGAAAACACCAACTGGGAAGACCCCAACAACAGGTTCTCAGTAACCAAAGACATCCAGATAGATGTGTTTAACCGAATAACCTTGGAAGGGCCAGTGAACATTCAAGGAGTCACATTGGATGAATACGGAACCCCGATACCAAACGTGGAATTGGACATCGGCGGATATGGTGGTAAGGTTCCAATACGCTCAGACGATAATGGTCAGTTCTCGTATTCTGTTATTGAAAGCCCAACTTACTTCTTGATTGCTCAAAAAGAAGGCTACAACGGAGCATACATGGAAATCG
>PIXT01000105.1 GCA_003096235.1 Candidatus Bathyarchaeum sp. | reverse complement strand
GCTTAAAATTTAATATATTACTTTTGCTGAACATGGATGATTAGGAGGAAAAAAAATGAGTGAACCATTATCAAAATTTGTCGAAGGCTTTTCCAAGAATCAGCTTGTAGCCTACTTCCTGCTCCTATGGGCTGCTACGTTCTTCTTCAGTTCAATCAGCGGCTTTTCATACATTGCCGCCGGATACAGCTCTGGACTAGATTTAGTGGTCGATGTTCTTTGGAACTTGACCGACTTGGGTATTACAGCAATTCTTGGAATGTTGGGACTAAAAATACTAAACAACCAAGAATAAACCAACAAAACCCCTTTTTTCCGCTTCTTTTTTTGATATCCAAAAAATTCTGTTCGGTATTTTGGTGTTCATGCTCAAAACTCAACCACGCCAAATATAGGTGGGCGCCAGAAACGCGCCTACAGCTGTTTTATGTTAAACTTGTTAAAGCATCTCTGATTCTACTTTGCTTAACTCCAGTTTTGCTTTCACAAGTTTTTCATACAAAGCAGCAGCTTTCGCAGGGTTCTTGCCTACTACTGCCTTCAGAATGTCGCCCTCGATTTCAGCCACTTCTAAGCGTTGATAATAGTCGAGCGATTCCTTGAAGTGCGCCAAAACAATTTTTCCGGTTAATATCGGATGGTTGTTGGTAACGTTTGCTTCTGCAAAACCGATTCCATGTTCCAGCTCAACTTCAAGTCCGCGTTGAAAGTCTTTTAGTGTAATGTTCATGTCTGCTGTTTCTAGTTCAGCTAATATCGCTTCAGCTTCTTCAGGTAAAACTTCTGCCTTCTTTAGCAAGGTCCAATCTCTGATTTTGAGTTCAGCACAAACTCTTTTCACTTCTTGCACGGAAATATATTCTGGAAGATTCATACAAAATCACTGCTAACTATTTGGTTTGCAGCAAATTAAACAGTTACCGTCTGTGGCGCATTTACCTGCTTATATGTTTCACTTTTTTGCCCGAAATATGAGGTACGCAAGATTCATCGTTAATGATAAGCCAACGAGGACTCCTTGCACAAAATCTGAAACCGAGAAACCTGAATATTCAACGTGTACAAATTGTCCAATCAGAATACCTAGTGCCATTGATATCATGCCTATTGCCAGAATAGTTTCATCTTTGAGTTGCACAGATACCCCTTCATAATGCATTATGTTGTGCTGTTTAATCTAATTTTTCGTAACCCCAAACTGCGATTTCAAGGCAAGCTCAACATATTAAAACTAGAATTTGTTGGACTTTTTTGTTAACAAAATCCACATCTGAACATTAACGCCTTCTTTGAGTGAATTATTACTCAATACACCTGTATCAGAGCCTTACATCGTAAGGTTAATAGGTCAGCTTATCGTCTAGGATGCTGTTCACATTACCAAAAATACACGTAACCTTTGTAATGTAACAAAACAGCTTAACAGAACTTTAGGAGATACAAGAACAATGGGAAAGATAGTTATTGCTTACAAAATTTTTCCATCAGAATCCACAGTTGACCTTGAATTATTGAAAGAAAAAATTAGAAAGCAACTTGAAGGAATTGCTTCAATTCAACAGTTCGCTGAAGAACCCATAGCTTTTGGTTTATGTGCACTAAAAGTTAACATGGTTCTGCCCGAAAAAGAAGGAATACTGGACGAAACAGAAAAAATAATGACTGACATCGAAGAAGTTGGTCAGTTACAGACCTTAGGAATGACTAGGCTCTAGTTTCGTCAAACCTTAAATATGAATAGTCTCCTTCGAAAAATGTGGAGCTTCACGATCACACATAACGGAAGGAAAACAAGTGAGCGAAGTACAACTTAGAGTAGAAGACGCTCGGCAACGTGACGTTTATCGAGGAATCGCCCGAATCGACCAGCAGACAATGCAAAAATTAGGCATCTCAGCGGGCGACGTAATAGAAATTGTTGGAAAAAGAAACACAGCAGCCATAGCATGGCCAGCATACTCTGAAGACCAAAACAGAGACATAATCCGAATCGACGGATTTACACGCAAAAATGCTGGAGTGGCAATGCACGAACTAGTTGTAATTCGTCCAACACAAGTAACCAACGCCACAACCGTAGTTTTAGCCCCAATAGACATGAAACTAAACGTTGATGAAGACTTCACAAACTTCGTGAAAAACAGGCTCATGGAAAGAACCTTTGTAGAAGGCGACACCACCCTTGTCATGATGCTCGGACACGCAATACCCTTCAGAGTAACAAAATCTCGTCCCCACGGAATAGTCAGAATCAGCCACGGCACAGCCGTCCAAATCCTAGCTGAACCCGCCCCTGAAACAGAAGGCTTACCACGAACCACCTACGAGGACATAGGAGGACTCCACGAAGAAATCCAACGTATCCGAGAAATGGTTGAACTTCCACTACGCCACCCTGAACTCTTCCAAAGACTTGGAATAGAACCCCCAAAAGGCGTACTGTTACATGGACCACCTGGATGCGGAAAAACCCTTCTAGCACGCGCAGTAGCAAACGAATCAGAAGCAAACTTTTACTCAATAAACGGTCCAGAAATAATGAGCAAATTTTACGGCGAATCTGAAGCTAGACTCCGCGAAATGTTCCAGCAAGCCCAAAAAAATGCTCCAAGCATAATATTCATCGATGAGCTTGACGCCATCGCGCCCAAAAGAGAAGAGGTAACCGGAGAGGTAGAGAGACGTGTTGTTGCTCAGCTTCTTGCGTTGATGGATGGACTTGCAGGAAGAGGATACCTAATAGTTATAGGCGCCACAAACAGGCCTGAAGCTCTTGACCCTGCTTTGAGAAGACCTGGACGTTTTGATCGGGAAATCGAAATAGGTGTACCCGACCAAAAAGGACGCTTTGAAGTTCTGCAGATTCACACTAGAGGTATGCCTCTAAAAGACGATGTTGACATGGAAAAGTTGTCTAAGATGTCTCACGGTTACACTGGAGCAGACTTGTCGGCTTTGGGACGCGAAACCGCAATGAAAGCGTTGCGTAGATACCTCCCAGAAATAAACCTTGAAGAAGAGCGTATTCCCCCTAGCGTTCTAGAGAAAATGGAGGTTCGAATGGAGGACTTTTTAAATGCTTACAGGGAAATCACGCCGACAGCCATGAGAGAAGTCTACATAGAAGTGCCTAGTGTTCACTGGACAGCCATAGGAGGCTTAAACGACGTAAAAGAAGACCTCATAGAAGCTGTTGAATGGCCTCTCAAGAACCCAGACGTTTTCATTCGAATGGGAATACGTCCCCCAAAAGGCATCATGCTCTATGGACCTCCGGGATGCGGAAAGACCCTTCTTGCCCGAGCAGTAGCTACAGAAAGCGAAGCAAACTTCATAACAATAAAAGGTCCAGAAGTCTTTTCTAAGTGGGTAGGAGAATCAGAGAAGGCAATTCGGGAGGTTTTCCGGAAGGCACGGATGGCTTCGCCAACTGTCATATTCTTTGACGAATTTGATTCTCTAGTTCCTGGAAGAGGTATGGGTTACGCAGATAGTGGAGTCACGGAGCGCGTTATCAGCCAGCTGTTGACCGAGATGGATGGGCTTGTTTCTTTGGAGGACGTTGTTATTATTGCAGCGACAAACAGGCCAGACATTGTGGATCCTGCGATTCTTCGACCTGGAAGGTTTGATCGTTTGATTTACGTTCCCGAGCCCAGCAAAGACAGTAGGCTAGAAATCTTTAAAATTTACACTAAAGACATGCCGTTGGCGAAAGATGTGGATTTGTCGCAGTTGGTTACTTTAACTAAGAAGTATTCTGGGGCAGATATTGAGGCTCTTTGTAGAGAGGCTGGGTTGAATGCTTTGCGTGTTGACATAAAAGTCAAGGAAGTTACTGCTGCTGACTTTAAGAAAGCTGTTGAAAAGATTGGTCCCTCTATAATGCCTAACATGGAGACTTGGTATAAGGGCTTCATGAAGCATGTTCGTCAGTTGAAGAAACCTACAACACCTGTGGCATAGTAACATTTCAGGAGTAGAACAATAATATGATGAAAACTTGGAAATCTCATCCGCTATCTACACAGATAAAGGAGTTTCTAGAGCGGAAGGGTCCAATGACTGATGTGGACTTGTTTGATTTGGTGAAGGGGACTCATGAGTGTGTAGGATTCGGCGAACTGAACCGGACTCTGATGAAAATGGAGATTGAAGGCACCATATATGTTTCAACTCGTTCAAAGGGTAAACGGCGAGTTGAATTAGTCGAGCAGCGTTAAGAGCTGTCCTTTAGCCTCTTTGCAGGGCAGTCATGTAGACCAGTATTCTGGTGGCACGGAACTTTGGGCGTAAATTTGAGGGTGTTGATTCCTAAAACAAAGGTTGATTTTAAGAACCTGAGCGGGAAGACTGTAGCAATTGATGCCTATAATGCTCTTTACCAGTTTTTGGCAATTATCCGTCAGCCAGACGGCACGCCTTTGAAGGATCGTTCGGGTAAGATAACCAGCCATTTGAGTGGGCTGTTTTATCGAACCGCAAAATTAACTGAGTTGGGCATCAAAGTTGCATATGTTTTTGATGGGGCTCCGCCTGCTCTTAAAGAGGCAGAGATTAAACGCCGTGCTAAAGTCAAGGCAGAGGCGCTGGTTAAGTATGAACAAGCCGTAAGAGACGGAAAAATGGAGAAAGCAAGAACCTATGCTCAGATGACTTCTAAGCTTAAGGATTATATGCCTGAGGATTCGAAACGGCTTCTTACTGCATTGGGTGTGCCGTGGATTCAAGCGCCGTCTGAAGGTGAATCACAAGCTGCCTACTTGACAATGAAGGGTGATGCTGACTACTGTGGTAGCCAAGACTATGACAGCCTCCTGTTTGGTGCAACTTCTCTTGTGCGGAATGTGACTATGAGTGGTAGGCGTAAGGTTCCAAGAAAGCGTGTTTACGTTGAAGTTGTGCCCGAGATTATGAAGTTGAATCATGTTCTCAAAGAGTTGGATGTTACTCGTGAGCAGCTTATAGATGTGGCTATTTTGGTGGGAACAGACTTTAATCCTGATGGCGTGAAGGGCGTTGGACCAAAGACCGCTCTAAAATTGATAAAAAAGTATGGAAGCATCGAAGAGACTATTCCTAACCTGAAAGATGCCACTTTTCCTGCTGACCCTAAAACGATTAGAGACATATTTCTTAAACCAAAAGTTACAGACAACTATAAACTGCAGTGGAAGCAACCTGACATTGAGGGTGTGGTAGATTTTCTTTGTCGCGAACGAGACTTCTCCGAGCAGCGCATACGCAACACCCTAAACAGAATGGCTGAAGGACAAAAAGAAGCAAAAAGCAAAACAACCCTTGAATCATGGTTCGGCTAAAACCCGCTACGGTTCAAACCCATGCTTGCCAATTAAGGGCACAAATGCGACAGCTCCCAAGTTTTCCTCAACAATTTCCTCGCCAATTTTCCTGACTCTAACCAATCTTTGGTAGAACTGTGCGCCGCCCACAGGAACAAGAAGAACGCCCCCATCTTTTAGTTGATCAATCAATGGTTCTGGGACTTGTGGACCCGCAGCCGCAACTAAGATGCGGTCATACGGTGCCTGTTCGGGGTACCCCAAGGTTCCATCTTGGTTAATTACTGTAATTTTGTCTGTGTATCCTGCTTTTTTGATGTTGTCTTGTGCAAACGCAGCTAACTCTGGTATTCTTTCTACGGTGTAAACGTGACCCCGCTGTTCTTTGGGTGCATCCGAAGGCGCCACTATTTCTGCTATGGTGGCGGCGTGCCATCCACAGCCCCCTCCTACCTCTAGGACTTTGTGTCCGACTTCTAGTTCAAGGGCTTCATCCATTATGGATACCATGTTTCGCCCAGTAGACCGCACGTGTCAACTGAGAGGCGCCGAAGCCGTTTGCCCTGAACCAATCGAAAGCGGACAATCCACTGCTGCATTAGCTTTCACGTTTTCGGGAAGAAACAGTTCACGAGGAACCCTCCGCAACGCCCTAACTACACTAGGCGACCGAAGAACACCACCCTTAATCAGTCTTTGAATCAGGTCTTCCCACTTTTGCTGACTCATACCTCGCCCCACAGTAATATGCGATGATGTATGCCTTAAAATTTAGCCCAACCAACCTTGTTTTAGCTGACGCTGTAGATTGAACATGATTTTCAGCGTCTGAACTTTTGATCTCAATCTGGAAATTTTTGATTGTACTCAGAAATTGACTAAGGGGTCAAAACAGCAGTGCGTTTTACCACATTTATTCAGTAATAATCATAAAAAAATAAAATCAAAAAGTAAATCAAATATCAAAATATGTTAAAAAATTCAGATTTAGAAGACACAACTCTTTAAAATAAAATTTAAATAATGTTTATTGAAGATGTAACAATGACTCTGTGTGCAAGATGCCAAAAAAAATTAGGTTTGCGGGATAATCAACATAATCGTTTGTTTTCCTACATCAATGCTATTGCGGCAGGGCTTTTTTCTGAGTTTAAAGATAAAAGAATCTGCAGAGCGTGTCAAAGAGAATTACTAGATTCAAAAGGCATAGAATATAAAGGATATCTCGGAACACGCAGAGGTTCAAAAAGAATCCGAGAACTTACGGTTGAACTAAAGCCAACAGCAAATGAACATGCAAATGTTTCTCCTCTTCCAGATGAAGTAAACAACGGACTATTTTGGCAAAAAGATGAAAAATATGTTGCTCATTCGAGATGCACTGAATGTTTTGATGACCCAATGGCTATGTGGGGTGCAAAAGCAGGTAAAACAGGATATTTGGTCATTACTAACCAAAGAATTCTTTTTGCTTGCACAATTGGATTTAGGTCAAAAACTTCAGCAATAATTTTTGGAATTAATCTTGAAGACGTGTTTTCAGTTTCAGGAGGCAAAATCGCGTTCGGAGACAAACTAATTATTCTGGACAAAAATAACAACTATAGAAATTTTATGCAGGGAAACATACATTCGCTTATACCCGTCATTAATTCCGCAATATCAGACAGAAAAGTTCTAATTCAATCTGAAAAGGAAAAATCTAGAATTCATGTTTTGTTAGATTTTTCATCAATCCAAGATGAAATGTCAAAGGGTGGAATTATAATGACTACATATAATTGTCCTAAATGTAATGCCTCCCTTGAAATTCCAGAGTCTGGAAAAGTATTGTTTTGCAAGTATTGTAATACAGCAATTAAACCTGTTGATATCTTTGATCGAATTAAGTCATTCCTTTAACTAAAAAAGTAATGAAATGAGGAACTTTTTAAATGAACCCAGAATCCTTGCTTACAACTTTCGATAATATGTGGACATTTCAGTCATCATGTTGGTAGCAGGGTTGATATTATTTTATTTTTGGCAAACTTATTGCAAGCTCTAAGATTTGGGGATATGAGAAATCTGATTATTACAGAGTGATTCGTATTTTGCATGGGATATATCTTTTTTCCTTTAATTTTTGTTTTAGTATTATATGAATTCGGTAATTACAACATTTGGTGTGTATGGATGTGGGTCTAAACAGAAACGCTAGCAACAGCGTTTAGATGTTTTTTCCCAAATTGTGGGTGCCAATTTTATCTTTACTATTGCTTTTTTTCTTTGAGACTACTATGGCAATGGTTGTGGCTGTGATTAGAATGGCGGCAAATGTGATTATTGTTTGTTCAGGTATTGTGGGTGATGTTTGAGGTGGCTCGGCTAATTCGCCTATGGCATAAACGCTGCCTGATCTTGAGCCTATGTAAAGCACGTTATTTGCGACCGTGGGGTGTGTATAACGTCCGCCGTCAGTGGTGTAGTTCCAGATTTTATCGCCGTTAGTAGCGTTTAGGGCGTAAACGTTTTTGTCACTGGAAGCAACGTAGACCACTCCGTTAATAACTGTAGAAGAAGACTGGATGTTGCCGCCAGCAGTGTAACTCCAGATTTTAGTGCCTTTCGAAGCCTTTAACGCATAAAATACGTCGTTGTCGGAACCTATGTAGACTACACCGTCAACAACAGAAGGTGTGCTAACAATCCAGTTGCCGTTGTTTTCGCTTTCAGGAGTAATGTAACTCCAGAGCTTTTTGCCGTTAGTTGCATTCAAAGCATAAACGGTGCCGTCTCCTGAACCAAAATAAACTGCTCCCTCAGCAATCGCGGGTGCAGCAACAACCGAATAGCCCGTAGTGTAACTCCAAATTTTGCCGCCATACAAAGCATCAAAAGCGTAAAGCTTGTAATTTTGTGAGCCAATATATGCCACACCGTCAGCAATCGAAACATCTGAAAAAGTACCATAAAACAATCCATCTTTTGGTGACGGAACCCCCACCGTATGATTCCAAACTATATCACCGTTGGAGGCATTCAATGCGTATACGTTGCCTCTAGCTTCGCCAAAATACAGCAAACCATCAACGACCAAAGGGAACGATCTAGTAATGCCAAAAAAGCTGAGTTGCCACAATTTCGCACCTGTATCGGCATCGAAAGCATACATGTCGTTTCTGGAGTTTATGTAAACAACTCCATTATCTACTGCTGGACGTGAAACTGCATCGTTTTCGTAGCTGCAATTCCAAAGTGTTTCCCCAGTGTTTGCATCCAAAGCGTACAGACCTTGATTAGGACCGCCACTACATGCTATGTAAACTACACCATCAACGACAGTAGGTGACCCAAACTCAGGCAAATAATAGTTTGGGGTGCCTTTGTAGTAGCCCGTTATATATTTAGGAAATGTAAGATTCCAAAGCAAATTAGGTACAACTACCGAGTTTTCAAGTTTTGAATTTAATTCTGCACCAGCCAGTTCTGTTTGGGCTATGCCTAGATGCATGGTGTTGACAAAAACCAATCCGCAAACCATTATAACTAATAGAAATGCGATTGGAAGAAGTTTCTTCATAGCTTAGCCCCAATCAAGTAAACCACAATTTCGCCTAAAAAGATGCTTGTGAAAATTTTTTTCCTGCAACAATCGCAACACATTTCTCGATAACAAGGTTTAGTTCCTTCAATTCGCAATCTTTCTTTTTCTTCTCCTCAAGTGTTGCAGATATATTAATCAATTTCCATGTCAACTGATTCATTTTATTTAATATCACTTTTATTAACCCCGAATAATTTTGAAAGCAGAATAAAATAGAATTTATCTTGTTTTGATTAACGTTATTAATGACTTCAAAACAAGAGATGGAACATAATGTCAAGAAAAACAATCGGAATCATTTCTGTAGCAATAGTTGCTTTTGTTGTAGTTGGATTTTTTGTTGCTAATGATTTTCTAGGGTTACTAGGTGAGGAAGTCGAACCTGATGCGTCTAGAATCTTGTTTGATGAATACGTTCAAACTTTTAGTGAAATTTTACAATACGAATTTGATGTTTTTCTTGATGATGGTGTTATTTCTCAAGATGAAGTTAATCAAATTAATTTCCTAAAACAATTTACACAAACAGAACAAATAGAATTCATTCATAGTGGGAAACACAGTGATTTTGATTGGGACAAAGACAACATGAACAATTACTTTGAAAAAACTATTGCTGATTTGCCTTATGATGTTTACAATGGACGATACGCAATAATAATTGATACTGATGAAAATACTGTTGCAGGAGATTCTGCTTATTATTTCCTAACCGATGAACAAAAATTTGACTCTAAAAAAGTTGTTAAGTTAACTTATAAGAAGGCAACAATTGATGATTTCCAAAGGGCTGTTACAGAGTTTTCAAGTTCTATTGAAAAAAATTCTTTTTTTTATTTGATGTTTGAATCACACGGTAGCACTACAGGAGTTTGGTTTAATGATGGAACTGGATATGATACAAACGCAACGTGTTATGTTCATTATGACGAACTTGGAGAAATATTAGACCAGATACACGCAAAAACTACTGCAATAACACTTTATTGTTGTGGACAAGCGGGGTCTATCAATTCTTTGAAAATCACTTCATCGCCTTATGTCTTAGTGACTATGCCATTAGCTTATGTTTATGGCACAAGTGACGTGTATGACAATCCATACACTAGAACTTATTCATATATTGCAAGTAAAGATTATGATTTTAATGGAAATGGTTTTGTCTCTTTAGGAGAATCTTATGGGGCTTTAAGGTATTCTATGACACCGTTTTGGAATGTGAATCCTCCTGAAGAAGAAGCAAAATATGGGTTCTTTGAATCAGAAGGTGGGTTAACCTCTAAGGTGTATTTTGGTGATTTCTCAGTAGTGAATCAAAAAAACTTGGATTAATCCAGACAGTTAGATTTTAAATATTCAAGTGATGTAATGGGATTATGAAATCTAAGAACACAGGAGAACCTAACTCTGTGTTCGATTCTATTAGTATGCTAATAGAGGTTCATTGTTGAAATCTAGGTTTTTTCTGAAAGTTCAAGCACCGCAAAAGTTTGCTGCCAAAGTTCACACAAACCTTAGCAAATCAAAAACAGAATGTAGCTTTTGGATAGTTTTTATAGCTTGATTCCCCTTTGAATAAGAAGTCGCCGTTACTTTCGTGAGGTAAATCAAATGAACGTGAAATGTTT
>PIXT01000104.1 GCA_003096235.1 Candidatus Bathyarchaeum sp. | reverse complement strand
TTTGGATCAGAAAACAGAACAAGTGGGGTCCACTATTTCTAATAATAATCTCTGTAGGAAACAGAATTGCATCACACCCTATTTTCATAGGAGGCACACATCTAATCTTTCTCACTTGGACAATATTACTAGTTGTTTTCTCATACTTTGAATATAATCAGATAATCAAAAAGACTTGATTTTTTATGCCTTTGGGTTTGGGGGTTAAAATTTAACCTCAAACCCAAAAAGTATTTTGAAGTGTTGTCAATGGATAAAGAATAGTTACCTGCGGTTTTCCCCTGTGATTATTTAGGTCATAATCAAAAGGGCACCGACAACCAACATCAGGAGCCATATTGGAAACGATATTTTGACAAATTTTGATTTAAACGAACCCTTAGACAGGCTCAACCCCAAAAGAAGAGGAATAAAATCTATCAAAATAAGAAAGAATCCAACAATCGCAAACTGTGACATTCTATATTTTCCTCCGTGAAAGCGAAAAATCACATTTATTTAAAAACCTATCTTTTTTTGGCTACATAATTGACAAAGTAGCAAAGAAGGCTCCACGAGCAAACAAAAGATTGAAGAAGACACCACTCCAAAAGAGTTCCGACAAGAGGGAAAAAAGTAACCCCAAACCCAAAAAAAGAACAAAACAGGAGTCAAGAATGGATTTCTGAGGCTTAATTTGGAAATACCTTTGGAGAAAGCTATGAAAATAACAATGAAGGGATTATTTTCATTTTTCCAAGTTAAGTTTTTTCAGTCCATTCTTGCCTTTCATTTAGTTTTGTTTAAACTTGAAGAAGAGATAACTGACACAAAAAACAGGAAGTTGTTGATGAGCACAGGTCGAAAGTTTCTCCCCTAAGGGAAAAAGTGCTGCCCTCCTGTCTTGATTGTTTTCAGCCTCTTCTTCTAATTTGTTCCCCACAAAAAAAGGGAAAGGAAATGAGTTTTTCCCTGTTTATTTGCGTCTTCGCAGTGCTAGGTATGCAACGGCACCAATTACGCATGCAGCCACGACAGCTATGACGATTGCCAGTTCAGTGCTAATCAGAGGTGTTTCTACAGTTGTTTCTGGTTCAGGTTCCTCGGGCTCTTCTGGGGTTTCAGGTTCCTCAGGGGTTGTTGGCTCTTCGGGCGTTGGCTCTTCTGGAGTTGGTGCTGTGGGTTCTTCTGGCTCAATGGGAGCTGCTGCTGATGCTGCTGGACCAACAGTAACCCAAGCGGTTGCTGATGAGCTGCCATAAGATTTGTCTCCTGCAAAAGATGCAACAACTTTGTATGTGCCTTGTGCGGTTGGTGTCCATGCTTTTCCAAAAGTGCCTGAATAGCCCTCAGTAGTAACTGTGCCAAGGTCAACGTAAGTTCCGTCTTCAGCTATTGCAGTAAGGGATACAGGAACTCCTGTAATTGTCTCATCGTGCCAGATACCGTCAATTGGTCTTTGCAGATGCAAATATTCCATTTGCAGTGTCATGGAGTCTTCAGAAACACAAGGCGTACCAGGTTGACTAGGGGACATGTCCAAAACAGACCCTGAAATTGTCATAGGAGAACCTACTGCGGCTCCACTAAGAGGAGTCATTACTGTTGTCTGAGTTTCACCTTTTCCAAAAACATACATGTATCCGTCGTAGCCACCAGCTGCTGTAAGGTAACCATCAGCCATAGCACCTGGAGTCATGAATCCTGTAATGTTCCAGATGCCCTCACCAGTAAAGGCGTTAATGCAGTGAATTCCCCAACCTCGAGTAACAGGCTGCGTAGTGGTGTGTTCAGTGTTGAAAACGTAGATTTTACCGTCAGCTATTTTGCCGCCAGCATTAAAGGAATAAACTGTTGCGCCGTCAGGCGTAACGTATGGTGTTTCATAGGGGCTGTCTGCAGGCGCCTCATACTTCCAAACTATGTCACCAGTGTCCCAGTCAAAGGCGTAAACACCAGAATATGCGGTTCTATAGAACATGCCATAAGCAGAATGTATCGAATAAGCTCCAAAGCTAGGTGCATCCCACGGGTAATCCATCTGTTCACTTCTCCAAGCTTGATTGCCTGTTAACAAATCAAAAGCCAAAAAGTCTCCATCCTTCATCAAAACAGCGACTTTTCCATGGTCAGCAACTGTACATGAACTGCTGTATGAACGCTCCATGATTGTTGTGTCCCAAAGCTCTTGGCCTGTTTTCAGACTTGCTGCTCTTAGTTCCACACCAACCCAGTCTGCTCCTGCTTCTCCATAGTTTATCATGTTTTGTTGCACTGCCACACCTGTTTCGAAATCTTGAGATGTTCCTAAACTGCTCCAAGCAAAAGTTACATTACTGACTACTCGGTCAGCAAAGTTTTCAGTGTCTCCGTTTATTGTCCAATTGATCAAGCGGTAATCAGGGTTGAAGAAATCACCAAGATTTTGCACACTCAAAACGTAAGGGTCACTGTATAGTGTTCCATCCATGACATCTACTTCAAGGTCTAGGCTTCCATCGTAGGGGTCCCATTTTCTCAACACGCCGCTGGAAATGCCAACAAGGTAGTCATTCAATCCGAAGGTTGTTTGAGCACCTGGAACTTCTCCGTGTCCTTCTTCGAAATGGATGCTAGAGGGAACTATAGTTGTAGTCATCTCAAATATTCCAAACCACAAGTACGTGTAGGATTGAGCTTCTGTTTCCCAGAATAATTCGCCAGTGCGCAGGTCGTAGCATCGCCAGAACTGCTTTGTTGTCCCGTTTATTACTTTTCCAACAGTATCATAACATCGCCCAGCGTAGATAATTGATGGAGTGCCTCCACCCCCTGGTCCGCCACCACTTGCAAAGGACGTTTGTCCCATGTCGCCTCCAATAAGACCATTCAGACCCATTAGCCTCTTCCACACAATGTGGGAGGTTTCTGGTGCTTGGACATAAGGAGTGAACTGGTAGTCTGCCGTGTTGTAGATGTTGGTTTCAGCGGGCCAATTAGGACCTCCGCCTTTTCCATTGTATGGGTACCATCCAGAAATTTTTGCCCATTCTCTGTTTTCTGGGGATATTGGTCGAGTCCAGTAGTCTTCTGGAAGTTCAGAAGGAGGATACGAATACACCATTTCTTCTTGAACAGTTAGTGTCTGCCAATCAGTAGAACACGGTTCATAGTACACAGATTCGGGAAAACTCAGTACTGCTCCTTGTTGATAAAACACAGCGCCTTCGATTGCAGAGTAGTTACCGGCTGGGAAATAACCACCGGGCATTTCAAATTTAAGTTTCCATTCACCAACTTCGTCAGCAATCCACTCAAACCATGCAGTTGTGTCTGCACGATAGGAGTCCATAGTCACGACATGTTCTTCACCACTTGGTTTTTGGATGGTGATTTTATAGTCCGTGAAATATCGGCTTACATGTGTCGATGGCGTGATCCACATGTTTACCAAAAATGTTGCACCTAAGCCTACGGGGTTGGGCCTAAAACTCAGATATGCTTCTGTGGAAAGGGAGTGATCAGGAGTTACTCCTGCAGGGAGTAAAATTGAACCTCCTTCTTGCATGTTTTCATAAGTTTGTGCCATCACTAAATCGGCCATGCTTACCACTGCTAAAGATGAAAGTAACAGAATCACTGAAAGTAACGCAAATCCTTTATTTTTCAGTTTTTTTTCTTTCATGTTTTTCACCTTGCAATAACGTTTCGTTGAAGGTGCGTTTAAACCGAAGTGTAGGTAACAACCAACCACAAAATTTTTAACAAAATTTTTTTTAATCATGTTTGGGGGGAGAAACAGACTTGATCATCAGTGATGATTATGTCAATGATCTCATAAGTGCAGGGTTAACTTCTCAAGAAGCTAAAGTTTTCTTGTCTTTGGTTCAATTGGGAAGTGTGCCTGTGTCCAAAATTGCTCAGCAGTCAAATATTGATAGGTCAAACGTGTACAGGACCCTAAAGAAACTAGAAGAAAAAGAGATAGTTAGAAAAGAGCTGGGAAAATCCACAACCTATGGTTCAGTTCCATTGCCCTTAGCTATTGAAATTTTGATAAATGGAAAAAAACGGGAATACAATACTGTTTTAGAAAACTTGAAGAAGTTAGCAAAGCAACTTGATTACGTTAAAAAAATTGACAAACAACAAGATTTTTTTAAAATACTTCCTAGTGGTTCACAAGTTTTTTGCCGAAATTGGGAAAAAACACTGTTACATATCAAAAAAAGTGTAGATGTGATAGCAACTGAAAAAAGGGAACCTAAAAACAATCAGGTTTTTGAAATCTACCAAAACTTGTTGCAGGACAAAGTCAGAGTCAGGTGGATTTTTGACAGGTCCTTTAGAAACGATAACGAGTTTGCAATGAGAATCGAACAAATCGCACATTTGTTGAAGTATCCAACCCTTGAAATCAGATTTTCCTTCGACTCTCAGAAGCCTTATGGTGCAATTTGCGATAACCAACTGGCTATAATCTGCCTTGATTCGGAACCACCAATAAAATATTCCAGAACACTATGGACTAACAACGAGCAGATTTTGCTAAACTTCAAAGAACACTTTAACTCTTCTTGGGAAAACGCCACAACTTATGAGGAAAACCAGATAGTGGCATAATCTAACAAGGTTTTGAGTTTAATTTTTAAACTCCAGACCCAAAGTCGAAATATAAAACCCGGAAATTGTCTAGCGGGCGTGATTGAATTTGGAAGATGTGAGAATTATTCTCTCGGGATTGTGGGTGGCCTTGATGTTGACCTATTTGTTAGGGGATGTGTTGCGGATATTTGCTGGGGATTTCAAACCAGGAGAAATTGAAGGAAAGAAAATGACCCAAACCATTTTGATGGGAATGGCTCTGCTGATGTTGCTTCCAATTGTTATGCTGGTTCTGTCCCTGACTCTGACATATCCTATGATTCAATGGTCAAACATTATCGTAGCATTAGCCTTGATTGGTTTCAATCTTTCTGGGTTGCCTAGTTACCCCGGTGCTTATGACAAATTCTTGATAGTCGTCGGACTGGTGTTAAACGCCTGACCATATTCTATGCGTGGAATTGGGTCTAAAACAGGCGGGTAAAAATGTCATGTGTTAAGCGACTGTTGTGGGGTTGTTGTGGTCTCCTTTAATGAAAAGTACAAGTGAACGGATGCCGTCGTAAAAACAACGTTAACAAGCATGTTTAAGAAATCACTAAGATAGGCACCAACGAAGGGAATTAATGAGAAACCAAAGCTAATAAAAACAGCAACTATTATCACGATGATTGCAAAAAAAACAACTTCTCCCAAATTGTTGCGAACAAAATCTACTGATTTTGATATAGTTTGATTGGTATCTGTTTTTTCTACTACTGTAATTGTTCTGAGGAACAGTGCAAGAGGAATTAGAAGGATCGTAAGGGCACATAATACGGTTACAATTGCTACTAGAATCAGTTCTGCCAGTCGACCCATTATGGCGTTTAGGCTTTTGTTCAAGTTTAATGGCTGACCGTTGATGGCGTCATTGGTCATGTCAACAACAATACAGTATGCAATGAATCCAATCAGGCCAACTATGAATCGACCGGCCCACACCAGCCAAATGTTTGGAAAGTTGTAAACTAAAAACTGAAATAATAATTGAATTGCAAGGAGAACAAGTGGTGGTGCAAACAACAACAGGTTTTTGGTTGTAGTATCAAAACCATTGGCTATGGCGTTAACTGATTTCAAAGGCAAAAATATCCCCCGACATAGGATTTGGTCGTTACGATATAAAACTTTTAGTCATCAACATTTTGTGTGGGTTTTTTAGGTTATAGGGGGAGTCTCTGTATCGAGGATTCTTTTGAAGTCTTGAAGTATTGAGAGAGTAAGAGTGGGAGAGAAAGGGCAACAGGTTGAAACTTAACCCAACAAGAATAGTTGGCTGTAATCGTAGAATTGTTACGTTATGTTACTTTGTTTGAAACTACAGTTACATTTTTTGTTACTTAGTCAATTACTACATAAAACATTGTTAATTACAAATGTTTTGGGTAACATAAAATGTAACTGATGTTCATTTCTGTCATAACTTGCAGGCTATATGTTCTAGCACAACCACGTCATTATAGGTAAATAGGAATGCAAAATGTCAAAGATACAAACCCCCAAAAAACCAAAACAGTTAGAAAATTCAGCGGAAGCATCCAGAACTGAACCTCTTCCAATGTGGTGTAGAGGAATCATGGGGGGCTGCGTAAACTGTGGCGGGTGCATCTAAGCACCTACTGCAAACGGAATTTTATTAATTGGATTTCTGAGGCTTAACTCGGAAATACTTTTGGAGAAAGACAGATGAAAATAACAATAAGGGATTATTTTCATTTTTCCAAGTTAAGCTTCTTCAGTCCATTCTTGCTTTTCATTTAGTTTTGTTTAATCTTGAAGAAGAAGTAACTGAAGCTTCAAGACAGGAAGTTGTTGATGAGCACAGGCGTTGGACCTTTCCAGGGGGATAAGTGCTATTTCCTGTTTGCAAGCTTTTTCAGCCTCTTCCTCAATTGTTCCCAAAAAAAGGGGGAGTGTTGGTTTTTTCTCCCTTGTTTATTTTCGTCTTTGTATAGCGAAGTATGCTACTGCACCGATTACGCATGCAGCTACTACAGCTATGGCGATTGCAATTTCTGTGCTGATAAAGGGCTGTTCTAGTAGGGGCTCTTCTGGTGTGGGCTGTTCTGGTGTTCCGGGTTCTTCAGGGGTTGTGGGTTCTTCGGTTGTTGGTTCTTCTGGGGTTGGTTGTGTGGGGTCTTCTGGTTCAATTGGGGTTGCTGCTGATGATGCTGGACCGACTGTGACCCATGTTGTTGCTGATGAGCTTCCATAAGAGTCGTCTCCTGCAAAGGAGGCAATTATCTGGTAGGTTCCTTCTGTGGTTGGTGTCCATGTTTTTCCGAAAGTGCCTAAGTATCCTTCAGTAGTAACTGTTCCAAGGTCTATGTAAGAACCGTCTTGTCCAATTGCGGTTAAAGTAACGGGCACACCGAGTATGGTTTCGTCTCCCCAAAGTCCGCCAATGGGCATCTGCCTATGTAGATACTCCATCTGAGTTGACATGGATTCTGCAGCAACACATGCAGTTCCAGGTTGAGCAGGCGACAAATCAAGAACACTTCCCTTTATTGTCATTGCAGTTCCTTTTGGCACTGCAACATCAGGAGTTGATACTGTTGTTTCGCTCTTGCCTTTGCCTAGAACATACATTGTACCAGTGTAGGAGTCTGCAAGTGCCAAGTATCCATCGGCGATAGCAGTCATTCTTGCTCCGCCCATTATTGTTTTGAATATGCCTTCACCTGTTTTGGCGTCAATGCAGTGAAGTTGCCATCCTCTAGTGTATGGCTGAGTTGGTGTGTGTTGAGTGTTTACGCTGTAGTTTTTTCCGTCAGCTGCCCAAATTTGTCCGTTAAATGAGTTTACTGTTGTGCCATCTGGTGTAATGTATGGGGTTTCAAACGGAGTTATAGCTGGTGCTTCGTACTTCCAGACTATGTCGCCTGTGTCCCAGTCAAAAGCGTATATTCCTGAGTAAGCAGCTCTGTAGAACATTCCGTAAGCCGATGTGGTGTCGTAAGCTCCAAAACCGTTGGCATCCCAAGGTTCATCCATTCGGGGGCTTGTCCATCTGATTGCTCCTGTTTGGATGTCAAGGCCTACGAAGGTTCCCCATGCGGTTAGGAAAGCGTATATTCCTTTGTCACAAACATCTGATGCACCACTGTATCCCATGAATTCTCCTGAGCCTGCGGGTGCAATGGTTTTGTTTACTATGATTTGTCCTGTGTAAAGGTTAACAGTGACTAGTCGTTGTTCAGTAGTTGTTCCACTGTATCCAATTAGACCACGACCAAAAGATGCGGCAATTCCTAGACTGTAATCAGTAGTAGCTGGAAGATTGCTTAAAGGCCAGCTTATGTTGCTCATGACCCTGTCAGCAAAGTTACTTGCTGAGCCAGTAGTTGTGAAGTTAATTAAACGGTATTCACCGCCACCTAGGTTTTGGACACCTATGCCATAGCCGTTCATGTAATGAATTGCTGAAGTCAAAGGCGAAATTGAAACGTCTAACGTCTTAGCGCCTGTGTCAGAATCGTATTTTACTAGCCTGTTGCCATCCAAGTATACAATACTTAATGAAGGATATTCTATTGCACCTCTAAATTGCCAAGTTCCGAAGCTTGATTGCGATTGTGAATGGGTAAATCCATCAACTTCCCAGATTAATTCACCTGTTCGAATGTCAACACATTGTAAAGCGTTTGTTGATACTTGTTGGACTTCACCGTCGACAATTTGTGATACCACTTTTGGAACGGACATGTAACCTCTTCCACCAATTACCATGTAAATCGATGAAGGGCTGTTTGATGTGGTGGCAAATGGAACGGTGTAACTCCAGCCTCTTGAACCGTATTCACCATATCTTCCTGTACCAGTTATACCTGCGATGGTGTCAACACGTTTCCAAGCTACGTGTGCACTTTCTGGACCTTCTACGTATGGATAGAAGTCCATTCTGGGGTTCCAGTAGGGACTGCAATCAGGATATAGAGTATAATAGTCGAATCCTGCGGGTCCGTACCATGGAAAGTCTCCTATGACCGAGAGCCAGTCTCTTTGTTCTGGCGCTACTGGGCGTGTCCAGTAGTCGGTTGGTGCTTGCATCATAGTTGGGCTCCAAGAAAAGACCATTTCTTCCTGGACTGTGAAAGTGTATTCTGGACTAACGGATGGGTTGTAATATGTTGTACCCGTGTACTGTACGGGTCTGTTAGGATATCCTATACCAGCTTCTGAAGCTTCAGTGAAGGCTTGTCCATTGTTATAATAACCTGCAGGGTGGAAGGTTCCTGGAAATTCAACTCTGTATCTGTATTCTCCAATTTGGGTAGGCACGTATTCCATCCAAGTAGCGGCAGTGTCAATTTCAGAGTCCATAGTAAACTCGTCTGTAGTTCCATCAGGTTTTGTGATGATTATGTGGAAACCATGAAGTCTGCGCTGAGCATTTGATGCAGGAGTAGCCCACACGTTTACCAATACGGGAGTGTTAACTCCTACAACTTGGGGCCTAATACTAATCCAAACATCAGTATCAAAGGTTCCATCTGCAACATCTCCAGCTTTTAGTGGACCACTATAGGGTTGGTCAGGAGCAAGAACTCCTTTGACAGTAGAAGTCGTCATGAACATGAAAGCAGAGGTGAGCAAAATCGTTATGAAAGCGAAAGCAAGGATTTTTGGTTTATATCCAAGATTTTTCAAACTATTTGCTGAGTACATTTTTTATCTCCTTTTTAAAAAGGTACTAACCAGCTGATTTGATTAAGAGAATTGTTTTGTACCAACTGTACTTAAACTCCAAAAATTTTTTATAACTTTGAAGTGTCTTAGAAGAACCGAAGGGGGATAAATGATCTGGAGATTAATCCAAATCATGTAAGCACTTTGACTTCTCTTGGGTTAACACAATCTCAAGCAAGAGTTTTTCTAGCAATAGCTCAACATGAATCAATTTCTCCAAAAAAAATTTCAGAAATTACTAAAATAGCTACGCCTCACATTTATTTAATCCTAGACGAGTTAGATGAAATAGGCATAATCGAGAAATCTTTAGAAAAGCCAGTTTCAATAAGAGCTTTGCCTATTCATAATACAATTAAATTTTTAGTTGAACGTAAACATCAGCAGATTCTTTCACTGAATGAAAGGGCAGAAGAGCTAGTTCAAGCAATTAGTAAAGATGATAAAAAAACTAATCCTATTAGTCCCAGAAGCCAATTTATCTGGATTAACAAAAAAGACCCATACATAAGAAAGAGACATGAAATGATTTACAACACTAAGAAATCGATTAAATTTATTATGAATTGGGAGAGATTTCCTAGGGTAATTTTTAATTTTGGTGATTCGGCAATAGATGCCCTAAAAAGAAATGTGCAAATACAAGTAATTTTGGAAAAGCCCAAAAACAGTCAATCAATTGATTCGATAATACATGAACATAAAAAATATTCAAACTATCAAATCAGGTACACCGACGAACCTCCCCATGCAACAGTTGCCATTTTTGATGAATCTAAAGCTGTTATTGACGTTTCCATCACCGGAGAATTGGCAAATGAACCTGCGTTGTGGACCGATAATCCGTGCGTAACATCAGTTTTTTTGGACTATTTCCACATATTATGGACAAATTCTAGTGAGATAATTAATTGAACTCATGCTGAACTTTCAATATGGGCAGGTTTTTTGTTTCGCTTGGTGTGCCGAAGAGTTTAAATGAAAGAAGCTACATATGAATAATTATTCAAATAAGGGGCTGTTTCTAGGAGGTAACTAAACGGTGACTACAGAGCATCCGCGAATAACCAGAGAAAAGAAAACCATAGACAAAATGGTTCATGTTTACTGCAAAGGAAAACACAAAACCAAAGACAACCAGTTGTGCGATGACTGCACAGAGTTTCTAGAATACGCCTTCATGCGCTTGGACAAGTGCCCGTTTCAAGAAGAAAAATCCACCTGCGGCAAATGCTTGGTTCACTGCTATCAGCCCGAGATGCGAGAGAAAGCCAAACAGATAATGCGTTATTCTGGACCTCGGCTGATTTACAAGAGCCCAGTTTTGGCGTTGCATCACGTGTTTGATGGAAGAAAGAAGCCCCTGACCTTGAAAGAGTTCAAGAACAAAAAAATGAAAAACAGTAGTTGAGGTTGAAATTTTTGGAAATTACAAAAGTAAGTGAAACAGAAAGCCAGAAAAACCCCCATGGAGTAGACGCCCGACCAATATACGCCCACGAAAACGCCCAAGTCATAGTTTTAACCCTTAAGCCCGGCGAAGCCCTGAAACGCCACATTACGCCTGTTGACGTTTTCTTCTATGTCCTAGAAGGTAAAGGAATTGTTGAGGTTGGAGACGAAAAAAAGGAAGCGGAAAAAGACTCCATCGTCCACAGCCCTGCAAAGATTGTTCATTGTTGGTACAACGAATCTGACAAACCCTTGAGGATTCTGGTTGCCAAAACTCCGAAACCAAAAGAGTCCACCATAATTCTCTAAGTTCACACGGTATCGGGTAAAAGTCACTAAATAATTTCAGAAATGTTTCTAATTGTTTTTGATGGCGAACCCAACACCAGGAACTATGAAGGATATTGCCCATAATTCGGTTAAGACCAGAAAATTGGCGTAACTTTGGTTTACTAAGGAAATCAGCAAGTAAATTACAAAATATAGCCCAATGAAAAGGAATCCGACGCCACAAAGTCTAGAATTGTAGTTCAGTGATTTTTCCTTTATTATAGGCAAGAGGGCAATCGTCAGAAAGGTTGTCCCTAGAAGTGGCGTTAAGGTTGAGTTCAGGAATCCCGTAAACAGCAAGCTGTCAGCCAAATTAATTGGCAGAGCATACAAATTCATGAAGAAATGTTTAATCCACAAGCCCAAAGCGAAACCAACGATTGCTACAGTTGCCCATTTGTATGCTTTCGAATTATTTTGGGGTTTCTTTTTCAATTCAAAGTACAGGAAAAAGAAGGGCACCGAAACAAACAACATTTGCAGAAGGTAAGAAAGACCTGCTTCAATGTTTACCAGTGACGTGTTTGGCCGCGCAAAGAGACTGATTATGAAAGGAACATTGGACACATAGTAGATTCCTTCACACAGGACGGCTTTTCTAAGAAGCGAAAGATTAGTCTGTTTTTTTCTAACCAAAACGTAGCCAAAAGCAAGAGCTAGACTAGAGCCAACAAAGCGGATTGCTAACCCTACTTCCCCAATTAGCTCTGAAGAAAACCAAAAGTTAGTCCAGAAAGGGTCAGTTGTTTCAAGGCGCTCAACATACCTTAAGTAAAGGTTGTACTCTGCTGGAAACGACTTGGCAAAAAGGAATAGCTGGAAAACAAAAAAGGCCACAAAAACTGCCAACAGCAACATGGACTTGCTTTTCAAAGAGTAACCTCACATCTGCAGGTTTTCTTTTCTCTACTTTTGTGCTCTTATAATTTCCTCTTGTTCAGCAAACAGTTCCTCCAGCCCTAAACACAAGTTCTGATTACGCCGGCTCTAACGTTACTTCTATAATGCGGTGTTCTAGGCTGTCTTCCCTTTCATGTTGTAGCAATTCTCTTTGAATTGCAGGAACCGTGATTCTACCATCCTTCCCCATATGAGCATAAAAACTCTGATGACCTTTAAAGGAGCCAACCACCTTCACAGT